>JAHBWQ010000011.1 GCA_019636915.1 Nitrospira sp. | reverse complement strand
GAGGATTTGAGACTTTTCATACCGAACTCCCAGTTCGGCCTGGAGCTTGTCGGCAATCGCTCCCCGCAACTCATCGATTCCGGACGACGGTGTGTATTTGGTAAACCCCTCGCGTATGGCCGCTTCCGCCGCGGCCTTCACCGGCTCCGGCGTGTCAAAGTCCGGTTCGCCGGCTGAAAAATCGATGACATCCAGTCCTTGCGCAGCCATGGCTTTGGCGGTTGCAGCCATGGCCAACGTCGGGGAGGGTGCAATACGACCGACACGCGCTGCCAATTTCATGATTTGAGACTCCGGATACGAGCTTGTAGGCGCCGGGCTACTTCCGGATGAAGAAAGTCGATTAAATTGCCGCCGTGCTGTGCCACATCCTTAATAATCGTCGAGGACAAGTATGAGTATTCTTCGCTGGGCATCAAGAACACCGTCTCCACCATCTTCGCAAGTTTTCGATTGACGAGCGCCATCTGGAATTCATGTTCAAAGTCGGAAATGGCGCGCAAGCCACGGATAATCGCATGGGCACCTGACCGTTCGACGTAGTCAACGAGCAATCCGTCGAACGGAGTCACCTCGACCTGTCCTACATCCTTCATGACCAGCTTGACCATGTCAAGGCGTTCCGCCAAATTGAAGAGTGGGTGCTTGGAGGGATTTGGAGCGACCGCCACCACCACTTTGTCGAACACACGGAGGCTGCGGGTGATGATGTCGGTGTGGCCATGCGTAATGGGATCAAAGGTGCCGGGGTAGATACCGATTTTCATGCCTGCACAGCGGGGGGACGGAAGTAGAGGGATAAGGCCGTATCACCATAGCGATATCGGCGCAAAAACTTGGTGCACCCCAACGACATGGGGAAGGCGGTCTTCGCAGCATGTTCGATGACCAGCCACGAGTCCAGGGCAAACCAATCATCGGCCCTTGGCTCAGCGAATAGTGATGGAAGCTTCGACGCCTCGGCGTAAGGTGGGTCGGCAAAGACAATATCATAGGGACCGTTCCACTGATCGGGATAGTCCAGAAATTGTTGGATAGTCCGACCCACCACGACTATTTCCTCACCGATATGGCAGAGCTCCAGGTTTTGCCGCAGCAGTTTCAATGCATCCCGGTTCGACTCGACGAAGGTCACGTGCGCAGCACCGCGACTGACGGCTTCGATCCCCACAGCTCCGGTCCCAGCGTAGAGGTCCAAAAACCGGCAGTTCGTAAGCCGATTACCGAGAATTGAAAACAGGGCTTCTCGAACCCGGTCAGAGGTTGGACGAAGAGCGAGTTTTCGCGGCCCGTAGAGTCGACGACCTCGATGGGTACCGGCGATCACACGCATACCAGACAACATCGTCGTGAGCATCAGACTCTAACATAGCGTTTTTGCAAGGGTCAAGAAATGTGGAGGGTGCCCGTATGGACTGCGGATTGACTCGGAGAGGACCATCGGTACTCTTTTGACCGTCTTCTTGCGGAAGACTATAATGCGATCATTGGCTCGTGGTACGTCAGGGAAGATGCATTCCACCCTGCGAGTCCTAAGCAGGCCCTCACGAAGGGCCCGCGCTTGAGCACGAAGTATGATTTACCGAGCCGCAACGGTCTGAGATTCGCGGGCCGCGAGACTCTTTCTTCGGTTGTTAGAGATGGTGCGGTCAATGATGGCACCGCAGTTGATACATTTCCATGCATAGAACACGAGAAAAAAATCAGAAAACCGTTCCAACATCATCATACCCTTGCACTTCGGACATTCCATCGATCCCTCCCAAGGTGACTACGTTCACAGCTGGTGGCAACGTTAAGCAAGAGCTGCACCAATTTGTCATGTTTCAATATTTCAATGGGTTATGAATTACGTATTTGCCTTAGGCCGGTAATTTCTCTTATTTGTCGGTACAAAAGAGTCCGGACCGTCAATTTTTTGTCATCTGAGGGGTCTTCGTGGCGGGCAAAGAACCGAGAAAAGGCATTGCGCACTGGCCCAAGACCGAACGTCCTCGTGAGCGTCTTCTTGCGAAGGGTTCTGAAGCCTTATCAGACGCCCATCTTCTCGCCATTCTCCTGAGAACCGGCCGCCGCGATTCGTCCGCCGTCCAAGTGTCCATTGAACTCCTCGACCGCGTGGGTGGGTTGGGAGGATTAGCGGCCTGCGGCATCGAAGAACTCTGCGCCATCCCGGGTGTCGGCCCCGCCAAGGCGGCCCAACTCAAGGCGGCTTTGGCACTGGGGCGACGATCGCTGGCCGTTCCCATGTCCACCGGCACTCGTATTTCCTCAAGTGCGGATCTGTTCAAACATTTTCATCCTGCACTCCGCGATGTGAAGCATGAACTCTTCAAAGTCGTGCTGCTGGACGCAAAAAATGTCGTGATCAAAGAAACCACGGTTTCAGAGGGAAGCCTCACGCTCAGCATCGTGCATCCACGTGAGGCCTTTGCGCTCGCCGTACGTGAATCGGCCGCCGCGGTCATTTTTCTTCACAATCATCCCAGCGGAGATCCAACCCCAAGCCCGGAAGATCGGCGATTGACTGACCGACTGATAACGGCCGGCAAGCTGTTGGGGATCCGCGTCTTGGACCATGTGATCGTGGGAGATGGCCGGTACGTGAGTTTTGCCGACGAAGGGTGGATGGCGGGACAGCGAGATGAGCGGGAAGACCCTTGAAATAATCCCGACCGAAATAACGGTCCCAAGGAATATGAGGAAGCGAATGCCTAAACCTCTACATTAACAAGGAGGGCATACTATGGAAGCAGCCTGTCTGGAGTCCATCAGAAACGTGGCGATCGTATCCAGCGCCGGCGCGGGCAAGACCTCTCTCGGTGAGGCCTTGCTGTATACCGGTGGAGCAATCCCCTCACTTGGTTCCGTGACACAGGCTACCACCGTTTCTGATTTCGAACCGGAAGAGCTTCGCCATCGCCATTCGACAAGTACCAGTCTCCTTCAGTTCTCATGGAATCACACCAACATCAATCTCATTGACTCTCCAGGCGCACTCGATCTTCTCGGTGAACCGCTCGCCGCCTTGCTGGCCGCCGATGCGGTCATCCTTCTTCTGAGCGGAAGCATGGGGGTGAGGACAGAACTGGCACGGCTGTGGGCGAGAATTAAAGAGTTGGATCTTCCTTGTTTGGTGTTCGTCAATGGACTCGACAAGGAAGGCGCATCGTTCGAGAACGCTCTGGAGACCTGCCGACAGCAGCTCGGTCGTGCTCCAATCCCCATGACACTGCCGGTCAGCCTCGGCGTGAATTTAGAAGGCGTCATTGATGTGCGACATGAAAAATTTATACGGTCCGGGCCGAATTCAGCGCAAGTGGAACAGGGGCACATTTCAGACGACCTGGAGAGAATTCTCAGCGGAGCGCGAAAGCAGCTCATCGAAGCGGTCGCGGAAAGCGGAGAAACCTTATTGGAGACCTACTTGTCCCAGGGAGAATTAAACCAGGAAGACCTTCTCCAGGGACTTCGACGCGACATTCAGACGAAGCAATTTCTTCCCGTGTATGCGGGATCCGCAACGCAAAATGTGGGAGTCTGGTCCCTGCTGGACGCCATTGTGACCTTGTTACCGACACCCTCCGAACGTGGCGCGATCCATCCATGGCAAGGGATTCACCCGGAGACTCATGAAGAGTGTGAGCGGAAGGGGAGTGGCCAGGAACCGTTTTCAGCCTACGTCTTTAAGACCATCATCGATCCATTCATCGGTCGGCTGTCCTATTGCCGTATCGTGTCTGGAACCATTCATGCCGATGCGACGGTGCTGAATGCTTCAAAACATGTACGGGAAAAGCTCGGCCATTTCTATAGGGTATTGGGGAAACGTCACGTGCCGGTCGATGCCGCAAAAGGAGGAGAGATCGTAGCGATTGGAAAACTCAAAGACACGCATACCGGTGACACGTTGTGCCAAGAAAATGCTCCCATCCGTTACCCCATACCGAGCCTCCCAAAGCCGATAATGTCGTTCGCGATCGAAGCCAAGTCGAAGACGGACATCGATAAGGTCAGCCTTGGTCTTCACAAACTCATCGAAGAAGACCCTACGCTGGAATTCGCACGCAATGCCGAAACCAAGGAGATGGTGCTCAGCGGCATGGGGCAGTTTCACATCGATTTGGCGCTTGAGAAACTCCACCGAAAGTTCGGAGCCGATGTCATCATCCATACGCCGAAGGTCCCGTATCGGGAAACGCTCAAGACGAAATCACAGGCACAGGGCAAGTACAAAAAACAAACCGGCGGTCACGGGCAATACGGCGATTGCTGGCTTGAAGTGGCGCCGCTTCCACGGGGCAACGGGTATGTGTTTGAGAGTCGTGTGGTCGGAGGCGCGATTCCTCGAAATTTCATTCCCGCCGTGGAAAAAGGAGTCATTGAAGCCATGCAGGAAGGACCGTTGAGCGGATTTCCGGTCGTCGATGTGCAAGTGGCCGTCTATGACGGATCCTATCATGTCGTTGACTCATCCGAAATGTCGTTTAAGATCGCGGGATCGATGGCATTCAAGAAAGCGATAGAGACTGCGCATCCCGTGTTACTTGAGCCTGTCATGACGGTCGAAATCGACACACCGACCGACGCGGTCGGAGCGATCATGGGGGACTTGAGCGCCAGACGGGGTCGAATCGTGGCCGTCAACGCGCAGGACCATGCGGAACAGATCACCGCGTTGGTTCCGCTGGCTGAGCTGCTTCGATATGCGACGGCCCTCAACGCCATGACCGGTGGCCGGGGCAGCTATGTCATGGATTTCGCACAGTATGATGAAGTACCACGAGAGTTAGCTGCAAGGGTCATTGAGCGACATAAGACGGAAGGACAAGCCGCCACGGCCCATTGACATCGTCAGTCGGAGGATTTCAGCACGACATAAAATGCGCGGTTTTCTCGAAGCACGCGAAGCAACACGGTGTCGCCACGCTTGGACCGTGCCATAGCTGACGTAAATTCTCCTACGGAGGACACGTCCATACGGTTGACCTCTTTAATGAGATCGCCTTCCCGGAGGCCTTCGGCTTGAGCAAGACTATTGGGTTCAACCTTTGTAATCAGCACGCCTTTCGGCTCACGGAGCTTGAACCTGTCCGCCAGGGCGGCCGTCACGTCTTGGAGATCCAGACCCAGCCTGACCCCTAACTTCTCCTCTTGTCGAGCAATCGATGCGACGATGGCGGTATCACGCCGCTCGGTGAGGGGAACGTCCATTGTCACGTGTTGCAGATCCCGGACTATTTCTATCTTTGAGGTCGCGCCAGGAGTCAGCGTCGCGATGAGGCGAGACAGCTTATTCGGTGAATCAACAACGACACCGTCGATCCGGACGATGACATCGCCCGGCTTGATCCCCGCCAAAGCCGCAGGATCTTTCTCGAACACTTCGTTCACGAGGACTCCTTCGCCTTCGGTGACTCCGAATTTTTTCGCCAACTCAGCCGTCAACGGCTGAATCCCGACACCGAGCCAGCCCCGCACAACTTTGCCTTTGGCAAGTAATTGTTCGATGACCTGCTTGGCCATGTTCGAAGGAATGGCGAACCCGATGCCCTGGGCAAAATTGATGATCGCGGTATTGATCCCGATCACTTCCCCACGAAGGTTGAATAGCGGCCCTCCGGAGTTTCCCGGATTGATTGAGGCATCGGTTTGAATGAAGTTTTCGTACCGTGAAAGATTCATATTTTCACGACCGATCCCGCTGACGACACCGAGTGTCACCGTACGGTCCAAGCCGAAGGGGTTTCCGACCGCCAGGACCCATTGGCCCACTTTGACCGTGGAAGAATCACCGAACCGTGCTCTGGGAAGGGGCCGATCAGTTGTCACCTTGAGCAGCGCCAAATCCGTATCCGGGTCCTTGCCGATTACTTGAGCAACGAGCTTGGTCTTGTCTGAGAAGCGAACCTCAATCTCCGTGGCATCGCCGATGACGTGGTTATTGGTCACGATGTGTCCGTCGCTGTCGACGATGAGGCCTGAACCGGAGCCTGATGCATTCGGCGTCCGGTCTCCTGACGTGTCGCGAAGTCTTCCTGAGAGAGTCATCGGAAAGAGGTTTACGACGGAAGGCTTAGCGTGTTCGGCGAGTTCTGTGATGACGGTTTGGATTTCTTCGAGCATGCGAAGCCCGGGAGAGTCAGGAGAAACGGCTTCGACTGTCGGCACGAAAGAGACTGAGACGAGAAGAGAAAGGATGAGCAGACGCACACCGGAGCGGATATGAGCTATGAGGAGCGTCATCAATGCCATGAAGTGATATTGTAACTGATTTTATGCTGGTGTGCCTACTCCCTGAGGCAGACGTGTCCGTGCAGGGGTGAGGGGGCGCTGACCGGTGAACCAGTGCGTGAAGTGATCCAGCTCAGTTTGAGGGCCAATCACAATGACGATGTCGCCAGGCTGTAGGACGAGGTCACTGCTGGGACTTAAGAGGACTGGCCCCCGCAGAACGGTGGCAACAGAGGATGCAAGAGCATGAGGAGCGGCACTCAGTGGTTGTCCCGCCGCAGCAGCTCTATGCGCCACTGTGAGGCGTTCGATTCCAGCCGACCGTACGGTCAGGTCGTGGTGCAATAAAAGTAAATCTTGATGAGTCGCTTCAAGTTTGAGTTCGCGGATTTGTGCATCGACTTGCATCAAGGATCGTTTCAATTCATGGATGTGAGCACGGGCGTCGGTTAAGGCTTCATCAACTGCATACACAATCGAATCTGGCTGAAGTCTGGAGTGGAGTCGATCAGATACCTGCACGGCGATGAGTCGTCCAACTCGAGCGGTGACATCGTCGATACGCTGAAGCAAAGAGGAAGCCTGCCAATGCAGTCGGATAATCTCCACCTTGCGGTTGACGACTTCGGAGATAGCCAGGATGCCTTCATAAAAGGCCTGTCCGGTAATCGAAAGCTCTTTGTGGACGCGGTCAAACAACTCAAATGACATATTCTGATAACGTATATTATGTCAACTTATAGATTATTCCGCTCTTCTATGGAACCTAATCGACTTCCTACTCCGCATCCAGGAACCGGTTACGTAGGTGCTGATCGGACTATAGCATATTAGCTGCCAAGGAGCAGCGTACGATCGGATCGCCACTTCATCTAGATCAATATGTGACCCGCAGTTGATATTTGTTTGTCTTGAAGGTGAAAGGGTCTCGCTGACGTACGTGTGCTATGTGTCTCTGCCATTACCATGGCAAGTGACTCGAAAGTTCATGTATTGGTTAAAGTTAAAGAGGTTGAGTCATCCAGACTGAACAATCAAACACAAAATTCATCGTCGCCCCACGTTCCTTAACTCGAGAATGTCCTCCGTAGTCAATTTGACAGGATGCTTGGCGCGCAATGCCCGAATCCCCTCGATCGCTTGTAGGGCCTCTTCCCGACTGGCTCGTTTCGCGGGCACCAGCTTGGCAACGACTTTCTCATGACGAGTGATCGTGATTTCTTCTCCCCGAGCGACCCGGCCGATCAATTCAGAGAGTTTGTTCTTCGCTTCGGCTAGTCCCACTGTGGTAATGGCCATTATGACACCCCTCCCCATATGAATCTTGCTAGATACGGGCTAGATTAACATTGCACCGCACATCCGACCAGTCATGCGGCAATCAATTGCTTGACACGATGCGTCCTTCTTTCATGAATTTGAGCAGGATGATGGCTTCCAGTTGGCGGAAGACTCCAGGGATCAGTTGCAGTACCCGCCCCAATCCTGTGGCGTGCTTGAGCGGTCATGCTGATGTGGACAAGGTCGCGGCTCAGCTAAGCAACCCCTCGTGCGATTGTAGACATCGACGGAGAGCATCGTGGACCTATGGGGTCGCACAGATCCAACGGGCCACAATCAGCGAAGGCTTCCCCTGCGCACTATCTAAAATGCTGGCTTTGAACTCCTCTGCGCCTCTCTAGCGACTGCAGCTGTAGAAATTTCAAGACCGCCAAGCACAGAACTGCTGCCATCTGCCCGTTCAGCTCGTTCGTGATAACTCACTGTCAATCCAGGTAACGTCCACTGATGACGCCACCCATTGGTGCTGAATTGGTCGCCGTACTTCTTGATCAGCAGGGAAAGGACCTTCTCTACCTCGGCTGATTGCGTACTCGTGAGCGTCGACACGGTTCCGACCGTGCCATCCGGAAGTACGGAAACATACACCTTACAGCTCTCCCTCTTTGCCTCTGCCTCAGCGTTAGAAACAGCCATGTTAAGGGCTGTCATGCCGACAATAAGTCCGGCGAGCCCATCATATTGTTGTACCTTGGAATAGTCGATGGCCGAAGAAGATCCGATCCACGACGTATCAAAACTGCTCTTGTCGATGACCACGCAGTCAGTCCATGACTTTCCAGCATGAGACGTGTTCGCCTCATCGGCTGGATAGGAACAAAAGGGGATTGAATTGTGCGTGGACCATCCTCTCTCCGAACAATCATTCACGTTCTGCTTATTCCACTGTTCACCCAGGACAATGCCTAGAAAAACAGGGTCAGCCTTGCTCCTCGCCCGTGCACTCGCGACCAGATCGGGATATTTTGCAGGCGCCTCCGCCTGCATCTTTGTACGAACCTCCGCAGCAGCCTGAGCTGCCTCAACAGTCTTAGGATCGTAGGTGATCGAAGTAGCCCCAGACCGCCACCGGCCATCAATGATACAATCTCCAATCCACATTTGGTTCCTAAGATCTTGAAGCCGACAAACATTTATTTCTTCAAGGGGCCCGCCAATTTTTGGATTTTCAAACACATGCCCCGCACACTTGCCGGTAATCACACGTCTGGATGGGTTATCCGTGAGATGGGAAATCGTGCACCCTTTGTAATTTCCAGAGGTTTGAACTTCTCGTACCATCTTTTGTTCCTGAGGAATATTCCCGTCAACGCGATCAATCTTGCCCGTTTTCCCATCAAAGTAGATCATACGACGGGGCTCTCCATCCAAATCGCAAGAGAATATTACCCACCGAGCAAACAGACCATCCCACTGTACGATACAACCATTGGTGTGCTGTGGCTTGAATGAATGTCCAAGACAAAAGCCACTGACTCGGTAATTACTGTGGCCCTCGCGTGGCTTCACCGAACAACCTTTGAAGAATTGCCCGGGGTCAGGTGCGTTTGCCGCCTCAGCGTCCCAAGAAACAAGCAAGAACCCCGTCAGGATAATCAGTACCCGTCCAATACACAGCAACCTGTTCGTAGTCGGCTTCATGCGATTACTCCTTCACGTTGGTATGAACTCTCAAATACTAAATTTTGGAGAGGCACGATACATTGGGAGTGAAGCTTGTTGCAACCTGTCCGATCGGCGCCATGATGTGATTGCAAGCATCACAAATCCAAATCCTTAGGCCCAAGCTACCCCACAATTTGCCGTTGGAGACAGCGTCCTTGGTAGCACTCAGGTCTACAGTCGCTGCTGAGCCAGCAAGCCGATGAGCTGCCGTGTATCTTCACGCGTCAACTCCAGATCCAGGGATACCCGATCAGCAAGGTAATAACCATGTATCAGCTCTCAGACGTAGAGGGCGGAGAGATCCAGAGCCGGTAATGCCTGACGCATCTGAAGATAAACCCGTCGCGAATTTCCTCCCCAGTCAGGGACTCCAATAAAGCCTTTGCATTCGTCGACATGGTTACAAAGGATCTGGTTGCGCATCAATTCTTTCACCCCCAGATTGGAGCCTCAGCACCTACTCTGCAGACAGACCTCATTGCCTCTGCCTTCACCGGCCCCGGCAGGATTCCCGCCGGGGCCGCCTCACGGCTCTACAATCGGGACACAGATCAGTTATTCAAATTCAACCCGACCGCTTGAACAGGTAGCACCGACGAAGTGCTGCCAGATGTCCCGTCACCCAACTCACCAAAAGTATTGCCACCCCAGGACCAGACGGTCCCGTTACTCAAGAGCACCACCACATGAGAGACTGATGCGGCAAGCGCGGTGGCTGGGCCAGGCAGGGGTACCCGCCCCGGCACCCAGGCGTTGTGGGTGATTGTGCGACCGAGGACGCCAGAAAATGTAATAGAACCGGTGCCATCGCTAGCGCCCCAACTAAATACGTCTCCATGCGTATCGATGGCATAGGACCCCAAAGTACCGGCGATGACCTTTGCGATGGATGCCAATCCAGAGACCTGAATTGGAATTGTCCGACCAATCAGTGTTCCATCGCCCAACTGACCGTTCGAATTGTCGCCCCAGGCCCATACGCCACCGTCAGTGGCGCGCGCCAAACAAAATCCATTTCCTGAACGACTACAGGACACTTGCGTAATGGCCGGAAGCCCCGCAATCTGGTCGACCGCGACATGAACGGTTGAGGTGGTACCACTTTGTGTAAAGCTATGTGAAAGACTCCAGACGGTTCCATCAGATTTCACGACAACAGCTTGTCCTAGCACCCCCCCTATCGCTGTACAGTATTCGCTCATTGAGGTCACTGACGTGAGCGAGGGAATGGTCTGCGTGGTGATGGTTCTCGTCGCAGGGCCAATGGTGGTCGTGGCGGGTGTGTAGGACACTGTACCATCCCTGTGCAGAGCATAGAGAAGATCGGACCCACACGCTGACAGTGCTGTCACCTGGCCTACTGCAGGTACAGGAATTGGTCTATCAACAATACTGGGAACAGATCCTGTCACGCTCACGCCAAGAATCTTAAGCCCCCATCCCATGACTGAGCCATCCGTCGCAATCGCAAAATTGTTAAACTCTCCTGGGAGCACCGATGAGATGGCGCTGAGCCCCGTGATCACTTTTGCTGCTGTGCCAGGGAGGACTGTCCCGCTCCCACCAATCGTCAGTCCTGACCCGATCGATATTACCCGTCCGTCCGCATGAACCGCCAGGGTATAGCCGAGTCCCGCACCTAGGCGAAGCGCCGCGGGGGGCATCGACGAACCAGCCACAAATGTCGCCGTCACGGCGATATTGTCGGTCAGGGTCACCATACATGTTCCTGTTCCAGAACAGAGGCCACCAGTCCACTCCGTAAAGGAGGACCCGGCATCAGGCGTCGCGACGATGGAAACTTGATCACCCCATTGATAGACGCCACAGGGTCCGGCTGGAGCATTGTTTACCTGACAGGTAATGCCTCCGCGCCCGGTCCCAGCCGTGCTCGCGGTGACACGGGGCGTCGCGGTTGACGCCGTAAACGAAACGGTGACCGTCCGATCGGCGGTGACTGTCACGGCACAGGTAGCACTTGCCGTGGTACAAGCATCACCCCAGCCTGCCACGCTGTTGCCTGTCGTCGGAGTTGCCGTCAATGTGACCGCCGTGCCTGGAGCGACCTCCAACGTGCAGGTGGTGCCACAATCAGCTCCAGCGGGAGCAGATGTAATGGTTCCAGATCCGGTCCCGGATTTGACAACCGTCAATGTCACGGGAGGAACAGGAGCAGGAGGAATTCCCCCTCCACTCTCTCCTCCTGCACAACCGCCAAGGATGAGTAACAAACCAGCAATACTCCAGGCCCCCCACCCAGCTAGGGCTTGCCCCATACCCCACTTCCTCTTCCGAACATTTTGCTTCGTTTCCAACATACGCATCATGTACCCTCCTGTTATGTGACTCACCCCTCTACCCCCACTTCAACGATGTCGTTCGGCTGTTCAACTTCACCCTTTCTCATCATGGTGTATTGCACCGAGACTTGATCTTCTCAACGATCTTTACCGACAGTCGGTTGCGTGACAATGCGGCTTTGGACGTACGGCGTTTCTTCTCGCTTCGACATTGTTGCAGCGTGAATTCATAGTAGAGCGCCATTGCCTCGAAGCGGCTATGGACACACAATTTGGCAAACACTCGTTCCAGATGTTTCTTCACTGTCCGGAGGGCTATCCCGAGAATACCGGCGATGTCGCCATTTGACTTACCTCGCACCACCCACTGGAACACTTCACACTCCCGAGGAGTCAGGACGGCAAAACATGGATGTCTGGTCAGCAACACTCGTTGTTGCCTATGCGGTCGTCTGGTTTTCATCAGTCTCTGTCCTCATCTCGGTTCGCAAAGTCTGATCGTGCCTCTGCCCTCAGCAAATTCTCGGCCACTCGCGCCGGAAGGGGGCAGATCACGCGAACTCAACACACAATCAATGGCTTATGGAGAAACTGCCATGCCTAGCGATATCAGAGGTGTGTACGTGGCAATGCGGGGATTCCCGCAGCATCCCGGCAGTATGCGGGGAAATTGAGTCACCCCGTGATGAGATGCTCTGGTCTCATTTGTTATAGGGAGGGACAGGTGTGTTTGTACTGCAGGATATGCGGAGGCTGAACAGGGTGGCGTGATTTTGAATCGAGTAGGATTGTGTGAGGTGAGTGAGGAGACTCGCTGCTGAAATGGCGTCAACAACCTGGGATTTCAGGAAAAAGCTGAAGATTGCGGCGCTACACGACGCGGGAACGAATCAGGGTTTCAACGGATGGATAGTAGCGTGCCGGAAGATTTCTAAAGTGTTTCTTACACCAGGCGTGAAAATCTATAGAAGGGGGCTCTGCTGTCACGACTTTATCAAGGCCTTTAACATACTCGTTCAGTTTCTTCAGGACCAGCTTGGCCAACCCAGACTCTTTCGCCAAGCTAGCCGCCGCTTTATCCAGATCGAACTCATGCTTCACCAGGGTCTTAAAGCACAGGCCTTTCCACCATTCCGTGACAGTATCACGGCTCCAATCTAGTTCCTCCGCGGCGCTTCCAATTGCGAAACTATGTCGGCGAAGAGCTGTTAACAGTCTCAATTCATCAGGATCGAGATCACTACCAGTTGTATTCAAAGTCATTGGAGATTCTGTTCCCCCTATAGGCATTTCCACTGACTCTTCTGATTCCTTGCCCAAGCCAAGGTTATGCTCCGTAATAACGGAGCCATCTGCAAACACGATGGCCTTTTCCAAAACGTTCCTCAATTCCCTGATGTTCCCTCTCCAAGGCCATACCTTCAGCCGATCAACGGCCCCTTGAGAAAGCTCAATCTTTGGGAGGTGTTCGTCCTGAACCATCTGATCTACGAAATACTTAGCCAGTAAGGGAATATCATCCGGCCGCTCCCGTAGCGGCGGTAAGCGTAGCGTGATGACATTGAGGCGATGGTACAGATCTTCTCGAAACCGCCCCTCCTTCACCTCTTGTTCAAGATCTCGATTGGTGGCACACACCACCCGTACATCTACCGGCTTCGACTCCTTTGCCCCCATGGACCAGATGGCCTTGTCTTCTAAAACGCGTAGCAGTTTCGCTTGTAAATTCAGCTGCAGCTCGCCGATCTCATCCAAAAAGAGCGTCCCGTTATTCGCCTGGAGAAAGTGACCATCATGGTCGCGCACTGCATCAGTGAAGGCTCCCTTCACATGGCCAAACAAGCGGCTCTCGGCATGTTCCTGTTCTATCGTGGCCATATTTACAGGGATAAACCGACCTCGTCGACCACTCAGATCATGTGCAGCCTTTGCGAACCGCTCTTTTCCTGTACCAGACTCGCCCAGAATCAGAATGATCTTATTGAAGGGTGCAGCTTTGCGCAAAAGCTTCCAAATGTTGAGTACACCAGGGTCGTTCGTAATAATCTTGTTATCCTCGCACTGCTTCCGCAACTCCTGCGCCTCTGCACTGGAAAACACACTGCTCTTGATTTCAACTACCCACAGGTCAGTAGGCTTGTTCGTCCGCTCCATAAGAGCTTGTTTGGTCTTCTCCAGATCTTCTTTGACTTGGTGCAGTTCAGCCTCCCGGCTATCACGCACTTGCATCTCATGATCAAATCTGCCCCGCAGCTGCATAGCACTCTGTTCTGTCCTTGTTTTTTCTTCTTTGACCCGACGCAGCTCAGCTTCAAGACTCTCACGTACTAGCGCTGACCGGATCTGTCCGGTATTTGCCGCTGCTTGCGTGGCCGCCAAGTCAGATTCTACCAGCTTAATATGGATTTCCTGTTCACTAAGAAGTTTCTGAAGGTCCTTTAATTCCTGCTGTAGCACCACGCTTGTGGATTGTGCATTCACAAATTCGCTTTCCGACCGTTTCACATGGGCTTCCTGCTCCCCGAGAAGCTCCTGGAGGCCCATCACCTCTTGCTGTAGTACTAGTCGCTTAGACTCAGATTCCTGGATCTGTCCGAAGCTCAGTCGAGAGGTCCAAGCGAGAGCACTTCCGGTAGCCAACACCAAGCCCACCATCGGCCCTACCATCGGCCCCACCACATTAAACGAAACAAACCACACATACGTGGCAAACAAATAGCCTCCTCCAAGACCACCCGCTGCCATAAGACCTCTCCAGATCGGGAAAGCTAATACCATCCAGGCCACGGCTGTCGTGAACGCCATGATGGTCCCCCACTGCATCCAATTCGGCAGGAGTCGTAGCCCCCTCCCCGCAACGACCGTACTAAACGTGTTCGCCAAAATAAATCCACCAGGTGCGGTTAACTCAAGTGGTGTCCGCCGCTTATCTGACTCTAGTGCCGCATGAAGAATCAAAACTGCTTTCCCCGCCACATACTTGCGTAGTTCTTCCTCGGCCCCCTTCCCTTCGATCGAATCCCACACGTCCACAAAAGAAAAATGTTGATTTGGAAACGGATCGTCGACCCAACGTCCGACATAGTCGATTAAGATATTTCCCCGCATGTCAACGGGCATCGACAGATCACGCCGCGTCCCGTCCGGAAATATCGCTCCCTTCAACTCCAATGTTTCGCCCGGAATAAGTCGCATCGCATTTGGTTTCACCTTAAGATAGGCCGCCGCCAGTGCCACCCCCATTGCAGGAATTGTGGTCCCCCCGCCATTCACGAAAATCGGCACACGTCGATAAACCCCATCGGGATCAGAGCTTGCCCCGATATGACCAAAGCCCTGGGCCATATTTATCAAACCAGGCATTAGTGTACTGATCGATCCGGCCTGTGGAAGCCTCTGGAGGAATACTGGATCAATGGGTGAACCTCCGTCCAAGAGTCGTTGCTTGAGACGTGGAGGAAGCACCGGCATATCCTCCACATCGTGATCGAAACTGACCCTCAGCGGGAACAACACCGTACCTGCAGTAGCAGCGGCATCGACCAGCGCCTGGTCGCTGAGCTTTCCACCCCTTTCTTGAGGGCTCGCCTCACCGAAGTAAAAGTCCAACGCGATGACGCTAGCACCCGCACGGTGCAATGCGGTGATCATCTTAGCAAAGACCGCTCGATCCCAAATGCCGACGCCAAATCTGGCATCGCTCTTCTCATCACGACTGATCAGCATTAATTGATTGGTGGTAGGCCGCGCACCTCGCCATTGCATGCGCAGGTCGTAGGTGCGCCATTCCCACGTTTCCAGCACAGCCGGAGCCGATATCCATAGGATACCAATCAACAGCGTTACAGCGAGTCCGATGAGTCCAGCCGGTATCCACTGCTGCTGTAGCCTATGTCGAGACAATTCCATGAGCGGGTTGCTTTTCACGGGAGCCTCTTCATCACCAGTCCACTACTGGGAAACCACCGACAGATCAAGCCGATTGGGCGAGAACCCGACCACTTCAACTTTGAACGAAGAAAAGTTCTTCCGTACGATGTCATCGGCCAGCTCTTGAGCAGACCCCTTCACATCCACGTCAAGCATCGCAACATTGGCCGTAAAACTCCGCTGATGAATGTCCTTCACTCCCCGTACTTCCGTCTTCAGCCGTTCTTTGAACTTTCCAAGCTGAGCAAAGGTGAGACCTGACACGACAACTTGTACGGAGTTCCCACCATTCGCCTCCTTGGACCACCGATCGAGTATCGCAGGAAGAGCCGCCTCGACCCACTTCTCACCGGCGGCAGCCAATGCATTCTTGCCAGCAACCTGTTCAGAGAGATCTAGCCCTGGAGCGGATACACCCTCCGCAGCGAGGATATCCCCGGTATCGGTTCGAATCGCCCTCGCCTCGACTCTGGCTCGGACCGAGACAAAATTCGCCAACGGTCCTCCCCGGATCGCGCCTTCACTCACCCCTTTACCGACAATCAATACCTCCGCACCATGCTGCCGTCCGAGAAGCTGCGCCGTCTGGAGATCTCCACCCACCAGCTTATTGATCTGATCACTCGCACGAATGGTCTGTATCTGCCCTTGATCCACTACCATGAATCCGCTCTGCACCAGTTTTCGAATCATCTCTGTCTCTGCCGCGGCCTCTACTGATCGGATGCCGCGCTGTATTTCAAGAATGACTACCATGACACGAGGCTTCTTCATGCGCTGATACAGAAGCCCTAGCGCATCAAGATCCCTTTCCAAACTGCCCATATCGACAATGGCTTGGACAGACACCTTGTACAACGGTCCTTCTTGCCGCTCATTCAACAGAGTATAGCGCTGCACGTACCCCTTCGTTTTCGTATAGATATTGCTCTCAACCAGCTGGAAGTTCTGCACCAAGGTATTGGACTCCACCACCGTCCCGACGGCTTGCTCCACCGCTTGTCTGAGCGCATCCTGCAACGCCACGTCGCGTGCCGTGTCTGCTTTATCCGAAAGCACAGTCGCGACCCCCTGGGCCACGACCACCTTCGGGTCATGCTCCGCCGCAGTGGCAAGCCCGGCACACAACACCACGGCCACGAGTCCCCATAAAATTCCCCGAGCAATTAAATTCGTGCCCATCATCCATCTCCAACCTTGCCTATGCTCTTAACCCTGTACCGTCACACGCATAATCTGCGCGCCTCGCTGTGGCGAAACTTTACGATGCTGCTCCAAGTTCTTCTCGATTCTGGAAATAGCTTCGATAATCAGCTTGTCTCGAGGACTAAGGTTCACAGCCTTTTCCAAAAAATCCTTAGCCTTCTCCAGTTCGTTTTTCGCTTCATATCCATGCGCAAGATCGTACCAACAAGCAGCGCAATTCGGCCGTTGCTTCACAAGCTCTTCCCACACCGCCGTGGCTCTCGGCCATAGGCCGCTTTTGGCATAGTCCACTCCAGCCGCCAACTTGTCATTGACGCTACTGCCCTGACCAGACGCTTTATCCATGAGCGTTACCGTGTACTCTTCATAATGCGGGGTGAATTTGTCGACGAATTTTTTGATGGCCTGATCCGCCGCCTTCTTCAACATGGAATCTTCGGACTCCCACACCCCGTATTGGGATCGCGCTGGCGTCCCTAACGATTGCTCCAAAACACTCGGCAATTGCCCTGGATGATCGCTCTGGCATTGTGACGCCAGAAGTTTGGCATCCGGTGACTCACTCAGGTCGAGTACTCCGGTCTCCACATTGATTACATTTGCATTAAATTGGACATAGGCCTCACGCCGAGTGCACGGCACGGAGATCGTTGCAGCACACAACACATTTCCGCCACAGGCAGCAGGGTTCGCCTGCTGTTCCATTACCCGTTCATTACGAGCCTGATAGTGGCCAACCCTCCCGGTAATGATGGCATCCACTCCCAAAACCTTTCCGATTTTCTTGGCCTGTGCTGGGTCAATCATGCCCGTTTGACCAATCCCGAGTTCGTTCATCACCTTGCCCAACTGATCTCTCGCCACCAGTTTAAAATAGGGTGAATTATCCCCCTTACGCACAGTAAGCAACGCCTGCTCAATCCCACGACTAATGTTCTGATTGGGCAGGTCTTGAAATCCCGTGACGGCCAGTGTGTGATAATGGCTAACATCAATCTCCGCCTGTTTTTGCACCTTCATTATCGCGGTCGGCGCCGCGCAGCCAGAAAGACCGCCGAATACGGCGGCCACTACCACACTCCACCCCATCCTCTGTTGCCACTCCCTCATGCTCTCCTCCCTCCTGGTTATAGTGGCTCTCCGTTCCTGAGCCTCCGAGACTCGTGCACCCGCTCACCATGGAATCTAAAATCGCACTTCCATCACCACCTCAGCCGTCGTCTCGGTTGGAAAAACCGCCGGACCGACTTGTCTAGCGCCTTTGAGTCGACCGCGAATGTCTTTGAGCTTTTCATCCGCCTGTACCTGGTAGTTGGCCACAAACGTCTTTGACTCGATCTTGAGCCCTTCAATCATTTCTACCAGCTTCGTCTGGGCATCGACTTTCGCCGCTTCTTCGGCACTCCTTGCCCACAAGGGCTTAGGAAAGGATGGATTCGCCATCCCAACACCTTTCACTCGAATGACCTTCTTCCCCCAATCCACAATCCCGTTTTTGATCGTCTCTTCCGGAGCCAGCACCGTAAAGACAACGGCTTCCTGTTTTGCCCTCTGCTCGAGCGCACGGCGCAGCGCCTCCGGGAAACGTTCCTCCACCATCTGCTCAACCGCCAATCGCCCGATAATTCTGGCTGAGAAATCGTGAAACTCTACCCGAGGCACCACAGCCTGTCCCCGGCCTTGCTGATTCGTCCGCGTCAACGGCTCGAGGTCGCCACCGCCGGTTTGGAAACTGAATACAATGGGCACATCCCGCACAGGCACTTCGCCTGACGGTAATTTCGCGGTGACCTCAAGCACGAGCGGTTGTGCGAGCGGTTGCCCTGACTGTCCACGCTGTTCAGCGCCAGTCACCCGCTTGACTTGCAGGCCAGACAGCAGCTGTTCGTAGGCATGTAGGGTTTGGATCATTTCGTTCGCATCCAGACGCTGAGAGGGGGAGGCACTCAGGCGATCCAGTCGGCGCCCGATCTCTACCGCTTCTTCGACCTTCACCAGTGCACGATAACGAGAAAGTAGCGCTTCCAATATGTTTCCACTCTTTACATAATCCACTGCCTGTGAGCGCAGAAGCGACAGGTCGGTACGCCGATCCTGTACATCACGCCGCCATGCACCCACGGCCTGTTCTCTATCCAATTTGGCCAAGGCAAAATATCGTCCACATTCACGATCAACCTGTCGCGCGATCACGGAGATCCCGGCAATCTGCAGATTCACCTTTTCGACGACTTTTGATGTGACGGCATAGGACATTCCAGCTGCCGTGGATTCGTGCTGTACGGTTTCATCCACTCCTGCGATTGTGACCTCCAACTGTTTAACTAAGTCTCGGCGAGCTGATGAGTCGGCATCATCTTGGCTGACAAGCGAGTCCCCGACCCCATGAAATCCTTCTTTCGGATCAGCGGAACTCCGGTGCACCCAATCAGGCCCCTGAGTCGTCACACAGGACATCCCTGTTGCAGTTGGCGTCCTTACGCTTGATTGACAACCGGCAAACGCTGCAAAACCAATCGACAATAACAGGCACACGATTCGCCACGCGCGCAGCTTCTGTTTTTCCATGCGACCAGATGTTTTTGACTCCCGACACATGATCAACAGGCCCGCCCCGGTGCCCCCAGCATGTCCGGTGGTTTGCACGGCCGTGAGGGTTTCAACGGTTGACTAATCGGTTCTAACTGTTCAACACGGTCGGCTAACCCCTCTGCGGCTGCTTCGACACTCGTTTTGCTTGGACTGGGCGTGGTACGACGTGAACGGCCCAGCACATCATCGAGCTCGTCGTCAGCGTCTCGAGCTCGCTGGCGCGTGGCAGCATACAGTTTTGCTTCCAGCTCCTTGGTTTCTTTATACAGCCCATCGATTTCTTTCAGGCGCGAGTCATACTCCGACTTCGTCACAAGCCCGGCGTTGTAGCGATTGCACAGTTCAACGTAGCGCGCGATGGTGCCGTGGACAATCTTGTCCCACGCGATACCGGTCTTCCGACTGACGCTAAACTCCGGCCCCGTATTGAAGAAAAAATATGAGACTTTCAACCCAATGCCGAAGTTCGTCTCTTTGGTTTCGTAAACCGTACAATCGAGCTTTACGTCGGGCCTCTCGGCTCGTGCGTCTCTCGAGAGCATAGGAATCAGGTTAGAGAAAACGAGCCCCACGACCACCAGCATAACCCACCATCCACGTTCATACCTGCTTCGCCGCTGCTTCCTAAGGTTCATGGCTTGAGTTCCTTACCGTCGCCGTTTTCGAATTTCGGCTTGCATGTCGTCCATTTGCGATTCCAGATCCTTCTGCACCAGGTTGAGCCCTTTCATGAGCCGATCGAGGCTGAAGGGCCGAACAGCCGGTAAACCGGGCCCTGTTTCCGGTTTCGCTTCCGGCTGGTTCTCCAATACCGTCTTCGGTTGAGGTTTCAAGGGGATCATCGCCATCGGCCTCTCACGATCCGTTTGCTTTCCACCATCAGAGGCCGGAGGATCCGCGACCGGAGCTGGTGCCGTGGTAAACCTCTCAGGCTCAACAGGCCGCATCGGTTCAGTCGGCATGGGGTGGGCTGCATAGGCTACTTGCACCCCTTGTTTGCCCATCCAATCTTTCGCCACATTGGACTTAATGGCAAAATTGACGCTGGTGATCGCCAACCCATCCTTGGACTTGCGGGCAATCATGCTGTTAACACCGACCTGATGTCCCTGCAAATCAATTAACGGCCCTCCGGAGTTGCCTCGATTGAGGCTGGTCTCGGTCTGAAAGATATCCTTCCCCGACACATTGGTAAAATTCTTCCATTCCGCACTGATGACACCGGTCGTCAAGCTCCAGAGGCCTCCCGATTCCGGGTGGCCAATCGCCACCACTCTCGATCCAATCGTGATGGCAGATGGATCGGCGAAGGGCAGAACCGGCAGAGTCTCATTCACGTTGGTCATTTTGATCAACGCCAGGTCCAAGTCTTTGTCATAGGCCATGACCGAGGCCTGATACCGTTTCGTCAAATTCTCTTGGTTCGATTCGTTTCCAATCACCCGATCAGGCTTGAGAAAGACGAAGATTTTCTTCGCGGGTGCTTCGGATGACTTATCCCACACGACATGGGCATTGGTGAGCACGAGGCCGGTCGTCTCAATGATTGATCCAGTCCCCTGGCCCATTCCTTCTGCCCCGACTGCCACAATGAAAACCACTGCCGGAGCTGCCGAGGCATAGATTTGTGCTGGTGACAATTCGACTGCCTGCCCCGGGCTGACTGATCCACCCGTGGCGAGAGTCAGGCCCATCATTACACGCAGCAGACCAGTTGAATACCGCCTACTCCACGCCATCTCGCTTGACGGATTCATCCTTCCCCCTTCTTGCAGCTCTACTACACTCAGAGGCCTAGTCCCCGGAGCTACGATTTACTGTCCAATACTTCAAAAGTCACATCCTTGACGCTGCGCAACCCATCTTGATCAGCAATACTGATGCGTACGGTATGTTTACCTGACGGTAATTGTGCGGCCGGCACGTGAATCCCCGACGCTGTCACGTATGTCCGCACTCGATCTGTGATATCGATATTGATCAGCTTCACGACACTGACCGTGAGGCTCGCTGGGTCGACCGGGCTTGATTTAGCAACAAACTTAATATCGATTTCCACAGGCGGTTTTGCACTTGCACCTTGCGTGGGTTTGATCACCTCAATCTTGGGACCCATCTCCGACTCCGCCGCCACGGGAATCTCTCCCTCCAACCCACTCTCCTTGGCCGGAGCCATGGCTGCCTCCTTGGGCGTGATCAACCATAGGTCTTGCCCCTTGCCGACCATGGCAATCGCAAGTTCTCCTATTGTCCCAACGTTGAGTATGCTACCCAGTACAGCCAGACTGATGATGATCACCATCACGCGCCCCATAACTGTCCTCCTCTACGCTCCATTCATTGTCGGTCCATGGGCAGACAGACGAGCGTATACACAGTCCCTGGCGTACTAAACCATTCGTCTCCACCTGGGTTCACTCATTGTGCCGGCACCTGCATCTGTTTGAGGACTACCTCGCTCTCAAACCCGGCTCGCTCATGCATCGCCGTATCCGCGCTGGTACTGTCGCCTTCAGCTTCCTCGCATACACGTTGAAGTTCTACTGCTTTCGTTTCTGTAGTTCCTCATTTAACTGCTCATGGGCCTTGTCGGCGTTCTTACGCACCCATTCCCGCAAGTTGGCATCCAATTGTTGAAATTGACCGCTCGCGGCCGTGTAGCTTTTCATGATGTCCATGAACTGCTCTAGGTCTAACCGTGCTAAGGCATAGGCTTCATTACGAAGCGGATTCTCCCAATACTCCACAATCTGAACGCCGACTAATGTTGCCTCCGTGATTTGCTTCATGGTGTCCTGAACATGTTGTTCCACATCATGACGTGAGAGATCGCCGGCAGTGGTTTCGGCCAGGTACTGCTTCTGGAGCCCTGCCACATAGATCTGTAGCGATCCCGCTAAGTCGTTACGGGCTTGGCCTTCCGACGCGCGACGACGTAAAGAGGGATTTACTAATCCTGAAGCGCTTCCCACTCCATGCAGAACTCGCCGCTCACCGCTAAACGCGGCGCCCTTTTGGGTCACCCAGAGAGGAAGCCCTTTCACATCCTGAATCGGTGTGTCCATTCGGCTCATCCCGCCAGCTTCCTGCCCCCTGGGTTTCTGCTCCGCACAGCCGGTTACGAACAGTATCCCCAAAGCTCCGATCGTGGTCACCACTCCCAGCCATCTCATCCTGCCAGTTTTCATATCAGGTGCCTCCTACGTTATGATTTTGATTGTGCTGTCTTCCAATTATTCTTCATGGTGAACCTCTGATGTGAGCCCTGTTGAATCGCGCATAGTAGCAAGGTCCGTTCAGATTTAGCATCATTAAATAACCGGTTGACGCACCTGCAGAGGTACGGTTCTGTTGCTTTTACCCTGGATATTCCCTACCTAGGATTCCCCGCGTAGTGTGGGGATTATCCTGACAGGCGAGTAATCGGAACATTTCCGACCAGATCACTGTGCGTGCGTAGTAACAGGATCCCGCAGAGTTTGAGTGCGAGAGTGTGAGGCTTCAGGCTCAGATAATGGGATAACGGAATAAAAACAGTGATATAAATCAAACGCTTGCGAGGTAGTACATGGTTGTTCTGTCTTGCCAATCCCACTCATGGATTGGTCTAGACACTTCAACCAACTCTGTCTGATCGCCTCCTCAGCGTTTCTACATCTCCTTCACGTAAAGCTGCATGGTGGCGGAGTGTTGGCGTTATATTCTGTTCTGGGCCTGCGTCGATAGCGGCTTTCCTGGTGCCGTGACTAAGTTCCCGACACAGGAGATTGTGGCAGACAAGGGATCACGGTCCTTTACGCAGTATGATGATGAGCCCGGATCCGCTCATATGCTTTCTTCAGCGTCTACACGGACCCATCCGCTGATCCCGGTTTCCTCGCATGCACTCACAGCCACCACTTCTCTCACCGGGCATCAATTCCTACAGAGGCTCGATCGGTCTTGTGCCTCAGAATCGTCAAGACGTCCCCGTCTCAATTTGCAATCAGCCCGTTTCGTCCGTATGATCAGCGTGCAATGAACTGTACGAAATGTAAGACCAAGGCCGTGCTGAAATTGCCCCGTCACAACGCGGCATTCTGCAAGGGGTGCTTGAACTCTTTTGCTCATGA
The DNA here is from genome assembly GCA_019636915.1 of Nitrospira sp. Lineage (GTDB taxonomy): Bacteria > Nitrospirota > Nitrospiria > Nitrospirales > Nitrospiraceae > Nitrospira_D. The sequence goes on along the minus strand of JAHBWQ010000011.1, from coordinate 20,977 downwards.
TCAAGTGGTGCGAGCGATCAAGTCGCAGGAAATGTTCGGGAAGGATGACCGGATTCTTGTGGCTGTGTCGGGAGGAAAGGATAGTCTGGCGCTCTGGGATATGCTCCTGAAGCTGGGGTACAAGGCCGACGCGCTCTATGTGAATCTCGGCATTCCAGGCTATTCGGATCGCTCACGGGACAAGGTTCAGCGATATGCCGAAACGGTTGCGGTGTCGTGTGGAAGTACGCTGCATCTCCACACCGTTGAGCAAACCGAAGGCGCCGGCATTAAAGAACTCGCGCAGCTCGTGCATCGCCCGACGTGCAGTACATGCGGCACGATCAAACGCTATCAATTCAACCGCGTGGCCATCGAACAGGATTATGATGTGATGGCGACCGGCCACAATCTCGATGATGAGGCTGCCCGCCTGCTCGGTAATGTGCTCCATTGGCAAGAAGACTATCTTGAGAAACAGAGTCCCAATCTTCCCGCCTCAATCGAAGGTTTCGCGAAAAAGGTGAAGCCTCTCTATAGATTGACTGAACGGGAACTTGCCGCCTACTGTGTACTGAACGGGATCGATTACATCGTCGATGAATGTCCCATGGCTCGGGGTGCGCGTACCCTCCTCTACAAGGAGGTACTCAACCGACTGGAGACGGAATCCCCTGGGACGAAACAATACTTCTATTGGGGGTTTTTGGAAAAGCAGCGTAAGAAAGCACCGACCGCGACGAGCATGACGGAAAAAGATCAAGCCTCACTCCACCCCTGCCCGACGTGCGGGCAGCCCACCACGGCTGAGACCTGTTCGTACTGCAAGCTGATGGCGCGAGCCAAGGCATCACCCGCTCGCTGACCCATTCGGCTCTTGCAAACCTGGTGCGCACTCCGTAAGCTGATCGCCGACAGCATCTGCTCCATTCTCCACAAACGGACGTTGTATGGGAACGGCTCCGCAAGATTACTATCAGACACTCGGCGTATCCCGCACGGCTTCAGCCGATGAGATCAAGAAAGCCTTTCGTCGGTTGGCCCGTCAATACCATCCCGACCTTCACTCCGGTGCGAAGAAGGCCGAGATGGAAAAGAAATTTAAAGAGCTCAATGAAGCACAGGAGGTCCTCACCGATCCCGACAAGCGAAAGAAGTATGATCAGTACGGGAGCGATTGGGATCAAGCTCAAGCGTTTGAAAAGGCCCGTCAGCAGGCCTGGACGAGAGGCGCGAGTAGCCCTTGGGATTTTGAGCAAGATCCCAATAGTCGCGGCGGGACCGGAGAACACTTCTCCGATTTCTTTGAGAGCTTATTTGGAAATCGAAAACAGGAGACCGGAGGACGGAGTACAAGTGGACGGTCTGGGCAGGATTTAGAGACGGAAGTGCAGTTGACCTTGCGGGAAGTCCTGACCGGTGTCGTGAAACGGGTGAATCTGCGGGAACCTCAAACCTGTTCGACCTGTCAGGGCCACGGCACGGTGCGGGGACGCCCCTGTGGAACCTGTCAGGGCACTGGGAGAACGACCGATCACAAAACCATTGAAGTGAAAATTCCTGCGGGGGTGCAGGACGGTACTCGAGTTCGGGTTGCGGGAAAAGGTCAGCTCGGGAGCGGCGGTGGAAAGCGGGGCGATCTCTATCTGCTGATCAATATCCCTACCGATCAAATTTTTCGCCGGCAGGGGTCAGATCTCCATGTCACCCTCCCCATCTATCCGTGGGAAGCGATTCTTGGAGCGGACGTGACGGCGCCTACGTTGACGGAACCGGTGAAGGTCAAAGTGCCTCCCGGCAGCAAGGCTGACGCAAAACTTCGACTCAAGGGGAAAGGATTACCCTCGGCCACCGGTGGGGCGGGAGACCTCTTTTTGACCTTGCAGATCGTGATGCCGACGATGGCCACGGAAGAAGAGCGGATCCTCTACGAACGGTTGAGCAAACAACGGCATCCGGATCCCCGCGCGGAACTCCTCCATCAGGCGCAACGGCATTGAGTCAACACAATAGCCGCTTCAATATGAAAGTGGAGTCGAAGGGCTCGCTTGCGTTGCGGCGCTTGCTGTGGCAAGCTTCGGACAAGGGGCTTCCAAACCAAGGAGGAATGCATGAAGTCAGTCACGAAGACGGCAATGGTTGCGGTTGTGTCGGCCTGTCTGTTGGTGTTGGGCGTACCCAGTCTGTGGGCGAACGATCCAAGTTATGGTCATGCGGGAGGCGGACATGGCGGCGGCAGTCATGGGTACGGAAAAGGGATGATGCATACCGGGACCGGTCATTTGATCCGACATCTATTGAAGCATGAAAAGGATATCGGACTCAGTGGGGATCAGGTCGCGAAGCTCAAGGAGATGCAATTGAACCTTGACCGTGTCCGGATCAAGGCAGAAGCGGACATTCAAATTGCCGAACGTGAGGCCAAAGCGCTGACCGATGAGGAGAAGTCCGATCTCGGAGCGATCGAAGCCAAACTGAGACAGAGTGAAGATCTCCAAATCGGATTGCGCATGGCGGCGATCAAGGCTCGCCGAGACGTGATGGCCGTGCTGACTCCGGAACAGCGCGCCAAAGAAAAGTCCGAGCATGACAAAGTGATGGAACAACACAAAGGCTCAGGGATGCATCCTGGCGGGGCTATGCCCTATGGCGCCAATCCTCACGGTGCCGGCCCTCACGGGGCCAATCCCCATGGGAGCAACCCTCATGGCAAGAATCCGCATGAGGCTGCACCTCCGGCATCACCCAATTACTAACGGGATGGTGAAAACGTCCGCCGGCTTTGTGCTTACGTCGCTTCCAATCTCGTGACACGTATTTCATGAAGCGTTGTTCACTTGCGGGATACAGATTCAGAAAGAGGACCTCAACGACCGATGAAAAAACAAGTCAAGCTTCAAAGTCATGATCTCTTGGTGGGAGCCGGCCGCGCGCCGGCTCGGGCGATGTTGAAAGCCGTCGGCTTTACGGACGATGACCTGACGAAACCGCTGGTCGGTGTCGCCAATACGTGGATTGAGGTCATGCCCTGTAATTTCCATTTACGGCGGCTTTCCGAGCGTGTGAAAGCCGGTATCCGAGCTGCCGGAGGGACTCCGATCGAGTACAACACGATCGCCGTGTCCGACGGAATTTCCATGGGCACTGAAGGCATGAAGGCTTCGCTCATCAGCCGTGAGGTCATTGCCGATTCGATTGAACTCGTGGCACGTGGACATTTGTTCGATGCGGTCGTCGCGCTGTCCGGTTGCGACAAGACGATCCCTGGAACCGTCATGGCCCTCGCCCGGTTGAATGTGCCGTCGCTCATGCTGTACGGCGGGTCGATTATGCCGGGACAGTTTCAGGGGCATGATGTGACCATTCAAGATGTCTTTGAAGCCGTCGGCAAGCATGCCTCGGGAAAAATGACCGATGCCGAGTTGAAGGACCTGGAGGATCATGCCTGTCCGGGACCTGGGGCCTGTGGTGGCCAATTTACGGCGAATACCATGGCCATTGCCTTTGAGTTTCTGGGCATTTCCCCCATGGGGCGCAATGGAGTGCCCGCCATGGATGGGCGGAAGGATGATGTGGCGTTTGAGTGCGGCAAGATGGTGATGGAGCTTGTGAAGCAGGATCTTCGCCCACGTCAGCTCATCACTCGTAAGTCATTGGAGAACGCCATTGCCGCTGTCGCGACGACGGGTGGCTCCACGAATGCCGTCTTGCATCTGCTTGCCATCGCTCGTGAATCGGGGATTAAGCTCAGTATCGACGACTTTGACAGGATCAATCGCAAGGTCCCCTTACTGGCCGATCTAAAACCGGGCGGTCGCTTTGCCGCAGCGGATCTCTATGCGGCTGGGGGCACCACCTTGGTCGCCAAGCGATTGCTCGATGCCGGGTTGCTCCATGGGAATCAGCCGACGGTGACTGGTCGCACGATCGGTGAAGAGGCCTCGCAGGCTCGTGAAGCATCCGGACAGCAAGTATTGCGTCCCCTCGCCAATCCGATCAAGCCGACCGGCGGCCTGGTCATTCTGAAAGGGAATTTGGCGCCGGAGGGTTGTGTGGTGAAGGTAGCCGGTCATTCGATGACGAAGTTTCAAGGACCGGCCAAGGTATACGATCAAGAAGAGGATGCCTTCGTGGCCGTCAAGGCCGGACAGATCAAGGCTGGTGACGTCGTCGTCATCCGGTATGAAGGCCCGTCAGGTGGTCCCGGGATGCGTGAGATGCTTGGTGTGACGGCGGCGATCGTCGGCGCCGGGCTCGGCGATTCTGTTGCCTTGCTCACCGATGGCCGGTTCTCCGGAGCTACGCACGGGCTGATGGCCGGCCATGTGGCACCTGAAGCGGTCAAAGGCGGACCCATTGCAGCAGTCAAGAATGGAGACATTATTACGTTTGATATTCCTAAACGTCGTCTCGATGTGAAGCTTTCGAAGAAGGAGATCACAACTCGCCTGAAGAGGGTCAAACGACCGACCCCTCGGTACACCTCTGGTGTGATGGGAAAGTATGCCAGACATGTCTCGTCCGCCTCGGAAGGTGCGGTGACGAGTTAGTGGTAGGGAACGCTCAGGTCCGTGGTTTTTTGAGCCACAGTATGAGGACACAGGTTACGGCATCATCATACGAGTAGCAATGCAAGTATGAGAGTGAAGGCAACGCCTCGGCGATGAGGTGGCTCACCGCGGATTCTTGGTGCTCAATTGCGAATCCTGCCTCAGTAAACAACCTCATCCATTCTGATTTTCTCAACCTATTGGTGTAGGAGCTGCGATTCCATTTCATCAGATTCCATAGCCACTCAGGATACCGGAGGCAATCAAAGAGCTTGAGTGGCTGTGGAGGCTGTACACCGTAGTACGAGTGGTCGCCGAGATCAATCAGCGCCACGAGGTGCCCACCGGCGCGGAGGACCCGAAAACATTCTGCGACAGTCGTCGCTGGATCGCGCACATGTTCAAAGGCGGTGTGGGACCAGACGCAGTCGAATTGGCCGGAGTGAAACGGTAGCCGCTGGCCGTCATAAATAATGTAGTTGATCTGCTTTCGTGTTGCCTCATTGTCCGTCACATACTTCAAGACATCTACAGCGGTACAACTGACCGCCCCTTTCGTCAGTGCGGTTTCCAAGACCTCCAGAGTTTGTCCAGGTCCAATCTCCAATACATCCTTTCCAAGTATCGACTCGAATCGGCTGTACATCTCAAAAACCTCTTGCACCTTTCTGGAATCCGAGTTGATTCCTGTCAGGTGGTATTGCTGGATCAATTGAGAAATTGGCTTCAATCCAAGAAGCAGATTGTGAATGATCTCAAGCGGGACAAACGTCATAACTCAAGCACGTCAGGGCCTGACTTCTGGGTACGGCCCATTCAGGGTGATCCTCACTCGGTTATTCTGCGACTCATGCCCGCTTGAGAGGGACTCAGCAAGCGATCATACAGTCGTTCGTATTGCAGAATCGTTTCGCTGATGTGAAACTCACATGGAAGTGGAGATGGCTCTGCTGTGCGAACAACCGATGGTTTCTCTGGCGATGACAACATCCGGATGATTGCCTTAGCCAATCCGTTGATGTCTCCTGCTTCACAGAGTTCTCCCATTGTCGGCTCAATCACGACTTCATCCGCCCCACCGACCTTTGTGGCTACAATAGGTAAATCTGAGACCCGTGCTTCAAGTAAAACTCGAGGTAATCCTTCCCAGTGAGAGGTTAAGAGAAATATATCGAGTGCGTGCATCACCGCCGGAATATCCCGTCTCCACCCAGCGAGATGGACACAATCCTGAAGATGATGGTGAGCGATCAACGCCTCGACTTTCGTTCGCAATTCGCCGTCTCCGATGAGGATGAACCGGACGTTAGGTAGTGATGCGGTGACCAGCTTGGCCACCTCGATGAAGTCCTCGGGAGCTTTTTGCGGTTTGAGACATGCCACAGTTCCGATCAGGGGTGTTTCGGTCCGTGCGCCCAGTTCTTTTCTCAGTCGTTCGCGGTCTGTCGGTTCCATCACTTGTTGAAACGGTCTTGGATCGATCCCCGGCCGTACCAACAAAACGTTGTTTCCGAATAGACCCCAGGCGAGGCCCTTCTTGATGTCGGCGTGAGAGACGGCAATCCACTGAGTCGTCACCCAGCCGGTGATTCGTTCCAGCATGACCAGCAACCACTTCAACCAGCGAGGCTGTACGGGAGTGACGCCATATCCATGGATGGTATGGACAATGACTGGAACTCCGGCAAACCATGCAGCCCATCGGCCAAGGATGCCCGCCTTTGAGCTATGTGTATGGACAATCGATGGACGAAGACGGCGAAGGAGTTTGGTCAGCCGAACGAGAGCCACCAGATCATCCAACGGATGGATCTGTCGGCCCAGCTCGGGAAGCAGCCTTACCTCGACATGAGGTAAGTGTTGGGCCTCCTCTGTCAGGAGTCCCCCGGGCCCACTGATCAGAATGGCTCGATATTTTGTGGGGTCCAGATGGGACACGACATGAAGTGCGACCTCTTGCGCTCCGCCAAGCTCAAGCTTTGTAATGATATGGCAAATCGTGTCCACGACACCTGTCACTATGCAGAGAGGGCGTGATCCTGTCTCAATCGGAGTCGTTCCGCGAGTTGCTTCCCCTGCCCGATCGCATCTTCCATAGAGGTGTGTTCCCAACGGCCATACCGTCCGATGGAATAAATGCCTCTTCGCTCGAGCTCCGAGAGGATGGCGGGAATCGCAGTTGCGCGATGGCGATCGAAGTAGACATAGGCGTAGTGCAAATCCTTCACGTCGGAGACGACCATATCGTCTCCGGGACGTAGGATTCCGGCCCGCTCTAATCCGGTCCTGGCTTGAGCGACAAGCTGGTCAACCGGTTGATGCTCCATCGGTCGGTGCGAGATCTCAACATACATCGAACTACAGCCTGGTTGGCCTAACGCCGAGGAGAAATTCATGGGAAATCCGACTCGATAAAAGGGAAACTCCGGTTCAGGGAAATACAGCCAATGTTTGTCCGACACCTGCTCGCGCGCCACGGCCATATTGAGGTTATAGACCGACACCCACCGCAGTCCCTCAGCGGCTTCTTTGAGAGGTGCAGGCAAATCGAGGCATCGGCGCACAAGTTCCGGAACCGGAATCGTCGAAATTAATGACTCATAGTGCTCAGTTCTGGTCGTATCGCTGAGCCGATCATAAAAACGGGCTCGTCGGCGTTTCGTATCCACCTCCAGAAGTTCGACATTGGTCTCGATGCTCGAGATACCAGGCAGGAAGGACTGAGGGAGAACGTTGATACCACCCGATGCAGGATAGAGGAATGAAGGATTGTAACCGAACGCCTTGTCCTTGATGCCTAACGCACCATTGATTACGTCTTTCAATTCCGGCTTCGGCACCAGCCACGACACCCAATCGGAGGTGAGCTCATCCAGCGACACCTTCCATAGCTTTTCGTTGAATGGAATCATGAAGTGCTTGGCCATCCCTTCTCCAAGGTTGTCCAAGATCCATTGCTTGAAACACAGATCTTTTGGATTATTGCTAGAGGCTGGATGCAAGAGTGTGGTGATGAATCCCAGCAGACATTCCCGCACGACCTCGGGCGGAAGGCCGTGGACGTTCACCTGAAAGGGATATTCTGTGTAGGTTTGGTGTGAGTAGATGAACGATTTGCGATAGTGACGCTGAAGTTTATCTGCAAGTAACTGCTCAACCAGTGCTTTGATCTCAGGTTGACGAAAATGTAAGAGGTGCCCTGTGTAGTCGAAGGTAAACCCGTCTTTGCGATACGACCGGCACAGCCCTCCTACCTCTGACTCGCGTTCATAGAGTCGATAGGGAATTCCGGTCAGATGGTATGCGGTGCTCAACCCAGCCAGGCCGGCGCCGACGATCAGAATCATGCTGCTCGCTTTCTTTCTTCTAGGGATGTCTCACCATTTATATCTCTGCCGTTCTTGACCTCAATCCGTTTCAACGTGAACGTCAGGGCCAAGAGTAGTACAACGGTTCCGAGGCAGAGGCCCCAGGCCACCTCATACGCCACTATCATGAGCATGAGACCGACGACCCCAACCACGGCGGTGGCAAGATAACTGACGATCACGATGTGTCGAGTCGACATCCCCCAATGCCGGAGTCGGATGGCGATATGGTCAGGACTGCCCAGGAATATCGGAAGGCCTCGTTGATGGCGGATATACATGACGAAGAGCGTATCAAAGATTGGAATACCCAAGATAAACACCGGTGTCAGCAGCGAGAGAGGGTGCGTGCTTGGAAATTGCCCGATCATCGCCATGGCGCCCAGCAAGAGGCCGATGAACATGGCCCCTGTGTCGCCCATGTAAATCCGAGCCGGTTGCCAATTATATTTTAGAAATCCGATGAGGCTTCCGATCAACGCTGCCAGCATGAAGGCCACAACTTGATCGCCCTGGATCAAGGCCGCCACAAGTAAACACGCTGCGCTGATGGCTCCGACTCCGGCGGAAAGACCGTCCATGATATCCAAGAGATTGAAGGCATTGATGAGTCCAACCATCCAAAAGACGGTCAGCACGAGGTCCACCCATTCCGGTAGTGCCGCGATCTGAATACGGATACCGCTCTTGATCAGGACAAAAATAGCGAGAAGCTGACCGATCAGTTTCGTCGTGGGTGAGAGCACCCCAAAATCATCGATGAGGCCCAGCATGACCACGATGGTCGCGCCAAGAATAATGCCAAGGACATCCTGCCGGAATTCAAACGTGAAGGCGAGACTCATCAAAAAAGCCAGGTAGATCGCCAACCCTCCGAAGTATGGGACCGCTTCCTTCTGATGTTTCAGACGTCCGTCTGGAGCATCGACGATGCCGAACTTCAGGGCGGCTTGCCTGGCGATGGGCATACCGTATAGTGAGAGTAACAAAGACAGAGCAAATGTCAGAACGTAGAGCGTCATTGTCTTAAGAAGGTTTTACGACCCTCTCCTGTCGAGATCGGACAACCATCAAGCTCTGGACAGAGAAGCGGTTCATGCATTCTGTGCATGCCGAACAGTCCGACTGCCCGTTTCCGTTAGCCTTGTAATAAGACAAGGATTTCTCCTCCGTTAGGGAGCACAGCTTTCCGTTCGTAACAACGAGGCGCCACACATGAGCCCTTGGATCCTATCACGTACCGTGCGTATTCCTTCCGCGACAGTTGCAACTCATGAAGTATCCGGGCATCCTCGGGATAGGATGCCCCTTGCAGAGTATGTATCGCTGAAAAGATCACAACGTCATAGTGCAAGGACCAATTCTTAAAGGCCCCGTAGAATTCCTTGATTTCATATGTCTCCGTATTTGCCGGCGGAAACATGAGTGGATCGAAGGCAACTTGTATCTTGCTCCCAAAGGGTGGGGAAATTTCAGAGAGAATCTTCACCACCTCTTGGTATGACCTCAATTGATCTACATACGTCTGCGCGTGCGTTCTCATTGCTTGTGTTTGATAGTCCTTGATACTCTGTGGAAACCAGTAGACGGTGATCATGAGGACAGCGCTGCATAAAACGATTCTGGTCAGCAGGTTCTCAATCCGTTTCCCTATCAAGGGACTCACGTCTAGAGAAACTCGTAAGCCCTCATCCACGAGGGAGGCGATCCCTACAAGCAGCAAAACGGTTCCAGGGAATAAATAAAATCCCCACAAGCGGTGAGTTGTGAGCATGATGGATCCATTCATGGCCAGGCCACATAGCAGAAGTATACCGCCTTCGGTAACAATATTTTCGTAGCCTCCGGCCAATCGGAAACCGCGACCTATATGCATAGCAACAAGACAGGCACATCCCAAGAGCAACGTAATCGACAACCAGGTAGGCATGAGGAGCCACGCGTCGACATAGTAGGCAAGCCAACTGAAGAAGGTAATGCTCGCTTGATCAGACCCGTGAGTCGCATTTGCGAACAAGCCGCGTGCCCAGGATTCGACGACATGAGTCGAAGTAATTGCTGAGTACAAGGCAACTCCCAAGCTAAAGCATTGCCCGAGCGCATAACCGAGGCTGCCTAATCCATACCGGTCATGAATCCAGCTCAACCACAACCTACTTGTGAAATACCCGCCCATGCCGACCACCGCCGGAACTGCCAAGATGGGCACAGCCATCACTACACCCAGCACAAATCCAGTAAGAGCCACCTCAGCCTTCCAGAACTTATTCTGCAGTATCTGTCGACACCGTTGACCCGCTAGCGCTTCTGCCACAAGAACCATTACGATCGGGAGGGCTGATACTTTCGAACCGAATGCAAGTCCCAACCAAATCCAATGAGGCCCAAACGAATATTGTTCTCTTCGATGCCAATAGAAGAAGACCGCTACGAACAACATTTGAATCGGTTCAGGTTTCGGCATCGTCATGTAGTAAGAGGTATACGGCATGGCGTAGAGGCCTAGCAGCGTACAGCACCGCAACGTCCAGCTTTGAACGAACGTCCAAGTAAGAATGAGAAACGAGGCGCTTAGCAGCACAACCTGTGTCATGCGAGCTGCAATAATTTGCCCGGTATCGCCAAACATATAGGCAGGAATTGCTGCTCCTATCGAGAGCGAGTTCCAAAGAGATCGTCCATATCGATGGTCTCCCCCGTCCGTGATGTTATGAAAAAAGGCCTCGATGCTTCCCGGATGGAGAATGTTCCGTACTCCATCGAATGTAATGCGTTCATCCACGTGTAATGCAAACCGACCTGCAATAAGATCGCTGTTTGCCCACAGCCCTAACGCAAGATACCAGAGGATGATCGTGATGCTGCCCGCAACCCACATGCGTTTCAATCGATGATCTGGTACAGGTATACCTGCCTCCCCTAGTGGTCTTGCAGCGACGTCGGCAGCTTCAGTCACCTGACCTAAGTGATTCATTGAGTCCATGGTCGGTACTTACTGTCCAGCATTGACTCGATAACGCTCTGCTTCCCATTCCATGAGCGCCTCAATATCACTCCGCGTCAGTGAACGCACATGATCAATAGTCTTCAATCGACCTGCAATCTCCGCAAAAAACACCAGCATCGCCTCAATCGCTCGGTTTGCATTCTTTCGGATAAAAACGCCGAGATGCCGTATCAGTACAAACGCCGGAGCGGAGCGAGCAAACCGGATAAACCCAACAACATCGTCCGAAGTATCGAATATCTGCGGGCGATCACCCAGAAAGACAACAATATCGGGAACCAATGCCCAATGTTTTTCGACCAGCAAAAGACAGATATCGTCAAGCGCTATTCGATGGACGAGCGGGTTTTCAGGAAGTCCGTATCCTCGCTTGATCAACTGGTGTGGGATTTCTGATGGAGAACAATCATCAAGGGGGCGAGGTAATTCACGTAGAGAATCGAGTACCTGTCGGTGCAGGTGATCCACCTCGTTGACCGTCTCTCCACCGACAAGCATGCCGTGATTGGCCAGGAACAGAACGGAAGGGCTCAATGCTGTATGCTCGATGGCTCTCTGCAAGGCTTCTGCGAGCTTGGCTCCCGGCTTATGGTAATCGACGAGAAGCCATGAAACACTTGGTGGCAGCCGTCGTTGGAGAATTTCAACGCATCCGGCTTGCACCAGATGGACCAAGACGGCGATTGGATGGGTATGGACAACAATCCGATGCGGGACGATGCTGTGAAGCATCGTTTCGATCGACGGGCGTCTCGACATCCGGTGGAGGACTACCGGCGCGGCATCGAATCGTTGCGATTTGACATGGTCTTTGAGACGGATCAAATCAACCGGCACAAAGATGGATTTGCGGTTGGCGTCGGCCAGCCAAGCTCCTGAGGCTTTAATCCATAGCGTATTGCCAGCCTTCCAGGACACGTTTCCTCCGGCACCTTGGACTAGCGATGCATCCACGCCGATCGTATGGCAATAGTCAGTGATTACTTCCTGTAAAGTCACAATCGTCTCTTAGTAATTCGCGACACGTCGCACACCTGCCTGTAGTGTGGTCAATAAGTGCCGCACATCTGCAAACGCTGTAAATGTGCAATCTGGGGCTTCCCCTTCTTTCCCCACGTTCACACCCCGATGGAGTTTCTGCAATGTGACTGCTCCCAGGTGTTCCCTGGCTCCACGGATATCTTTGGTTGGGTGATCTCCGATCATCCAGATCCCACTGCCTTTGGGCGTTATCTTTTGCAATGCCAATCTGAAGGGGGCTGGATCAGGTTTGTCAGCTCCTGCTTCTTCGCTTGTTACGCAATAGTCGAAATACCGATCAAGTCCAAAATAAACGAGTTTTCTGAACTGGATCTGTGCGGTGAGATCGGTCACGATCGCCGTGGGGATACCGGCGATCCGAAGGTCATCGAGCAACTCTTTCACGTCATCGAACAACACCGCGTGACTCAGAAACGTTCGCCAATAGGTCTGCTCGAAATCCAGTGCCAGGAGGACTTGCGATCCCAATCCGATAGTTTCGAGCATGGATTGAAAATAGAGTAAGCGGCTGTGAGAGCTTGCAGTTTTTCCCAACCGCCCATTGACATCGGACCGTGCTTTCTTGAATGCCAGATCAAATTCATCAGCTGTGATATCGAACAGTCGTTCGGTCTTACTCCGTACCGCTGTAATGCCAGCCTGGTGTGCCGGCTCATACGAGTACAGCGTATTGTCGATATCAAACAACACTGCATCGGGTAATCCGACGACAACATTGGGGCGATGGATTCTCAATGTCATATGAGTCGCGCTCGCAATGATTGCGTCACATGGGTCAGGACGATCAATTGAGTCAAGCCGCGTATGCCGCTGTACCACTGCGGAATCGTATCGAGCAGTTCTTTCAATTGAGGCATGAGTTTTCCGGCTGCAAACGCCATATCTTCAGCCTCGACTTCTCCCTCGATTGAGAGTTCAATCTCTCCACTCGGCCGCTCCTGAGCGACTTCGACGTGAAGCCCACAGACTCCGATGAGCACCCGTAGAAGGTCCTCGTAGTACATCCCTTGGCGGGCCAGAACGCTGAGTCGTAACTTCGAGTGGCCGTCGACTTCGCCCACATGGTCGGGATGTGTCGGGCGGATCGATATGACAAGATCAGCCTCTCCAGCCTGAGGACGAATGTACTTCTGAGCATCGGCCTCCCTACGTTCGATCGTCGCTAGGACATGAGATCGATGATGTCCCCGCTGTCTCACATCCCGGTTCAATTTGAGCTGGCGTCGCAAGCCCTCGTCCATGTCAATAAAGATCTTGAGGTCATAGAGTGATCGTAGGATGGGGAGATAGAGTGCGTGGAGGCCGCTGACGACGATGAAATCATTGCTTTGGACCAATGCCGGTTTGCTCATGACGCCAGTGCGATGGTCGTAATGTCGAGCCAAAGCCGGATGCCCGTTTGCGAGGGAGATAATATCCTGTGCAAAACGGGAGAGATCGTTTGCATGGGGGTTCAGATGCGTCATCACTTGCCACATGGGTTTCCGCCGGTCCCACAAGTGATAATCGTCACCGGACACATGCACCACGGAGTGCTGGCCGAAGAGGCCGACGATGCTGGAAGCCAGCGTGTCTTTCCCAACACCGGAATCGCCGGCGATTCCAATAATGAACGGTCGGCGGGAAAGCCGAAAATATTCGTTGGAGTGTACCCCTTCCTGCAGCATGCGAACGGCGAGGATGATCCCTGCCGCGAACAGGAGGGTTTGCCACAGGGATAACACATATGCCGCTGGTTGCGGCCAATCCATTGCACGAAGGGCCGACAACCAACTGTCAAACGTGAAGATCGGCGTCGGAGCAACGATTCCGCTCAGACCGACGTAAAGCAGACTGAAACCAGCAACCAAGGCAATAGTCATCTGCCCGCTTTTAGCCTGATAGAGGACAAGGAACGGGATGACCCACATAAACCAACCAGGTGAGGCGGGAGTCAGGAGCAAGACAAGCAGAAACGCCACTCCCAGTAGAAAGAGCAGTAACTCAAAACTCATGCGCCGAACACGCCACACGGTGAAGAGAACCAGTAAGTAGGTGAGCGGGAGTATGTAGATCTGCAGCCCTCCTCCGAACGAGATGGCGAGATCATATATTTTGAGGAGTTCCGGATTTCCTAACAGCATGGCACGCCCTCCCGGAGAATGGAGGTAGGGTAACTGCAGTGCCGCCATCGCCACCGTGAGTGGAAGGACAAATGGGAGAAAGGAGGTCTTGAGCCGCTTATTTTGATGTAAGTAGATGAGAACGAATGGAACTGCGAGTATCATGCTCAGTTTGGCCGAGACGGCCAATGCCATGAATACGCCAGCCCATTGAGGGGTTCCATCTCGAAGCTCCAAGATTCCTATGATCAGAAGAAGAATGGGAATCAAATCGTTCAGCCCCAGCCAGTAGGTGGCAAACAATACGACAGGCGACAGCCAGTACACCTTCAGCAGCAAGTGATCGTTTCCTTCAATCAGTCGCTTCAGGGCTAGGAGCATCCCGATGTCGACCAGAAGCAAGGTCATTCCATAGGAGTGGGCGATCGCTAGGCCTGCTGCATGGCCGAGAAATGTGAGTGGCAGAAATAGGAACCACATCGCATATCCGTATGGGAATGCGCGGGGATCTCCGCCCACGGCAAGATAGGATGTCCATGGATCAAGGCTCGGTGCCGTGACGCTCTGCAGAAAAAATGGACCATACCACTGCTGAACCGCGGAAGGGATGAGAAGCCCCATGCAGGTCAGTCGTATGATGAGCCCGAGATGAAACAGAGGATGACCCCAGATCCCCGTCATGGTCTCCACCGTTCGGGCACCTTTGTGCATACCGCATGAGGCTGGATGCCCTGTTCCTTGAGGATCGCGCATAAACAAGGGATTGCCTGCACATCAACAGGCCCTTGCAATTCGGGAGACACGATGCAGAGTTTGAAACCTGCTTCGGTCAAACGTTTGGCGTCAGACGCCGACAAGGGAAAACGTGAAAAACAGTCTACCCAGACCCAATCAACTTTTCCCGAGAGCGTCAGGGCCGTTTCGACCGACTCGAACTCCGACACGCGCACGGCGCACCGCCGTTCCCCTTGCGTCATCGTCTTCACCAGCATCGGAAATGATTGGTCCAAGAAAAAGAATTCCTCGATGTTAGCCCCCGACAACGTCTCAATGATTCTTGTTTCTAACCCCTCTTCCTTCACATTCAAAATCAGTATCCCGTGCTGATATGCACGAACCCAGTCCGTGAAATCTTCCCCATCAAGAAACGGCTCGTGCTGAAGAATCAGCCGGCCTCCGAGGCTGCGGATGTCGATCTCGATACCTAGGTGAGTCGGTGTCGACATCAGTTCACGAATCGTGTTTTTCCGATGCGCGATGATTCTCATGCGTCAATCGCCTTCTTGAGTTGCACGCTGTACTGTACGGTTCGTGCAATGAACTTTCGTTTTGCCCTCCAATTCACATTCCAATGGGACATGCCGTGTCCCCGCTTCTCAAACCGCACCGGAAAGCGATGGACGAAAAGGCTGCTGCGCTTCGCGTGAAAATAGGCGTACAGGTCGAGAGAGAAATCATTTGGCGGATGCTTCCAGGTCTCGTAAAACTTCCGACTGAAGAGCGTCGGTTGGGCGTTGATATCCCATAGCGGGCGCCGAAGCAGAACGGACTCAAAGAGACTCATCCCGACTGTAAAAGCTTGATCACTGATGGGTCGGCCATATCGACGCCCCTTCACAAAGATGTCATCTCCGAATCTGTCGAAATAGGTCCGCCCGTGTTGGGCATCGAATGGATCCGTCTGTAGGTCGGCATGAGTCCATCCCAGAATGTGTCCATCAGCGACCTGCAGTCCACTTAGAATTCCGAATCCATACCCCTTATTCTGTTCGACTCGGATCGTCCTGCAGCGGGGGTGTCGTGGTATCAATTCACGAAGGATCATCGGGCTCTCATCGGTGGAACCATTGTCGACCAGAATGACCTCAATGTGCTCCGTCTCAACCAGTCGCACACAGCGATTGAGAAGCTTAGGCAGGTTACCCGCTTCGTTGTAACATGGGATGATGAGCGACAGGTCCATGCGATTGCGTTGTGTCTCAGGCACTCGTATTCAATAGTTCCATCGTCGCCCAAGTAACATCCTTTCCCTCTTTTGGCTAAGCAGCCCTGCGATCGAGCGCACAGGACTCGGGCAGAGCAGGACAGCGTTCTGCGTAACGCTCAGAGAGCATGGTGCGCGCTTCTCCTGCCACATGCAGGTCGTGCTCCAGGCGGTAGGGATGCGTCGACCACTTATGGAAACATGATTGCCAATACTGAAAAGTCTGAAGTTCTGTTGGCGTTCCCCAGCCGATGTAGCTGTCGATTGCGAATGCCCGAACACGTAGCCCCAAGGCGAGTGCGTCTTCGATGGCGACATCCAAGTAGAATTCTCCGTTCACCCTGGCATTCCGGTCGATCATCCGTGTGATCACTTGGCGAAAATACAGGGCGCGCCGGAAGGTAAACGTACCTGTGATGATGGCGTCCTGTGCCGGATGGTTGAGCGGATTTTTTACAGACACGTTCCGCACCACACCACTTGTGTCATCGATGTCAACCCACCCATACATGTGGGGGTATCGAACAGCGTTGGGATATTTCTTCGCCACCCAGACGATCACATCGGTTGCCGGATCATCCAAGATGTCCATGAGTCGGCTGTTCCGATAGAGCATCCCGTTATCACAGGCTGCAATGGTTACCGTCTCGTCGTCCAGCGTATTCCTATACGCGATATCCCATCCCAAGAAAGCTGTTCTTGCCTGCCCATCGGTTGGGCCATCCAACAAAATGGAGTGAGCATTTGGAAACTGCGCCTTGAGGATTTCGGCTACCTCCTTGCTCCCTGCCATGTCCCTTCGAAGAACGAAGACGTGACGAGCAGTTTTAGGGAGATCCGACGTTGCCTGCACGACCATCGGTTTTCCGGAGACCGAAATCAGTGGTTTTGGCGTCGTGTAGCCAGCTTGTCGAAACCGCTCTCCCAATCCTGCCATGGGAACCAGTGTTGCTCCTCCGACAGTCAGATGACTTGCATAAGCAGGATCGACAAGCTGGCGAAATGCATTCGACCACATCGAATATTCCTCAAGGTCTTCGGGTGTTCCCCATTGCATGAAATGTTGCAGCTCATAGATCGCGACCTTGCACCGGTTCTCCAATAAATGCTTGTAGGCCATACTGATGTAATACTCACCGCCGACCTGCAACTCGTCAGCGATAACAGTTCGACACGCTTCCAGCATGAGCGCCCCACTGGAAAAGTAGTACGTTCCGCTCGACGCATATTCTTCTAGGCGATTCTCTGTGAAGGGTCGCTTCTCTTGGATGTCTTGAACCCAGCCTTGATACTCCTTCAGATAGGCATAATTCGTATTGCCGAGTGAGTGGGGGTGAAACCCTTTATAGGCAGGAATAGCGCCATCGCATCGCGTGGTCTTCACATATGAAATGAAATGGTTCCAATGCCAATAGCATGAGAAATCACAGTAGTTCACGATTACTGGACCGCTGCGATCAACTTCTTTCTCGGCTTGGAGGACCGCATGAACAGGACCACGTTTATGGGAAGAGATACCGATAACCTTACCAGTCGGACAGTATCTATTCAGAATCTCCTTGATCTGAAACGAGGGCTCACGCAGATGCTCCTCGTTACAGATAAAGAGAAAATGTGTTTCTCCAGGGAACATGTCGATCACATGAGCGATAATCGGTTTCCCTTCGATTTCGATCAGCGGCTTAGGAGTGGTATACCCCGCTTGACGAAAGCGGTCACCGAAGCCTGACATAGGAACAATAATCTGCATTCTAGGAACCCGCGTGCCTGCCTTTTCTCGACGTTTCCATTAGGCCCCCAATCATCCGGTTGGCATACCCGTGTATGGGCTCACCGATTTCATTTCAACGCCAGTATCCCATAGATTCTCTGTATTTCCAGCTATTTGTGAATTGGGCGTTCACTCCAAGGTACGTCGGTAGGGGGCTGACTCGGGAAGAGAGACTAGCTGCTGTCAGATGGATCAGTCTCAAGGAGTACGCTCGAGAGCTTAGATGCTTACGGGAGAGGGCGAAGGCACCGATGAGAAGCTCGACAGGCAGCGCACGTATAAGTCTTCATGTCGTTTGACCACCGACTCGATAGAGTACAATTTCTGCACGTGGCCCCGACCATTCCGACCCATGGCTTCTGCACGTGCAGGGTCAGACAATAGTGTACCTATCGCTGTAGCCAATGCGGCCGAATCGTCTGGAGAGACCAATAGACCTGATTCCCCAGCCTTGACAAATTCTGGTATGCCTCCAACCGTCGTCGCGATAACAGGCTTTCCGGCCGCCATGGCTTCAAGAATAGCAATCCCGAACCCCTCGTAGCGCGATGGCAACACAAACGCATCCATCGATGAAAAAATACGTGGAAGATCACGTCTCAACCCGGTGAATACGACCTGGCGTGAGAGCCCAAGATGATCACGTAGGTATTCAAGCATCATTCTTGCCGGCCCATCTCCCACGAGGAGCAGTTGAAACAACGGAACTTTTGCGTCACCCTTCAGCTGTGCTAAGGCTTCCAGCAGAACACGCAGCCCCTTCTTGGGTTCCACCAAACGACACACTGTCCCGAGCACGATTCCATCGCGTTGAAGACCCAACTCTTGTCGCCCTAGAGCCGTGGCAGACGCAAATCGGTTTATATCTACGCCGAAGGGAATGATAGTATGCTGATCGACAGCACCGCCAATATGAGCCACAACCGACCGACTCACAGCCTGTGAACAGCACACGATGGCATCGGTCCACTTCAGAGTGAAACGATCGAGAAAGCGAACAACCTTCCCCTCGGTCACAATCTCATCATGATAGGATGAAATCACAGGAAACGCGCGTAAGATATGCCCGCATACACGGGCGGCTACATTTGCCCAGAAGAGGAAAGCCTGCACCACGTCAGGCCGTTCTGTTCGAAGTAGCTTGAGCAGTCTAAGAAGGACACGAATATCGAGTTTGCCCATGCCATCCAAAGAGACGACCTTGACTCCCCTCGCTCGAAGTTCCTGAGCGAGCGGGCCATCTGGTTTGAGAGTACAGACCGTCACCGTAAACCGTACGCGATCGAGTCGTGAGGCCAACTCCACGATATGTGTTTCGGTTCCTCCAATTCCAAGCCCGATAGCCAGCAGCATTACCTTAGCAGGCATGAGCGTTTCTACCAGGCAGTTGTGATGAGGAGAGGATCTGCTCGTACCAATCCAAATACGTTTGTACTTGCCGTTGAATACCGAACGAACGTGATGCGATTTCCGCTGCAGTCGTCCCCATTGAGGTCCGCAACGACTCGTTTGAAAGCAGTTGGATTACACGACAGGCCATGGCCTCAGCATCGCCGGCGGGTACGAGGAAACCTGAACGGCCCTCTTCAATCTGTTCCGGTATACCGTCGATGGCGGTCGCGACGACTGGACGTCCGCAGGCCAATGCTTCCAACACGGTATTGGGGAACGTATCGGATTTGGCCGCATGCACGTAGACATCAGTCGACTGGTAATACCGGGCGGTGATCTGCTTGTCCCGTTGAAATGGCACAAACCGGATCTCGCCGTTCCGATATCGGATTGTCTCGCCCTGGTCTCCCAAGACAATCACAGTAATACGACCGTCCAAGTACCGGGCGGCCACCTGCTTGGCACATTGCTCGATTGTCCGATAGTCCTTAAACATATTACTCTTGGCGGCGTTGGCCACGAAAAGCAACACCCTGTCCTGCTGAGACAGGCCCAGTGCCTCCCTCGCCTGCCGCATTGAGCTTGGCCTGTACACGGCTGAGTCCACACCGTTTGGGATGACGCGGCCCTCTACGACTGCCGGCGCTAACATGGATTGTTCGACCTGCAACATCAACCACCGGGAAGGCGTAGCGATATACACCCGGCTATCCGCAAAGATGTCACGTTTCCGTTTCCAATTCGCGGCAGTCGCATCCCGCGCAATCGCCGGATAGATCGAAAGATCCGGGCAATGACCACAACCGGTCTTCCACCGATCACAGCCCAATGTGTACGCGCAATGCCCGCTCAACATCCATGTGTCATGCAAGGTCATGACCGTAGGGATCTCTCGGCTCAACCATGGTAGCGCGCTGAGATCAAAATAGCCTCCACGCGGCAACCAGCCTCCGTGCAGGTTATGACAATGGAGGATATCCGGACGGTCTCGCATGAGATTGAAGAGTCTCCAGGACTCCGGAAAGTTAAAGTTCTCTCTACCCAGCCTGGCCTGCCACCAATTGTTGGGGCGAGCAACGTAGGTCTGTAGCCAATGTCGCATGCGCCATACTCCGCGAATCCGCCCTTCATACGGGGCAAGCCAGTTGTCGAGATGGGTCAGCGGTGCGTTCACGGCCTTCTCTTGTTCCACATGGGACAAGGGAATTACCTGAGGGTCATCACTAGACTTCTCGCCGACCGCCAGCAGGGATTGATGCCCTCGTTGCCGGTACTGGTCGAAGAGCTGCCAAGCAATCGCTTCGGCGCCTCCTCCTTTTTCATATGTACTGATCTGGAGGATTCTCATACGGGTAGACTAGCAGGTCAAACCACGAAGCCTGAAATGATTCTCCATTCCGTCCCGTCCCAGACCACGACCTGGGTGGGGAACGTCAGACCAGAATACCGGCCGGCGATCCTAATCCATCGTGGTAACGTCGCGAGCGACAGATGGCGGCCGACTTTCCACGCCAGTCCCCTCACCAGCGCCTCGAATCCTCGGCAGGGCCTGCCGCCGTATTGAGCGAGCGTGCGCTGAGCTTCCTCCATATAGTGATCAACCTGCCGTACCGATTTTTGATTTCCATGGGCCCGGAATCCTGCCAATGGTGCCATGACACCGTAGAGGTCGGCGTGGCGATAGAACCGGGCCCACAATTCAAAGTCCGCTGCCAGTTGCAGCGAGGTATCAAGCCTTCCTCCCGTACGTTCCCAGAGCGACCGCCGCCAGAACGTCGACTCT
>JAHBWQ010000109.1 GCA_019636915.1 Nitrospira sp. | reverse complement strand
AGCAGGGTCCCAATGAAAAACCGAAGGAACAGAAACGAGAGCGGGGGAATCTGTTCCAATGCCGCTTTCGTGGCAGGAAAGGTCGCGCCCCAGATGAGGGTGGTCAGTAGGAGGGCAAGTCGCGGCATGAATCAGCAGTGCTGAGCCTAGGAGCCCACTCTTTCACTCGAAACTCAACACCCAGCACGCAGCACTTCTTATTCAAGGTTTGCAGAGTGGACACAGCCGTTGCCGGTTCACTCCAGCCTGTTCCATCGCCAGGGTCGCCCGCTCCTTATCAGGATAATCGAACCATCCGCCTTCCCAAAAGTCGCTGGAGGTGGCCGTCGCCGGCACCTCCGAACAACGGTCTCGGTGGAGCGTCACACGGTCGATGGCACGGGCTATATGCAACCAGTAGATCATGCTAGCCGGTAAGGGGTGAGTGGTAAGCAACGTTCACACAGGCACATGCCCTACTTCTGCCCCTTGACCAATTCACGGAAGGAGCTGCCATTCATCCTTTTCAATAAAACACTTCACGCCGGTCTGCAGCTTTTTGACATCATCCTTCTCGAAGAGCCTCATATAGCGCTCGATCCGATCATCTTCGTCGATTCGTTCTTCCTGCATGACGCCGTTATTCCCCTTGTACCGTCGAATCAGCACTGGCATCGAAACCCTCCTCTAGAGCTGGCAGTTGAGCCACGCAAATTGTTAGAATGAACAGAATATCGTAAGCTGATCAGCATCGCTTGCACAAGGGCTGTTTGTCAAGATCTGAACGGCTCCATTCGTTGGAATAGAGACTCCGGCACACTGCCGAACGATCTTGAACGGATAACCTTAACCGACTCGGTAGGACCACGATCCCGCGAACGCTTCGTTCGGGAACAGATCCCTGACGAATACGCAAGACGCGGACTCATACCGGCCGAGAGAAAGGACAGGATCCTGTGCCACTCTATGAATATCGATGCGGACGCTGTGAGAAACAATTTGAAGCCACCCAGTCAGTCTATGCCAGGGTGGAAGACACCGAATGTCCCCATTGCCATGCGAGGGAGGCCACGCGCCTTCTCTCCTCGTTCTCATCCAATGTGGTCGGCGCTCGCAAACCCGGATTCACCGAGATCAAAGCCAAGGCCATGAACCAGGAACGGATGGAACGATTCGTCAAGTTGCCGCCGTTGAACGCACAGCGCAATGTCCCGCCACCGAACATGTCGTCCGAATCCGAGTCCTCTTCGGCAAACCGAACTACGTCCGAGTCGTAACCATGGTGAACCATCTTCCGACGGCCTGGCTACGCCGCAAGAGTCTTCCGGGTCCCTGGTGGCGAAGAGCGTCCATGCCAGGACAATCGTTAATCACTCTACTCTGTGTGGGGCCGATTCTCTTCCTCTCCCCTCCCCATACATCGGCACAGGTTGCAGGAAATCTGATCATCGCCGGTAACGGCCCTGAACAAGCGACTATTGAGGTGCTGGCACGTGCCTTCGAAAAATCCAATCCCCGTGCCTATGTCGATATCTTGTGGGACGAAGATTCAACACCGGCGCAGTTAGTCCGGGCTGGCCAGGCGCAGATTGCCGTGACGAGCATGGAGGACGCAACACTGGCAGCCTCACAAATCGGATGGGACGGCATTGGGATTCTCGTCCATCTCTCAAACTTCACCAAGGAAGTGACGACACAACAGGTCGCCGAGATGTTTTCCGGAAAGATCAGAGAATGGTCGGAATTGGGTGGGCCCGAGACGAGAATCCTATTGATTGATCGATCCCGCAGCCAGAACATCCGTGAAGCGTTTGAATCCCACCTCGGGATCGCCGGAAAGATTCCTGGGACCGCAAAGGTTATCGGATCAGACGACACGGTCATCAAGACCGTCGTGGGTGCCCTTCCGCCCCTCTCTGCCGTCGCGTATGTGTCACTAAGTACGGCGCTCTCCGCCGTCGCTAATGGGGTGGCCGTCCGGCTCCTGCCGGTTGATAAGGTCGAGCCAGAAGTCCCAACGGTACGAGACGGGCGATACGGTCTGCGACGTCCACTGTTTCTCCTTTCGAAAAAAGAGGCGAATCCTCTTATTGAAGCCTTTATCAAATTTGCGCTGTCTCCTCCAGGTCAAGCCATTGTCGGAGAACTGTATGTGGCCATGTCGAGCAAGTAATTCCGTCACTCCGCACGAAGGGAGATCCTGATGGCAAACCCGTTCCGTTTTTTCTTCCTGTTTCTCTCGTGGCTGGTGGTGACCCATGTTGGATCACGCGTTGCCCTTGCCGAAGAGGGGGTGATCGTCGAAGGCGCCGGGTATACACTGCACGACGCGGAATCTATCAAGGGGCATGACGAGCAACAGCTGGAGAAAGATCCCGTCTGCGATAGCAGCCGAAAGCCTAAAATCCTGCGCGTGGAGCCCGATGAAGCCAAGCCCGGGCAAACCATAACCCTGAAAGGTGAAAACTTCGGGACAAGAGATTGTTTCCGAGGCGTGGCACTCAGTGTGGCAGGCCCCTCCAAGATCGATTACAAGTTTGTGAATGACACAACGATTGAGGTCATTGTGCCTGATATCCAACCAGGCATGTCATTCATCGATATCATTGCCGGGGGCGGCAATGCCCGGTCTAAAGCCTTTTTGGTGCAACCCAAATAGGACGGCTTTCCGAGATAGATGATCGAAGAGCAGCACAGACGCTGCGGAACAAACTCATCACTCAACAGTCTGTTGTCGAACGGCTTTGGCAAGATTGTCGGGTGTCCCGATATCCAGATACCCGTCTTGTGGAAACTTCACACTCTGTATCCGAAGCCCCGCCTTGAGGGCCTCCTGGAAAACCACCCCGACAGCTAAATCCCCTCCGGGATCGTTGGCCGTATGTGCCAACCGCCCCATGTTCTGTTTTGTTTCATCCGCACGCAAGAACCGGTGGAGAAACTCGGAGAAGACCGGAGTCCACACGGCAAAACACCAGCCGAACGTGAGCATCGTCGAAGCGGGCTTCATCACAATCTCACGAACCCACCCCTCGTTATCATCGTCCACCATGTCCCAGATGCGTGGATCTTCAATGCGGTGCAACCCAAGCACCACATCCGCACCCGTTCGTTCCTGCTGTTCAATCAGTTGGCGATACGCATCCGGCGGGCCGAACAAAATATCGGGGAAACCGAATGCAATCCGGTACTGGGAAACAAAGGAATAGGCCCGATCAAGCGTGTCAGGCGGGCCGAGCGAGCCGGGAATCACAAGATAGGCGAGCGACATCCCGACCCCCACTCCCTCCTGAAAATAATTCGGGATATCCCATTTCCCCTCGCGGATCACGATAAAGGTCTTGGATACTCCCGCCATTTTAAGTTTTTCCAGCAGATATTGCGATGCCACTTTCGGTCGCGGCATCCCCGTCTTCGAATCTTTTGTGAAGCCGACGGGAAACAGCTCCTTGCTGCAAGGAAAGGGTTGAAGTCGCTTGGCCTGTCCAGCAGCGGGAATGAGGCCGACGACTTCCGGCCATGAACAAGATGGTGGATCAACCTGGGCAGTCATGAGGGAGGTATTATCGCTGGATTCACACGATGAGTCCAGATGAGTCGATACGGTACGGCAGAGATTTTACTTTGCCATGCAAAGAAATACTTTTGGACAAACAGATGAGAAGAATCTGTCCAGCTCAGACCAGATCACGTCTGGTTCCAGATGTCTCGACAAGCGAAGATAGGATCGTGTAGCTTATGCATAGATTCCTGTGTGCTGGTTCTCTACTACGCTCATCTATAAAAGAGAGTTTGCCTGATGTCACACTCCTTGTCTCGACCAGTTCTATCCACCGCATTTCTTGCCGTCAGCCTATTCATCTCACTCCCAGCCTCGGCCGCACCACCGGTTAAAGAGCGCCTTCCTTTGACGCTCACTGGAGCCGGCTGTAGCGACAAAGAATCGGAGATCGGCAAGATCTTGCAGGCCATTCCCGGTGTGATCAGCGTCGATTTCAACCGCGTCCCCAGCCATGTCCTCGTGGACATTACCCCCAGCACCGTGAAGTCGGCGGATGTGATCAATCGTGTCAACGAGGCCGCATCCTCCTTGCAGTGCAAAGTCGAGTTCATCGAGGGATGTATTTCGGCCACCATGCCGACCGCCTCAGCCGCCCCACATGAACACGAGTAGTGGGGGGGGGGGTAGGCATTTGAGCCTCGATGGCTCTTCGAGCAAATTCTCCAAACCTAATCGCTGACTGTGGCAAGCGCCCCTCGTTCCCACACTCTGAGACAGACTACGTAAACCATTCTTGCAGAGAGGCCAGAAAAAGAGAGCCGACCTAAACTCTCTGGTCGCTGTGCACTCTCGAAGACGACCATACAACTGCCTTTCCACTTTTCATGAAGCTTCGAGACAGTCGGCCATTAATTGGTCATGACTCAAGCCCGATCACTGCATCAGATAAGATACAGGTGAATCTAATCCGATCCACTGATCTAAGGGAACTTACTGCGCCAAGATGATATCTACTTTGCAGATCTCGCATATTTCCTTGGGAATCTACGCAAATACTCTAAATGGCATACAACCTGCTTCTTCGGCTGTGAGTAGGATCCACTATCTGGATCAACGCCACGAGTCCCCATTGTCCGAGGAGGTTCTATCATGACACACAGGAAATCCGCCTTATCCCTTGTGCTTGCAGTACTATTCTGGAGTGGACCCATCCTGGTACAAGCAGCTGAAGTGGAAGGCATGAGTACTGTGCGCGCACTAGCAGCTCAAAAGAAGTCGGTCCGCGTCATCGCAACGCTGGCTCCTACGACAGGCACTGACACGCAAACGTTTGTCGGAGAACCCCTTCAATCCGCCCAACGGAGTATCGTATCCAAAATGAAACCGCGAGGCGTGCGATATGCGGAGCCGATTGAAGGCTTGCCCTATGTCGTATTGGAACTCGACCAGGATCAGCTCGACAATCTCACTACGGCTGGACAGATTACAGCTGTTGAGGAAGATCGTATCGAACGCGCCTACTTAGCTCAGAGTGTCCCGTTGGTGAATGCACCCGCCGCCTGGGACCGCGGTGCCCGTGGCGCAGGTACAGCCATTGCTATTCTGGATACCGGGGTGGATGCGGCGCATGGCTTTCTAAGCGGTCGTGTGGTGGAACAAGCATGTTTTTCGTCTAACTCACCGGGTCAGGGGGCTTCGACAGTCTGTCCAAATGGGCAAACGGCTCAGACGGGAGTCGGCGCAGCAGCCCCGTGCAACATCAACGGTTGCAACCATGGCACACATGTCGCGGGAATTGCCGCTGGGCGGGGAACGAATTTCTCGGGTATGGCGCCAGACGCCAACATTGTAGCCATTCAAGTCTTTTCGCGCTTTACCGACCAACCAGGCGGGCCCACGACCTGCGCGAATGTCGGCATTGCTTCTCCCTGCATTTTGACCTTCCAATCGGATCAGATCCGTGGACTACAGCATGTCCGCACCTTGATCGCAGCACGAAATATCGTCGCCGCCAACATGAGCCTGGGTGGGGGCCGGATGACGTCCTCCTGTGACGGCGATAGTCGAAAAACGGTCATCGATCAACTGCGCGCAGCCGGTGTGGCGACAGTCATTGCATCGGGGAACGACGGGTTTACGGACGCGGTAGGAGCACCGGGTTGCATCTCCACCGCAGTGACAGTCGGATCGAGCACGAAGAGTGATGGTATCTCCGGGTTTTCGAACAGCGCGCCTATGGTCGACTTGCTGGCGCCGGGATCTTCGATCAATTCATCGGTCTCAGGTGGGGGATTTGCGGTTTTCAACGGCACCTCGATGGCAACCCCGCACGTGGCTGGGGCCTTCGCAGTTCTCCGATCCGGAGTACCAGGGGCGACGGTCGACCGAGTGCAGAATGCCCTTGCGGCCACAGGACGCACAATAACCGATACCCGAAACAACCTGACACGTCCGCGCATCGATGTCGGAGCCGCCCTGCAGCAACTTAGCGGTGCATGGGAAAACCTTGGCGGTATCCTCTCGAGTCCGCCCAATTGCGTGTCGTGGGGATTGAATCGGATCGATTGCTTTGTACTCGGTACGGACAATGCAATGTATCACCGTTGGTGGAACGGCTCTGCATGGGGTGGGTGGGAAAACCTCGGTGGTGTCCTGCAATCTCCACCCAACTGTGTGTCATGGGGCATAAACCGCATCGATTGTTTCGGCGTCGGGACGGACAGCGCTCTCTGGCACCGCTGGTGGGACGGATCTGCTTGGGGCGGGTGGGAGAGTCTCGGCGGCGTCTTGCAATCCACGCCAAATTGTGTGTCCTGGGGCGCAAACCGTATTGATTGCTTTGCAGTCGGAACTGATCATGCGATGTGGCACCGATGGTGGAACGGCAGTAGTTGGGGAGGATGGGAGAGCCTGGGCGGAATTCTCATGTCTGAACCCAACTGCGTAGCGTGGGGTCCCAATCGTCTGGACTGCTTCGCAGCCGGAACCGACTATGCCATGTATCACCGCTGGTGGAACGGTTCAGCCTGGGGTGGCTGGGAAAATCTCGGTGGGATCATCACCACTAAACCAAATTGCGTGGCATGGGGTAGCAATCGCCTGGATTGTTTCGCTCGCGGAACCGACAGCGCCATGTATCACCGCTGGTGGAACGGTTCAGCCTGGGGTGGCTGGGAAAATCTCGGTGGCATACTCACGGCTGAACCGAACTGTGTGGCGTGGGGTTCAAACCGCCTCGACTGCTTCACCCGGGGAACTGATGGAGCCCTGTACCATAGATGGTGGGACGGGGCTCGCTGGGGACCATAGCGTCATCTCTCTGGTTGAGATCTCCGCGGAATACGCGCTGCATGGAGGGTGTAACTCTTCATGCAGCGCGCACCTCATTCCTAGTTACCTGATGAGATGCTTCTCGTTATGGTCAATTGTCGAGTATAGTGTAGGCAAAGATGTGAAGGTCTTTTCACATGGATGTCATATCATGAATTTTCCACATCTCCCCCCACATCTTATGGTATGCGTACTTGTCTTGGTCTTGGTCGTAGTCACTGACTGCTCGAGCTCAACTATGTCCGCTCGTCCTCTTGACACCACTGTCTCGGAGCTGAAGGCCAAGGCGGGAAAGGGATTGGTTCGGGTGATAGTGAAGGTTCGTTCAAAGGTTAGCTCAGCTGAGGGTCGGCCTTCTGATGAGAAGGAGATAGCTGCTGCCAAGTCGGAAATCTCGAAGGTGATGCAAGATGCACAAGCCGTGTTGGTCGAGCCAATTGAAGGTCAGCCCTTCGTTGTGATGGAACTGACGGCGAATCAGCTTGACCAACTTCAGGCCACTGGACTCGTTGAATCGATCGAGGAGGATCGGATGGACCGTCTGTACTAAAGCATTCGTCCGTTGAGGCAATCCCTCATCACCACACCTTCATCTACATTCAGGCATCAAGACGGATTTAGGAGCCACCAGAAAGCATTTTTCAACGGCGGAGACGATGCCATGGTGAAATGAGGTAGTGACATCAGCCAGCTATTTCCCAGTGCAATTGGCTTACAGTCTTGTATTCACATATGCATGATACAGACGAAACAGATGCTTACAAATCGTTGTAGCACCTGGAATGCCTTGAGCTCTCACACGCCGCAAGCCAGTCACTTGCTTGGCCTCAGCATAAGGGATGGGCTGGAACGGGTTTCCCTGCTTCTCAAAGTCTTGAGGGACCTGCCTCACCCCCTCCAGCGGAACTTCACCTCCTCAATACGCTTGTTATTCTCACGAAGTTATCGTTGAAGTGATTCCACCACGGGACAGAACCTGTATGGAAATGAGTTCAGTGTCGTCGTCTGTAGAGGTAAGGACTGTATTGAGGATGAAGGAAGCAACAACCTAAGACCCGTCCGTTCTATCGCTATCAATCCTATCGCCGTGGTAGAAACGCACCATCAAACAACTTTTGGACGGCCTGGGGGACGATTTATATTAGAAAGATGCTGGCTGGTCCGTTGAAGGAGTCGCTCGGAATTCTTGAATGATATTCCAGGCTCGCAGGACATCGACGGTGAGTGCGGCGCCATAGGAGGGCCCAAAGTCTCGCTCTGAGAGGTGCCCCATACTATCATTCCAGGTCTCAAAGCGCACCGGCCCGGCTGAGGCTGCCAGCGACCAGGCAAACTGCTTCTGGCTCTGCCCCGTAGTATTCACGAAGATCCCTGAATCCCACATCAGTGCCAATTCGATTTCCCAGGTTGGAATCGTTTCACCAGTGGCCGTAGTCCGATACTGTCCGATGGCAATCGCCGGCTGAACCAGCCCCGCCGTGCTTCTGACGGAGTGGAGTACCGCTCCATTGCTCTGATAGCTGATCCGCCCCATCGCGGACACCCGAACGTTGATATCGCCCCACTTCTCCGAACGCCACACCGACGGGGTAATCTGCAGTCGACGGATGCCGCCTCGCAGAAACCCTTGCTGGTAAATGCTGCCGACGGAAAATCCTCCACCGGCAAACATGACCTTGCGATCAAACAGAGAAATCCATCGAGTGATCGACCCATCGATCATCACATCGGTTTCCTTCCGCGGATCAACCGTGGGCACTGACGGCAGTTGGCGAAGCTGATGGACGACCTTATTCTGAAAATACTGGCTCGGTTCATCACTGGTGGGACTGATCCCAACTGTGAGATTGGTACTCCAGTTTTTCCACAACCAACTCGTTCCCGAATAGTCCCAATGTTTAGTCCAACTGAGTGTGATGAGGTTGAAGCCGAGCGTATTACCCACCGTAGAGTCATATTTATTCCCCAACCCATCTACTGGAGTAAATCGATTGAGCGTCAGTCCTGAGGTGGCCGTCGTATATTGGTCCGGGAATGCCGTGCTCCCCCAGTGCACAGAAGGTGCTGGTGACTCGCCTCGTACGGGACTCGCGTTGAGCCCCACACAGAAGATGAGGGCGAAGAGCATCGGCGATCGGCGTATCAACCACCGTCGGACCTCTGTCGTTGAAAGACTCTCGCTGCGCCGAACACCACTGCCCCCACTCACTCCGAATTCAGAACCAACCAAATTGGATGGGATCCGTCGCATCTGAATCACCCTTTCCGACATTGAGGATTTGTACCGAGAAAATCCTTCACCCTGAACAACAGGAGGCATTCTACAAGATGCCACCCTATGTAGCGATCACATTCTTGCCCCGATGGCGGCGTACAAACAGTCCTATCATATCCAAGGCGAGAGTCTATGCGGCGCTTCTCCCTCGACAGGAATCCTGGTCCTATGCTAGCTTACGCGCTTACTTTTCGATTGTCGCCTCTTGCCCTGCGAACACGTGGATCGAGCGCATGTTTAAGAAGATTTTAGTCGCCAACCGCGGTGAAATTGCTATGCGGATCATCCGCGCCTGCCGCGAATTGAACATCGCGACTGCCGCCATTTATTCTGAAGCGGATTCAACCGGCATCTATGTGAAGAAGGCCGACGAGTCTTATCTGGTTGGACCGGGACCGGTAAAGGGGTTCCTCGATAGCGAGCAAATCGTGGACCTCGCCACACGAATCGGGGCAGATGCGATCCATCCAGGCTACGGCTTTCTCTCTGAGAACGCAGAGTTTGCCGAACTCTGCCAGGCTTCCAACATTACATTTATCGGCCCCTCCACCCATGCCATCACCCTGATGGGTAGCAAGGTCAAGGCCCGCGAACTTGCCGAATCAGCGGGCGTGCCGATCGTGCCTGGTACGGACGGCGCCATTACCAACGTGAAAGAAGCCCTCGCCTTCGCCCACAAAGCCGGTTATCCGGTGATGATCAAGGCGAGCGCCGGTGGTGGGGGTCGCGGATTACGCGTGGTCCGGTCCGATGAGGAACTGCGCGAAAACATGGAAGTCGCTGCGCGCGAGGCCCACGCCTCCTTCGGAGACGGCAGCGTGTTTATCGAAAAATACATCGAACGACCGCACCATATTGAGTTTCAGATCTTAGGAGACCGACACGGCAACATCATTCATCTCGGAGAGCGAGACTGTTCCATTCAGCGGCGACATCAGAAGTTGATCGAGATCGCGCCATCGTTGATCTTGACGCAGGAGCTCCGGGAAGAGATGGGCGACGCCGCTATCGCTATCGCGCGTGCGGTGAACTATGACAATGCGGGGACCGTGGAATTTCTCCTCGATCAAGAGGGGAAGTTCTATTTCATCGAAATGAATCCACGCCTCCAAGTCGAGCATACCGTCACTGAACAGATCACGGCGATTGACATCGTGCGGAATCAAATTAAGATCGCGGCGGGCCTCCCACTCAGCATCCAGCAGAAAGATGTGATCTTACAAGGACACGCCATCCAATGTCGGATCAATGCGGAGGACCCCAAAAACAATTTCCTGCCTTGTACAGGAACCGTCACGGCCTATCTCTCTCCCGGTGGGATCGGCGTGCGCATCGACGGAGCGGTCTATAAGGATTACACCGTCCCGCCCTATTATGACGCCCTGTTGGCCAAACTGACCGTCCGGGGCCGCACATGGGAAGAGACCGTCAGCCGTATGAGACGCTCCCTTGAGGAATATGTCATTCGAGGGCTCAAGACGACGATCCCCTTTATGGAAGCAATCATGCAGGAACCAGATTTTATCGCAGGGCGGTTTGACACGTCCTACCTGGACACGCACCAGGAATTGTATGCGTACCCGGAGTTTGAGCCGCCGGAAGATCTGGTGCTGGCGCTTTCAGCAGCGATCGCTGCCTATGAAGGACTCTAGACAGGATGCTGAAAAAGTCGGTCATCGACGTTCCCTGCCTTTGCCGAAGCGCTTCGCGCAGGCAGGTCGCATCGTTCAGAGGCTCAATCTACCGAGGCGTACGCCGTGCCTCTTCGCTCGCTGCGGCTGCACCCGTGGAACGGCGCATCTTGGATTTCGGCGAGCTCCCCTCGACAGGCTCGGGACCTGAGCTTGTCGAAGGCAGTCGAGCCGCGCGCCGGGGCGAAGCGCGTGAGAGCCAAGGCTTGTTGAACATCCGAATGGTATTCTCGTGTTAACTCCGTATAGACATGTCCATCTATCTATATAGTTGGTATCAACCGGGTTTTCCCGCAGCCTATTCTGTCCGGCAAACCCACTGACTCTGAAGAGACACACGAAACATCATGGCGAAACGACGACCACTACCAAAGAAACAACAGAAGAAGAGTCGACCGGCTGCTCCATCGAGCAAGACCTCAAAACTGCGTGCCTCACGTCCCAGCGAGTTTACGATCACGCCGGCCGTCGGCAAACCGGTCTTGATCACCGACGTGGCTTTACGAGATGGGCATCAATCCTTGCTGGCCACGCGCATGCGGACCGAGGATATGCTGCCGATCGCCCAAAAGCTGGACGCGGTCGGCTATTGGTCCCTGGAGGTGTGGGGCGGAGCAACCTTCGATACGTGCCTCCGCTTTTTAAAGGAAGACCCCTGGGAACGACTCCGAGCGTTACGGGCGGCCATGCCTAATACCAAGCTCCAGATGTTGTTGCGGGGCCAGAATCTTGTCGGTTATCGGCATTACGCCGATGATGTGGTGGAACGGTTCATTGAGCGATCGGCGACGAACGGTATTGACGTCTTCCGTATCTTCGACGCGCTCAATGACGTGCGGAATCTTGATCGAGCCGTGAGTGAAGTCAAGGCCTGCGGCAAACATGCGGAAGCCACCATCTGCTATACGGTAAGTCCCGTTCATAGCATCGACCGGTTTGTCGATTTGGCCAAGAAACTGGAAGATCTCGGAACGGACACGATCTGCATCAAGGATATGGCTGGGCTGCTCGCACCACTCGATGCCTATCATCTGGTGCGTCGACTGAAAGCCGCCGTCAAGGTTCCGCTACATCTCCATTCGCATTACACGTCCGGAATGGCTTCCATGACCTCGCTGATGGCGATCCTGGGAGGCCTCGATATGCTCGATACCTCAATCTCGCCGTTGGCGGGAGGCACATCTCATCCCGCGACGGAAACAGTAGTGGCCTCACTCCAAAATACCCCCTACGACACTGGATTGGAACTTGCCAACTTCCAACCGATCACCGAGCATTTCCGGTCGGTTCGCCGTAAATATCGTCAGTTCGAGAGTGACTTTACCGGCGTCGATGCGGAAATCCTCACCTCCCAGATCCCCGGCGGCATGTTGTCAAACCTAGCTGCTCAGCTGACGGAGCAAAATGCCCTTGATCGGATGAAGGAAGTGCTCGACGAAGTTCCTCGCGTGCGAAAAGAAATGGGCTATCCTCCACTGGTCACCCCGACCAGCCAAATCGTCGGCACGCAAGCAACCCTCAATGTGCTGACCGGAGAGCGATACAAGGTCATTACCACCGAGACCAAGAACTATTTTTTGGGACTCTATGGACGTGCGCCGGGACAGGTCGATCTCGATGTCATGGCGCGCGCAACCGGTGATGAAACCCCCATCAAGACCAGGCCGGCTGATCGATTGGAGCCGGAACTCGATGACGCCAAAAAAGAGCTGCCGGCTTCGGCTCAGAGCGCTGAAGACCAGCTGTCGTTTGTGCTGTTTCCTCCCATTGCACGTGACTTTTTCGAGGCACGGGAGAAGGGTGACTTGACCCCTGAACCACTGGACATCGGATCGGCAAAGGGCCCTTCGACTGCGCACGAGTTACATTTGGCTCCGGTCGAATTCAATGTCACGGTCCATGGCGAGACTTATCACGTGAAGGTCTCAGGCTCCGGCCGCAAGGTCGACGGCCACAAACCCTACTACATCCGTATCAACGATAAGCTGGAAGAAGTCTCGCTCGAACCGATTCAGGAAGTGCTCGCCGGCGTTCCGGAGTCCCAAGAGATTGGGACGGCAGGAAAACCCAAGCGTCCCAAACCGGCGAAACCAGGTGATGTGGCTCCTCCCATGCCCGGTCGCGTAGTAAAGGTTCTTGTTGCCGTGAATGATTGCGTGAAGGCCGGTGATCCGCTGTTGATCATCGAAGCGATGAAGATGGAAAGCCGGGTACCGGCACCGATTGACGGGAAAGTCTCTGCGATCTTGGTCAACGACGGTGATAACGTCAAAACGGATGAGACAGTCATTCAATTGGAGTAGTCTCCTCGCTCATCCTCTGGCCATCCCATATCCGCCATGGACACGTGGACTATTCCTCCCCTACGTTCTCTGCTGTCTCGTGGCCGCCTGTACTCCGCCCGCACAGATTCCACCCTACTTTGAGCCCTTAGCACGTACCCCGGTCGAACCCCTCCCGATCAAGACCGTTCTCGTCCATGGCCAACGGCTAGCCTATCTCGATGTCGGGACCGGCCCGCCGGTCATCTTGATCCATGGGTTTGGCGGTTCTATGTGGCAGTGGGAACATCAGCAACAGGGCTTGTCCCACCAGTTTCGCACCGTGACACTCGACCTCCCCGGTTCCGGACTATCCGATAAGCCAGATATTGCCTACCAACCCGATCAGATGATGGACTTCTTGGTTGGATTCATGGATGCGCTGGAGATCCCCCATGCCACGCTCGTCGGTAATTCAATGGGAGCCGGCTTGGTCATCGGCATGGCACTGACACACCCAACCCGTGTCGACACACTCGTCCTCATCGATGGATTGCCTCCGGATATTCTGAACAACATCACCGCTCCATCGTTCCGTCGTGCACTGGAATCGCAGGCCCCGTGGTGGCTCGTGTCATTCGGAAACTGGCTGTTCGGCGGACTGGTCACCGACTCGGTCCTGAAAGAGGTCATCCACAACCATAGCCTCCTGACACCGGCCGTCCTGGAACGCTCCAACCGCAATCGCCGACGCCCCGGCATCATCAAACCCCTCATGGCCATGAAAAAGACCCTCCCCTTGTGGGAAACTGAGTTTGCGCCACGTATTAAGGACATCGCGCACCCTACGATGATTATCTGGGGTGAGCATGACCAGGTCTTTCCCACAGCAGTGGGAGCAGCGCTCCACCAGAGCATCCGGGGATCAACGTTCGTCACGATCCCCCAGGCCGGACATATGCCGCAATGGGAACGCCCGGAGCTGGTGAACCGATCACTGATCGAGTATATTCACTCGTCACCCTAAACGGACAGTCTGTGTGAGAACCCTGAATAATCCTGTGTTGAGAAAGGAGCATACAATGCGGAAACAATCTTCTGGCTTCATCGGCACAATGCTGTGCCTCTCTGTTGCTGTCGTTGGTTGTCAGACGACAGCGAGCACCCCCTTCTTATACAAAAACCTGCCCGTATCCAACGGTACGGCAGTCGCGGGCGAAGGCAATAAGGTCCTCTTCAAAGGCAACCCGCTGTCACTCACCGGTCACGGAGTGAAGGTCGGCGATGCGCTCCGTGATGTGAAGGTGGCACAGAATGACTTGTCCCTCGTGAACATCGGAGAAACCAAAGGGACAGGCAAGGTCCGGATCATCAGTGTCGTTCCCTCCCTTGATACCCCGGTCTGCGAACAGCAGACCCATATTCTGAGCGAACGGAATAAAGGCCTCGATAAGATGGTGGAACTGATCACCGTCAGCGTCGATACCCCCTTCGCTCAAAAGCGATTCGCCGGAGAATCCAAGATCGCCAACGTGACCTTCCTCTCCGACTATCGTGGAGGTGAGTTTGGGAAAACCCATGGCCTCTTCTTGGAAGGCCTGCACATTTTGACGAGAGCGGTCATGGTCATTGATAAGACAAACACCATCCGCTATCTTCAAATAACTCCTGAGGTTGCTCAACTCCCGGATATGGAAGAAGCATTCCAATTCGCCCGTCGGCTGGTCACCGAGAGTTAGGGTAAAACGCGGGTAAGGTTGTTGAGGCCGGGCCTCGTCCGGAACACGTCAATCATTCCTGGCCCTCAACCTTCCCCTCTCTCGTTCAAGAGCCTCATGCCTCACTACGATTTACTCGTCATCGGTACGGGACCGGCAGGACAGAAGGCTGCCGTTCAGGCGGCCAAGCTCGGCAAGAAAGTCGGAATCATCGAGCGCAAGA
>JAHBWQ010000108.1 GCA_019636915.1 Nitrospira sp. | reverse complement strand
CCCCTCACCGCAGACACTGTACAAAATCTCGCGATGGAGCCCGTAAAAGGTCCGCAAGTATCCGACAAAGCTTTGAGATGAGTCAAGCAAAATATCATGAAGATATCATGAAGAAGACCAACCAAGCCCTACTCTACAGCTTGAACAAGGGCTTTAGTTAGGAGCCTGAGGTATACTCCCTCATAATCAGGGAAGTCAAGATCACACATTGGTAGGGGGCTGCGTGAGTGTACGATAAGCAACTGACTCGTCTAAGAAGCGACTTACTTGGTATGTGGCCTACCACACCATAACTACATTGGCATGAGTCCCATCGCTTCTCATCTGTCGTTCCCTCATCCGGTACAGATCCTCCTCAATATAAAGACGTGAGAAAGTTGCGTGTAGAGTCCTATAGAATAGGCCCCGCCTGGACTCGATATCCCAACCCCTACTGAACAGTTAAAGCTATAGGGGATCGCGTCGCGAGAAATTGATCTTCGTGCAGGCGCCCACGCGGGACACATCTATCAATGAACGTGGTCGCCAGGCGGCGGGAGAATTTCTCGCTCTTGATTGAGTTGTGTGACCTGTTGCGTCAGGAGGGCAATATCCATCCAACCGGCCCCATCGCCCTGAGGGATCCACCGAGCCCGTAGGTACCCGAATCGATCAAAAAGAAACTCCATGTGTTTCGGTCGCGTCCCTTCTCCAAATAAGTCGGGGATAGAGAGCGTCCTCCTGAACAGAGCATAACTGCTGGAGATCTCGCGTGCCCCCTGCGTAACAATCGGGAATGACGTATCCCGCACGGCCGCGGCCAGGTCATCTGGCGACAAGTCAGCCATGGGGACAGCTAAAATGGATGTATTATTCCTTACAATCTCAGCGGAAGCAGAACGAAGTCGATCAAACCGCTCACGCGACTCTGGCCAGGAAAACAGAACCAGCAGTAAGTCTCGCTTACCACGAAAATCTTTCAGGGTACCACTCGAACCATCATGCGCAGTATACGAAAAGTTCGGTGTCGCCAAGAAGGGCTGTTCGGGCAAAATGCGAGGAGTAATGATCCTCGATTGATACCCTCGTGAATTCGCATGCAGGAAATTCAGGAGATCCCAACGTTCTTCTTCGGAAAACTTCTCTCCGAAGGCCGGCATAACTCCATTGAATCGTCCATAGGTGAGCCAATGAAAAAAATCGCCCGCCGTATGCATAGCAGTGTGCGGTTCCGTGAGCAGGTCAACCGGTTGCTTCGGTAACGCTTTTGCCAATACCCCATTTCCTTTGGCCTGAGGTCCATGACAAGGGATACAGTTCGCCCTAAAAAGGTCCACGCCATTGGCAATCGAAATCGCATCAAACGGAACCGGGGTCTTTCTGTAGGTTTCCGGGTACGATTGTACAGAAAGCGGATAGAGCGTTGCGCCAAGGCCAAGGATCCCTAGCATTGTCGGAACAGCAATTCGCCATGAGGTTGCCCACTGCTTCTTGCGACCAAGGATGATCGTGATCCCAGCCGTGATAAGGAATACGAGACCAGTCAATACGATCGTGCGCACAAGCGGATCTACCCAATTGGCGTCGATCGAGAATCGGAACGGATACGGCCAATTATCGATGACATCGTGCTTGGCCGGTACGGCATTGGCCAACACCGTTGCGACCGCAACGAGCACAATGGCCAGAGCAAACTCGACAGTGACCCATTTTCTGAGCCTTTGCCCGGCCTCAGTTGCCATCTCAGGACTTTTCAGAAGGGACGGCACCCATACAGAGCGGGCTCGGGAGGCGATCAAAAGAATGATCGCCAGCAACGTCAACTTCGCAATAAGTAGCCATCCATAGGTTGTTGCAACCAATCCAGCGTAGTTGGTGTCGATCATACGACTGGCCACGACGAGACCGGATACGGCAATGGCAATCATTGCGTACAAGGCTAATGCTGAAAATCTGTTCAAAACCTCACTGACACGAGATCGTTCGTTCGCCGGGCTGGTCGCCGTGGTAGAGGCAACAAGGATCACACCAGGAAGCCCGCCAAACCAGATACTGGCGACGATGAGATGCAGAGCATAGGTCACCGTGGCGAAGACTGCCTGCTCTTCGGCTGCGGAATGACTTGCGAGAGAACCCAGGGTCAGGGGCAGCGCCGCGACAACTGCGCCCATGATGTATTGCCATTGAGCTGGAGGTGAAATCCGAAGGTACACAACGACCAGGAGGACGGCGAGAGCACTTGCCGCGCGCAGGATCCAAATAAATCCGATCCGCGTCTTCTGCAAGAAATCCATCCAGGTTTGAAAAGCCCACGCATTGTCGGGGATTCCGGTCGCTTGAGCCGTTGTGGTGGCAAGGAGACCTACTAAGCCGACGAGGAGGGTACCGCCCAACCAAGGGAAGGCCTTAACCAGACGAGTCTGCCAGAGAGACCCAGACGCAGAGGCCTGCTGCCCGGCAATGGCCAAAAACACACACCCACCGATCAGCAGCATAGAGGAAACGAGCTGCAGACCGCGAAACAGCGCACCAACAAACTCGATCATTTCTTTTGTGTTTCGCCCTTCACCGTGAAGCCGAAAGACGATTCGACGACATGCCCATCCACCGAAAGGACGCGAAACTTGATGGAGTATTTTCCCGGTACCAACTCCGGCAACGGCAGGATGATCGATTTGGGATCATCAGGGGCGAGAGTCGGCTTCACCTCGGTGATTGACTGCTTCTTGTCATCCAGCACAACCAACGACGCGTAATCTCCCTCAATCTGCTCATTGAACCACAAACGCACTTGACTCGGTGACTTGGTAAGGACCGCCCGCTGCGGCGGCTCCGCCTTCACCAACATTGAATGGGCCAGTGCTGAGGCTGCAGGCATTCCCAAAACCAACACAACCATCAGAGACAAAGAGACCCGTAGAGCCGTACACCTATCCAGCGATGTGACCATCCGCCCTCCACCTGTTCCATTTCGGTTCCGAAGAAAGTTTGGCATCATGAGTCATTCGGATCGTAGGGTTCTGTATCAGATGTAGCCTAGGTTGTACTGGCTTGCGAAGGCTTCCGACGGTCGCGAAAGGTATAATACACCGCCACAACGAGACCGACCAGGACCGGTATAAAGACCGTGATGTAGTGCATCAGATGTGAAACGGCGCCTGTTTCACCGACGGAAAATGGAAACCGAGCAACATGTTCCTGTTTTTCACCGACCGAGACGAGACCAACGAACTTCCCCGGCTTGTCAAAATTGTACTTCACATCGATCGAGCCGGTTGGGTAGACCTTGGCCGGAAGATGGGCAATCGTCGAAGATTCGAGGTTCCCTTCTGAACCTGTGTCGTTCATCACTCTGACTTCAACCGGAACAGAACGAAGCTCATGCTCCACAAAGTCCAGGACCAACACCGCATTTCCGGCGGCGGGAAGTTCCTGACAAAACTGTCGGTCATAATACATATCCGGCAAATAGCTATGGAAATACATCTTATAGGGACCAACGTGGAGAACACAGGTATCGGCTGCTAACTCATGTCCGTGCTGGGCCATCGCCGGGAACGGCGCTGCAACCAGTAGGAACAGACAACAGACCCATATAGGAACCAGAACGCGAGAGAACATCGTACAACCTCTTCTTTCCTTACAACTCAGTGCTCACAACTTTCCTCGACGCCACCCGTGTTAGGAAGTCGCAATCTGTGACGGCTTCCCACGATCCCGCATGAAAAAGACGATAGCCCCGACAATGACCACCGCGAGCACAGGCACCATATAAATATTCAAGAATTTTGAAAAGAATTTTGGCTCTCCGACCGAGAACGGAAATTTTGAGATATGTTCTCCCTTTTCCCCTACCGTCACGATGCCAACAAATTTCCC
This sequence comes from Nitrospira sp., assembly GCA_019636915.1. Taxonomy (GTDB): domain Bacteria; phylum Nitrospirota; class Nitrospiria; order Nitrospirales; family Nitrospiraceae; genus Nitrospira_D. The sequence goes on along the minus strand of JAHBWQ010000108.1, from coordinate 11,197 downwards.
CGGCTGCTCAAATGTATGGTTAAAGTCAATGGAACCATTGGCGTAGACTTTAGGCGGAAGATGAAAAACGGTGTTGGCCTCAAGATTGTCCTCCGACCCGGTATCTTTGATAATCCGGACTTCAGCGGGAAGAGCGCGAAGTTCTTGTTCAATGTAGTCAAGGACGACAATCGTGTGCCCAGTTGCAGGAATATCCTCACAAAATTGCTTCTGCTGCGTATTTTCAGGCTGATACCCACTAAAATGCATCATGTACGGACCGACCGTGAGTTTACACATGTCTTCAGCCATGGACAGTCCGCCGTGAGCATAGACCTGCGTAGAGACGAAGACGCTCAGGGCACATACCACACATGCAAATGTTAGCTTGAGATAGACGAAAGACCTCATAAATGATCCCTCTGTGGAAAAGTGAAGTGACTGCATCAATATCGCCCTGACTGGCCTAGCGCCTCACGAACGCCGGCGAGAGGCCCACCAATTTCGCACTCGGCTCGACTTGGAGAGCTCGTACCCTACCACACCAAGCACCAGCAACAACGCCAGTGGCCCGAGCGCCGAACGTCCGAGCTTCGAGTAATCGACCTGTTGTACTCGAAGCAAATATGCCGAAGGACTCAAGCCTTCTGCCGTGATAATCAATTTATAAAGGCCCTTCTCCAGCCGTGCTTCTCCCCGGAGAATCCCATCCGGATGGGAGACCGGCTTCCAATACGCGACGGTCTTAGCTTCATCTTGATCGTTTTCATTGACTCCACGAATGATCTTGACGCCGACAGGGAGTGTACGTAACCCAGGATCAACAAGATCCACTACCAGAAAGGTATCACCGACATCCGGAATGTCCGTACAGTACTCAGCCTTCGGCTCAATCTGTGGTTGATAGGCGCTTAAGTGCACCATATTCCCACCAACCTTGCGCACGCAGATATCCTCCTCAATGGATACGTTGCCGTGCGCTGCGACGAGGCCCGGACTGAAGACTCCTGCGATCGCAAGGATAAAAAGAGGGACACCAACACATGTTATTTGCTTCATCATGACTTCAATTATGAATAGTTCAGACAATTTGAATCTGAAAAATGTACCACCCTGCAAGCGATTCTTTCAAGTACTCGATCGCATCCCCTGAAATCTACGTCACCGGGGAACTTGCTCGTCAATATGCGGTCCATGGCAAACTTCACTCACCCCTCCCCATCACGGCACTTCCATTCTCCCCACAGAGGGACACTGTACAAACCCGTGGAACACGCACTGCTCAGACACACCCCTGACAGCACTGAGAACTCATTTCATCGACATTGAGAGGCAAACTCGAAATGGATCTATTTCTTGGGTTGACGATGCCGCCAAGACGTGCTGATAATGAGAAAAGTCATGGAGCTGACATAAAAAGGAAAAAGGAGGGCGTTCACCATGAAGGCAAAGGAAGGGGTTGTCACAATTTTGAACAAGATTTTGACCGCAGACCTGACGGCCATCAACCAGTATTTCGTCCATGCGAAAATGTGCGGGAACTGGGGCTATGAACGGCTCCAGCATAAGGTGCGAGAACGAAGCATTGATGAAATGAAGGATGCCGACGAACTCATCGGTCACATCCTCTATTTGGAGGGGGTCCCAAATGTGCAGCGAATGAACACGGTCCAAGTTGGTGAGACCGTAGCGGAACAACTGAAGCTAGACTTGAAGGCAGAGCAGGAAATGCTGACCTTGCTGAATGAAGGAATCGTTCACTGCACAAAGGTGACCGACTTCACGACTCGACACATGTTGGAGGATATGGCAAAGGATGTCGACGGACATATTGATTGGATCGAAACCCAATTAGAAACTATCAAACAGGTAGGGCTTGAGAACTACCTCACTGAACAAATTAAACCCGAGTCCTGAGGGAGACCATGAAAGCCAAAGAAGGGGTTGTAGAACAACTCAACCACGTGCTCACCGCCGAGCTGACGGCCATACATCAATACCTGCTTCATGCAGGCCTCTGTAAAAACTGGGGATATGAACGGCTTCATGAATATTATAGCCATTTAGCAAATGACGAAATGCAGCACTCTGCCGGACTTATCCAGCACATCTTATACTTGGATGGTACGCCGGAGATGGAACGTCTTGAATCCGTGATGCATGGGAAAGATGTCGTGGCACTCTTTCGAGCTGACCTTGAGTTTGAGCGTGAAGATGTCGAATTGCTTCGAAAGGCCATTGCCCACTGCACCACGGTTGCTGATTTCACCACACGACACCTGCTTGAACACATGCTTGAAGACACGGAGGGACATATTGATTGGTTCGAGACAAGACTCCGAACCATCGACCAAGTTGGTCCCGAGCGGTTCCTGTCCGAACAGATCAAGCGGTGAGCAACTCTCTGCCCCCCAAAGCTCGCCCTTGGTCCTTCGCTATCTTGCTGAGGACCAGGGGCTGTTCGTATTCCCAGTCTTTCCCCCTAATTTTCTTACTCCTAGCCCATAGCCATTCCCTGAAGCTCTCACCGTTTTCTGCCCAGACAGCGGATGACACCACACAAACTTGCCCACCTTTTCCTGCTCCTGTATGATAAAAGCTGAGTTCGGTTCACATTCAGCGAAGCCAACCGTATTGAAGTACGACACACCGTAGTGCACGTTCCCAACAGACATCATAAAACACATGAATGCCCCATCAGCGCCTCCTTCTTCATCCCAGTGGCTCACGTCTATTACCCAAGGTGCCATTCGCCATTTCCCTGTCCCCACTGCCCATGATCGCCACCGCGTAAGGGACTACGGAATTGCCGTCTTCACGTTCTTCAGCGTCGCAATTAGCTGTGTAATGGAGATCAATGCCAGTGTCGAGCGACAACAATTCCTTGGAACCTGTGCATGGATCTTTCTCGCCGCTTTGCTCATCGGAGAAAATCACGAAACAAAGGCACAAGTCATCATTGCAGTCCTCTTTGCTACCATTGGAGAGCACTTTGCCTCTCTGTACATGGGAGGCTACACCTACCGCTTTGAAAATGTGCCCGCCTACGTTCCACCAGGACACGGGATGGTGTATTTGACGGCGGTTGCCCTTGCACGATCAGCCCTATTTGTACACCACCCTGGGAAAATCGCTCTCTTTGTCATTGGGGTCTGGGGAAGTTGGTCCCTGTGGGGAATCACTGGGTATCCAGATCGTGGAGATTGGGTTGGAGCCTTGTTGTTTATAATTTTTTTGGTCTGGTTGTTAATCGGTCGCTCACCGATGATCTACCTGGCAGCATTTTTTATCACCACCTGGCTGGAATTGATCGGCACCGCGGTCGGAGCCTGGGAGTGGGCGTCTATCGATCCACTCTTGGGATGGCCGCAGGGCAATCCCCCGAGCGGCGCCGGGGCCTGGTACTGTCTAGTGGATGCCGTGGCTATCGGCGGAGCCGGACCTACTTTGCGCGGCATGAGACGGATCATCCATTGGTATAAGTCAGGATGGCTCTTGAAGCGGATTGGCTGACCATGACACTGTTAATGCCTTGTCCTCTCCTCTCCTCACACGCATCGGCAGAGTCAGTAATCAGGACACACCCCCGATTGAGACAGTTATTATGAGCACAGGTCATACGGCAACAATCATTTCCCTACAGGTCGGTCTGCCTCGGCGGATGATCTCAGGGGGCGTGTCAAATCAGTCGGGTTCGCAGCAGGAATGGACCACCGCTTTTTTCAAGGAGTCAACAACTGAATCGATTTGGTTGGGAGTGCTTAATCTTGCAGGAGATGGGCAAGCCGATCTTGAAAATCATGGGGGCGTTGATAAGGCTGTGAATGTCTACCCTCGTGAACATTATCCCTATTGGGAACAAGCAATTGGGTTACCCTCGCTCCCCATGGGAGGTTTTGGAGAAAATTTTACCACGCAAGGTGTATTGGAACAGCACGTGTGCATTGGTGACGTCTTTCAAATCGGAGAGGCGACGGTACAAATCTCTCAACCGCGACAACCCTGCTGGAAACTGGCGCGCTACTGGAAAATCAGGGACCTGGCGGTGCAGGTTCAGGAAACGGGTCGTACCGGCTGGTATTTCCGTGTCCTCAAGGAGGGATTCGTTCAGGCGGGAAAGAACCTCGTCCTACGGGAGCGTCCCTATCCACAATGGACCGTAGCAGCCGCAAACCAGGTGATGCACCAGCGCATCCAAGATTTACAAGCCGCACGCGAACTTGCCGCTTGTGATGCCCTCTCATCCAGGTGGCGGGAAAAGCTCAGAAAACGAACACTCACTGGCGCATCAGAAAACACCTCGCTCCGGTTGAACGGCCCCTTACAATAACGATCTCCACTGAACCGTATCGTTTTCATGAACGCATAAGGCCGTACATCGGTGACGATGCACGGCCTTATTGCAGAAACCTCCGCAGGAACGACCGAGAACGCTCTAGTCTTCGTCGTCGTCCGCCTTCTTCTTCACTTCCTTGATCACAGGTTTCCCCTGCGCAATGCTTGCATTCAGATCGTGCTCTGGAACTTTTTTATGCACCAAATTCTGGTGGCAATCAATGCAGGTAGCTCCTTCGCTTTGCATCTTGGCATGCGCAGCCTTGGCTGAAGCTCCCGGCGGCTTAGTATTCTTGTGACAAGTCCGACAGGTGAGACTATCCCACTCCTTCAGCTTCATCCGTGCGCGGAATGCAGCCTCCGGCCTATGCTCGTTGAACTTTTCAACGGTCGAATAGTCCGTCGTAAATTCTTTAATCAGGAACGGAACGCCGTCCACCACGTGAGTCCACACGGCCTTATGAAAATTCGACAGCCCTTGAGGCACATGGCAGTCCTTACAACCGGGGTCCATACCAATCGCGCCCCAGTGTGAGGACTTCTTCAACTCCTCGTAGGGATAAATTTCCGAGTGACAACTGATACAAAACTCAGTTCTTGATATCGCTGCTTCACCGCCAAAGACTACGGTGATGAGCCCTATCCCAAGAACTGCTCCAGTAATTAATGTCCCCAACTTTGGCATTGTTATTCATCCCCGCCCTTATCGGACTTCACTGCTGGCTTTGCGGCCTTCTGGAATTCCTCATGGAACTTCGGCATTGGTGGGCCAGTGAATGTCCCTGCAAGCTTGAAATGCGTGTGCATCGCTTTGTCGTCTCTCACATACTTCTCAAAATCAAACGAGTACTTCTTATCCACGGTAGGTGTAAACGGTGTGTAGGGCTTCTTTGCACCCTTCCACGGTGAACCTTCATAGTTCAAATGGCAGGCATTACACTTTTCTTGAAATTCGAAGTCTTGTCCGGCCTCCACAAGACTGGCTCGCTCTGTGGTCTTCTGTGACTTTTCATAGGCTTCACCAGCTTTCCGGTGAATCTTACGGTAGTCACTTCCTGCTCCGTGACAGGATTCGCACCCAACGCCGGTTAAGAATTTTTCCGGCTCTTCGATGACGTACCCACCTTCCTTACCGAACCCGTCGACGTGGCATCCAACGCAATCCTTGTCTTTTGTATAGTCCTTTTTAGGGTCAAGCTTGGCCTTGACCATCGCCTCGTCCTTCTTCTTACCTCTGCTAGGCTTGAGCGACTCCATTGCCTTCCCATGCAGCGTCTTTTCCCAGGCTTCGCCCTCTCCCTTATGGCAATTGAAACACTTTTTCCTGCCTTCGAACGTCCCGTCGGCTGAGGCAGCCCCAGCCATGATAAGGAATACCGCCGCAGCGGCCAATCCAGATAAAATGCGGTAATTCACGGCATCTCCTTTCCCATAGATATATGAATAAGATCCCCTCTATTGCTATCCCAATACTGAATGTTGTGATCGTATAACAATTGCACCTACTCTCGCTACAGTGGACGTCAGTTTACCATGAGCAAATTCCGAACTGCTAGCCCGATATTATTGGACTACGAGGATCAGGAAGGATTTTGAGTAGCTGGAATCTTGTACACCCAATACCCGCCATGCTTGTGGACAAGTTGTAAGGCCTCAAAGTCAATGGGTGTGGAATTCATCAATGGTAGCATTTGAGCAAGTAGGAGCTTTCCATTTTTCTTCTGGTTCAGGAAATAGGCCCGTACAACCTTTTCGGAAAGCGACTGAAGCGTGTAGGTGTCGTAGTCATACTCCTTCATCCAGGCTTTTACCTGATTGGCTAGTCCATGGACATTTCCTGTAAGGGGAAAATCTTTGAACGCAATTTCCATTCGCTCAGGTCGGAGAAGACCGACTTTATAGAGATCGGTGGGGTGAACCACGATGTAGGCTTCTCTGGAGCCCGCTAACTCGCGGAGCATCGCAGTGCCTTTTGTGGGCTCTGACGAAAGCGCATCAACAAACTGCTGAAACTTTCGTGTTTCCTCTCCGGATCCCTGATCCCCCCAAAACTGACGTTCATACTCAGCAATCACAGGGATACGATCTTTCCAATATGATGGCGTGATCAATGGTTGCCCAAGATGGGACGTAAAGAGTGTTTCTCGCTCCGATAAGAGATGCAGCTGACGTGAAATGTCCCACCAGGCTAGGATCAAACCTTCCTTGGGAACATGTTGCGTGATATCCGTACCGATAGTAGCTAGCTCGGAAAGCTCTCCCGCCATGAAGCCAATCGGTTCCGAAACCAATCCTTCCCAATTCAATAGGATTGAACTGCCATTCGCCTTTGCAGCACGATAGGCAATCGCAAGTGGTTTTTCGACCGATTGAACTCGAAGTTCATATTTGCTGATCTTCAAATCCGGCCATGCTTGCAAGGGAAGGTTTGTAAATTTTGATACCCCACCCTCATCAACAAGCTGATAGCTGTACGGGGCGGGAACAGGCTTAAACCAAAGGTAGGAAAACCACCCGAGGAAGAACAGTCCTCCCGCCACCAGGAGAATCCCTAGTGACGGGAGGAGCTTCGGTGTCCCTGCTGGACGTGACACGGGTTCACTCAGGGACGACGTAGCCAAGGCGACTACTTCTTGTTCCGCCGCCAGCCTGCGAGCGCCAGCGTCCCCGCCAGCATCATGCCGCCACCGATCCCGCCGAGCGAGATCTTGCCGCCATCGCTGTCGAGGTCCAACAGACTGCTCTTCATGCTGCTCTCCAGCTTCGCCACCCGCGCTTGCAGGTCCAACTTCTCCTTCAAGCGGGTGTCATCGTCCATGATCTCCACATAGGCCCGGTTCATCGCCGCCCATCCCACCGTATAGGTGTACCCCCAGTACTGGTGGGCCAAGCTCACGTGCAACTGCACGAGGTGGTCTTCGGCCATTTCGAACAACCGCAACTCATTGGCTGCCGGGTTGTTCCCCTTCGACCAATAGATCTGGAAGAACTTCTCGAACCCATCGGTCTCCGGTGCCGGGGGCGCCGGCCGATTGGTCTTCTGGCCCGTCAACAGGCCCGCCTTGTACTGCTCTTCCACCACATGATGCGCTTCATCGTACTTGTCCAACCCGGAGAAGGTCCCGTTGTCCATGAACTCCATCCAGGCGCGGGCATAGGTTTCCGAGTGGCAATTGGTGCAGGTCTTCACCCAGGCATCATTGCGCTTCTCCGCCCAGTCGGTCTTGATGTTCTCGCGGATCCCCGGCACAAAGGGATAGTTCGCCCACCGCACTTTCCGCACAATGTTGTGCGCAATCTTGCCCTGATACTCCATGTGGCAGTATTGGCAGGTCGGGGCCGTCTCCGCCCCCTTGGCCATGGCTTCCTTGATCGGAATATTGAAGTTCCACTTGTCTTTATCGCGTTGATACTTCAACCCATGCTTCGACAGGCTGTAGGCTTCCCAGTTGTTGTGGTCCGCCCCGCTGTGACACTGGGCGCAGACTTCCGGCTTCCGGGATTCGGCCACGTTGAAATCATGCCGCGCATGGCAGGTATCGCACTTGTTCTGATTGACGTGGCAGCCCGTGCAGCCATCGGCGATTTCCCGCTGCGGCATCCCGGCATAGACTTCCACTTCCACGTTGGCCTTGTAATCCAACGCGTGAGACGGACGGCCCTTCGGCCACTGATCCTTCGGCCAGGTGATCGTATCCCGCTCGGATTCCCGCTCGGCAAATTCCTGCAAGTGACAGGCCCCACACGTATCCGCCGTGGCAATCTTGATGTCCTTGCGGTGATCCGCCTTGGTCTTGGTATTGATCGCCACGTGGCAATCAATACAGCCCACTTCCTTCAGCTTCTCCCCCTTGCCCAGCTTGCCCAGCGACCGCAGATTCTCTTCGACGGCCTCCAGCTTCGCCTTCTTGTAGAAAGTGTCATCCTTCGGGGTCAGCTTCCGGATCTTGTCCAGGTTCGCATGGGTGCTCTTCTTCCACGCCGCCACCCAGCCCGGGGATTCATCGGTGTGACACTTCACGCACTGCTCACGGCTGGCCACTTCCTTCACCGCTTGTGGCGGCTTATAGAAGGTGTGCGGGTCAAAATACCGGCTGAAGGAGACCGGCTGCCAATAGTCTCCATACTTGCCCTTCCCTACACCTTGCGCGGGGTCAAGGTACCGCTTGAGGAGCGCTTCATACAGCTCCTTGGGCGAGGCCGATCGATCGATCTTCAGCGCCTCATAGGTTTCTTTCGGTACGGTGGGGAAATTCGCCTGGGCCTGGACTGCCGCCAACACGCCGCAGACCACCAGGGCATACTTCACCATGTTTTTCACCATCACAGCTCGACTCCTTTCATTGAGAGACTGCACCAGGGCCTCTTATATCACGTCTACGCTCAATGCTTCTTGTTCTATTTCGTGCTCCTGTCGAACTTTTTCACCGGCTCAACGTCCCCATTTCAGCCTGCAAATGACATTCCTCATCTGGCAACTGGCTGCACATACGGTGTGAGCTATCGCTCTCCTTCCGTCTAAATGCCGAATCCGTTCTCCTACAGAACCAACGACACACTCTCTCCCCATCGAGCCCGACAGCGGCAATGTCCCTATATCACTGTTGCACAGGATCGTATCCAATTCGATTCAGTATCGAAATAGATTCACATGAGAAAGAGCCTATTGCCTATCCAAACAGAACGATGATTCGAGGAGGTGTCCCTCCGATATGGTGAGCCTTGTGATAAAACAAATCCCGGCACGGACACAGACAGTGCGGTCCTGCTCGATATGATCCACGTGAGATGGGTTTGGATAATTGCGGCCACACTCTATGGGCTGAGCACCCCACTCTTGTGCTGGGCTGAGCCATCGCTCCCGACCCCTCGAACATCCTCCATAACCGAGCAACACCTTAAAGATGACGCCCTCTACCTCAAGGAAGAAACTATCAGTATCGCCAGCCAGTACGAACAACCGATTTCCGAGGCGCCGTCAAACGTCTATGTGATCACAGACGAAGATATTCGCCATTCAGGTGCTACGGACCTGCCTGCGGTGCTGCGCCGGATTCCCGGCCTCGAAGTCATGCAAACCAATGCCGTCGACTTCAATGTCAGCGTGCGTGGAAACAATCAGTTATCAGCGAACAAGCTCCTCGTTTTGGTTGATGGCCGCTCCATCTACATTGATCAATCCGGCACTGTCTTCTGGAAGCAGCTGCCGGTCTCCTTGATGGAAATCAAGCGAATCGAGGTACTGAAGGGGCCGGCATCGTCTGTGTATGGCTTCAATGCGTTCGATGGGGTGGTGCACATCATCACCAAATCCCCTGAAGAAATGAAAGGAACCACACTGCAGATGGCAGGTGGTGAGGTCGGTACTCTGCTCACCAATGCAGTCCATGCCGGAACGACAGGCAACAACTGGAGCTACCGCATCTCAGGAGGACATGAGCAGACACAACGTTGGTCCAACCGTGACGTTCCGGCACTCAATGGTCAACGCATTGGTGGGATCGCCGAATATCATCTCTCAGGAGATGGAAAGATCAGGGCCGAGGCAGGGCTCACACGTTCGAACCCTTACAACGATATCCTCAATCAAACTGCGACCTCAGAAAATCACTTTTCCCAGACCTATGCACTTGTCAGCTACGAACAGAGTGGGCTCTTGGTCCGTGGCTGGTGGAACGGCTTGTTCTCTGAAACGAACGCTCGCGTGTACCCTCCGCTGGCCCCACTGCTCACACTCACCGATAGAGCGGGACGAATGGATCAGGAGTATTCCCTGAGCACCTATGATGCTGAAACCCGGTACCGATTCAGTCCGTTTAAGACACTCAATGTGAATATCGGGACCAACTTCCGCCACATCATTCATTCATCGAATATTCTGAGTGACCGGGTGGCCGAGAATCGTCTTGGACTCTATGCGCAAGGAGATTGGCAGCCCTGGCCTTCTCTCGCAATAAGCACAGGGCTCCGTTATGACCTCGATACCTTCATTACGCCCACCTTGTCGCCTCGTGGCGCCATCATTTACCATGTGAATGCGAACCATACGTTTCGGCTGTCCGGTTCCGTTGCCTATCGTCCCCCAACTGCCACCGAGGTCGGCCTCAACATGCTGAACACGGTGGCGTTCCCTGGGTTCCCTCTCATACCGTCCTCCATCGTGGGATCGACGGACGTCAAGCCTGAACAGATCGCTTCGTATGAACTGGGCTATCAAAGCTGGTGGTGGGAGCATCGCTTGAGGACACGCGTCACTGGATTCTTCAACCATATTTCAGACCTCATCGCATTCCGAACCGTGTCGAACATCCCCTTGAATATCGTTCGTCCACTCAATAGCGGTGTGGCTGATATCTACGGCGGGGAGGTTGGCGCGGAATTTCTCATGACCTCCTGGCTCTCTGGCTTCGCCAACTATGCGTACCAAGAAGTCGGACAAACCTCCAATGGATTCAGTCGGCGCGGGGTTCCCCACCACAAATTCAATGCCGGACTCCGCATAAATTGGAGCCCCTTCACGGGCGAAGTGTTGTATCATCATGTGGGCAGTGCGTCGTATCCAGTGGGCGATGTGTTTGCGAAGCTCGCGCTCTTCTTTCCACCTGGAACCGTTCTTCCGCAAGAGCACGTTCCCGCCTATCACTTACTGAATCTCAGATTGGGATACGTGTTCTGGCAACAACAGACAGGCGGCCATGTGCGTGAAGCGGAGCTGGCCATCTCCGTCTTCAACGCGCTGAATGACACCCATCGTGAACATCCACTCGGTGATCTGCTTGGCACGCGCGTAATGGGTTGGTTGACAGTGAAACTCTAACCCGCACTAGGGCCTGTCATCAATTAATTTTCAGGATTCACAGGTGAGTCCAGCTGTGCTTCACTG
>JAHBWQ010000107.1 GCA_019636915.1 Nitrospira sp. | reverse complement strand
AGCGCTTTGATCTCGCAGTCGATTTGCAAGGGTTGTTTCGAAGTGGCATCTTGGCGTGGTTCAGTGGGGCACCGATACGAGTCGGGTTTGCGAATGGACGAGAGGGAAGTCCTTGGTTCTACACCGACCGAGTTCCGGTTGCGGACCCCGATGTTCATGCGGTCGATCGATATCTCTCCCTGGTGGGTGCCTTGGGGGCGAGCCGTCCTGAGAAACGTCGGTTTCAGTTTAAGTTCCAGGACGAGGATGTCGCGACTGTTCGAACAATCTGCCGTCGTCACGGTTTTTCTGTAGACCGGCCATGGATTGCAATGAATATTGGAGCGCGGTGGCCGACGAAGCGATGGCCGCTGACGGCGTTCGCTGCGGTTCTGGATCAACTGCACGAGTCGTATCGTGAACCGGTCGTGATCATCGGAAGTTCGGAGGAACGTCTGTATGCGAATCAGCTCCGAGCTCTGACAGCAAGTCCGTTTATCGATTTGTGTGGGGAGATCCCGTTGGGATGTTTGCCTGCGCTGCTTTCGACGGCATCCGCAATGATTACGAACGATTCCGGACCGATGCATGTCGCGTCGGCACTGGGGGTCCCTGTGGTCGCGATGTTCGGACCGACCAGTGCGGTTCGGACCGGACCCTATGGGGACGGTCATTACGTATTGACCGGTCAGGTTCCATGCAGCCCCTGTTTCAGCCGTGTCTGTCGACATGTTCCCGAATTAGAATGCCTTCATCGTATTACGCCGACTCATGTGGTTGATGCCATTCGTCCGCGGTTAATGGCTCATGTCCCATGCCAATGAACGTCTTGATCGTTCGCCCGGATGGGATCGGTGATGTCCTCCTGTCGCTCCCCGTAGCGACGCAACTTCGGCAACTCGTACCGGGTGTCAAAGTTGAGTTCTTAACCAGCCCTACCGTGGCGCCCCTGCTTCAATACCATCCTGATGTGGATGGTGTTCGCACCATTCGTCTGACGGATCCGTTGGCGGAGCTCCGTCGTGCATTTTCCCAGGGAGTTGAGGCCGCGGTGTTTCTCAAACCGTTTCGTCGCTTGATGTGGGCGGCCTGGTTGGCGCGAGTGCCGATTAGAATTGCGACGGGCTATCGTTGGTACAGCATCTTGGCGAATCAACGGATCTACGAGCATCGCAGTGAATTTTCGAAGCATGAATCAGTGTACAACGTTGAGATGCTGAGAGGCCTGGGCGTGACACCCCAAACGGTTCAACCTCCTGCTCTGTTCGTGACGGAGCACGAGCGAGCGATCGGGGCATCTTGTTGGGCGAATCTGCCCAGCCCACGAGTTGTGGTCCATCCGGGAGGTCTCTCTGCACGTCGATGGCGGCCGGAGCGTTACCGAGACTTGGCAGTGAAATTAGCGGAAATCGGGTATGGTGTAATGTTGACTGGCAGCGAGTCGGAACAAAAACAATTCGAACCATATCTCCTACCTGCTCCGCAGATTCCTGCCGAGATCAAGAATGGCATGGGACAACTATCACTCCGCCAACTTATGGCAGTGATTGCCAATGCACATGTGGTTGTTTCTGGGGCCACGGGACCAGCTCACATGGCAGCAGCTCTAGGCATTCCCACGGTCAGCCTGTTTGATCCTCGGCGAAACAATTTGCCTGTGAGATGGAAGCCTCTTGGGACGGGAGTTGTCCTACGTCCAGATGTCCCTACCTGTGATAAATGTATCGGCGAAGTCTGCTCATATTGGGATTGTCTTGATCGAGTGACGGTTGACACGGTGATGGCTGCCGTCAGGCAGGTAATTGGTACTGCTTCAGCTCTCGTCGTCCACCACGTGTGAGGTCAAGGATTGGGGCAGGGCGTGATCGACTCTAGGTAGTGGCCTTGACTCCATTATTTGTATATGTTCATATCCTGAACGAGCAGCAAGCGAATTCATAACTCTATGAATCTCCGAGGCCAACGAGATCTGCTCTTGCTGACCGAGGTGGAGCGCGATGGTGGGATCACCCAGCGGTTCCTTGCCGCCAAGCTCGGGGTCGCGTTGGGGCTCACGAATCAGTATTTGAAACGATTGGTGCGGAACGGATACATCACCATTTCCACGGTTCCCTCCCACCGTGTTCGATACGTGTTGACGCCACAAGGGTTTGCCGAGAAATCGAGGCTGACGTCTCTTCACCTGGAGTATGCACTGTCCTATTACCGCGATATGCGTGCGCGACTTCGAGAAACACTGTCGTACGTAGCTCGAAATGGAATGAAACGAGTCGTCATCTATGGAACCGGTGAACTTGCGGAGATGGCCTATCTGTCGCTCCGCGAGATGCAGATGACGTTGGTCGGGTTTGTGGATGATGGACGGCAGGAATCGTTTCTCTCGTATCCGGTTTGGTCGCTAGACGTCTTGTGCCAGTGGGAGTTCGACGCGGTGTTGCTGGCAACCATTGATCACTTAGCTGGGTTCTGCACGAAACTCGAACACTATCAGGTTCCAGATAGTAAGATCATCGCGTTGACGTCGTCGGTGTAAGAGCGGAAGACGATCGTTTTTTCTTCACTGTAAGTGAGAGGGCGAAGCTGTATCCGCCGGACGCGCGATGGGCAGGACTTTTCTGGGGCGGAGTGGAAAACAGGAACGCCGGATTCTCTTCTCTGCTGCATCGCGCGGTTCGCGCTTGACCTGTTTGTTGGGCAGAGACCTATGCCTGTGACCAGATTTGAAGACCTCGAATGTTGGAAAAAACGCCAAGGCTCTCGCGGTCGAACGTTATCAGATCCTCAATAATGGGGAGTGTGATAAGGATTTCGGTTTCAAGGATCAGGTGAGGAGAGCAGCGGTCTCCATCGCTTCAAATATCGCAGCGGGAAGAGAGAGAGAGACAGACAGTCGCGGAGTTCATCAGATATTTGTATATTGCGAAAGGGGCGGCAGGTGAGTTGAAAGCTCAGGTGCTGATTGCAGCGGATATTGGCTAGGTGAGTCAGGAGTGTGCCAAGGATTTAAGGACGAAAGTCGAGGCTCTTCGCGCCATGCTCGGTGCACTAATCAAGAAAATGAAAAGGCGGGGCTAAAGTGTGTGCGATGAAACGAGTCGTACATCGGATGTCTCATGAATGACCAGACAGATGAGATAAACCAGATGGACCAGGCAGACAATCTCAAGTGGTATGCGCTACGAACGAAGTCTCGTCATGAGAAGGTGGTGCGCGATCAGTTGGAGAAACAAGGAATCGAACCGTTACTTCCGACTGTCAAGCGGTTGAGCCAATGGAAGGATCGAAAGAAAGAAATCGAGGTCCCGCTGTTTCCCGGCTATTGTTTCGTGCGGCTTTCCCAACACGAGAGGCTGCCTGCGCAGAAAACGGCAGGCGTCGTCGAAATCGTCGGAAGTGGAAGTCGGCCCGAACCGATTCCAAACTCAGAGATCGAGGCACTGCGACGCCTGATGAGCAGTGTCCTTCCCTATGATCCGCACCCCTATCTCCATGAAGGCATGAAGGTGGAAGTGATTCGTGGTCCTCTTCAGGGAGTGCATGGAATTCTGCTGAGGAAAGAAAAGCGTCATCGGCTTGTGATCGGAGTGCATCTGATTCAACAAGCGGCGGCGGTCGAAATCGATATAAACGATGTAGTGGGAGTATAAGCAGCCGAAATGCTTATAAGCCGGATCGAATTGCTCCAGATCGTGGACGAGGAGTCGACATGAATGCGTCCGAGATTGATTCCATGTACGGGAGTACCGTTGTGAAGGGATGAGGGTACGCGCGGAGTCGGAGTGGTCGTTCGCGGGCAAGATGACACCTCATCCTCCTGGAAAGCGTCGATTGTGGTTGGTGGGGACTGGCCGGAGGAAGGGTGGTCGCAGGAGAGTCACTTGTCGAGGCTGCCGTGGCCGAAGTGCGTGAAGAGACGGGTCTCACCGTGGAGGTGACGCATCTCATTGGCGTGTATTCAAGCCCACAAGGTCGTATCGTCACGTATCCGGATAATGGCGATGTTGTTCAACTCATTGATGTACGGCGCACGAGTGCTATCCGGTCAGGTTATCTGCAGTCAGGAGAGTGAAGAGGTCCGTTTCTTTTCTCCATCTCAATTTCCAGAACAGATTGTGCCTCCAGCTCGGCAACCACTCGCCGACGCCTTGGAAGGCCGACGATTATTGAGATAGGATTGATGCGTCAATGACAACCATTTCGTGTTCTTGTCATGCTCGGTCTGGAAGAGGATTCCAAGTATTTTGCAGGGATTAATTGCGATTAAAATTGCGACGACGATGTTGTCACCCGGTGAGCTGGGAAGTATGAACCAGGTGATGAGTCTGGCTATTCTCGGGACCTCCGCCTTGTTGATCCCCCTAGCTGCTTACATTGCTCGTGGTTGTTTGGATTGGATAGACGCAGGGGTCTTAACCCAACGGCTTGGTGCGTATCTGCGTATTGTTTTAGCCGTTGCGGTAGGACTTGGTTCGGTAGCATGGGTCATGCAGAGTCAATTCTCGGTGGTCTTGGGGATGACCCCAGTTTGGGTTGCGGGTTTGGTCGCGCTCTATACGCTGGGGTTTGCACTTCAGACGATGGGGACCTCAGGGCTCAACCTGATAGGGCGTCGCTTTCTATATGTGCTGTTTGGAAATATTGCCGCATGGGGAGGTCTCTTCTTCGCGATATGGTGGTCAACATACCAGACGGGCCCAGAGGTGTGGTTACTTGGAGTCTTTTGCGGATTTCTTCTCTCGTCTCTTTCCTATGTGATTTTTGAGCGTTATACAAGAACGTCTGTTCCCACGCATGCCTCTCCTCTGCACAGTGTGCTCCCGTTCGATTGGTGGACCCTGATCATGTTTGTAGGGCCGCAAGCCGTGGCATTTGTATTTTGGTGGATCCAATCCCAGAGTTATCGCTTTATTCTCAGTTGGGTGGCGGACATTACGACAGTCGGCTTGTTTGCGGCAGGGTATATGATCTGTTCAATGCCGATGCAGACGTTCGAAAACCTTTTCAATGAGTTTTACAGCCCAACGTTGTTTCGAGCGCTGAAGGGACAGGATGCTGAGGGCATCGCACGGGCTTGGAGCGCCTATGCGGCGGCCTACATTCCAGCCGTCATTCTGTTCGGCGCGTTTTTGGTCGGAAACGCAGCCTTCATGGTGAAACTCCTCTTAGGCGAACAGTTTCAAGCGATCGCGTCGATCCTCGTCTGGCCCGCGCTGACGGAGACGTTTCGGGCCATGTCGTCGACCTTACACCAGCTCGGTTTGGCGAAGGTCGATATGACAGTCACTATCTATCCCCTTATGATGGGGGCGCTTCTGGCTCCGATGCTTGTATACGTTCTGGCGTCCTATGAGCCCCTTCTAGGGACGGCGCTGGCGCTTCTGATGGCAGGAGTCGTCGTATTTACGATGGCCATCCCGATTAGTTGCCGAGCGCTACCGATTGCCTGGCCTGTTCGAAGGATTCTCTACGCGGTGGCCCTCGGGCTCCCGTTATGCTTCCTGGGATGGATCATGGCTGCAGGGTTTGGAGACCTGTCAGCCGGTAAGGCCGCCGTCGCTCTTTTGATTTCTGGATTGACGATGACGATGTTTCAGTACCTGATGGCAAAGGAATGGCTTCATCAGGTCGTGTGGAAAAACGCATGAAGACGCCAGGGCTTGTCACGATCATGGTGCCGGTTCTCAACGGTGAACTGTTTCTTCCGTTGGCGCTGGAGTCCCTGCTGGTGCAGGACTACGCACAGTTTGAGATTGTGATTCTTGATAATCAGTCCACGGACCGGACGCCTGAGATTTGTCGCGAGTATGCACGCCGCGATACGCGGGTGAAGTATGTGCCCGATACCATCAATCGTATTTCGCACGATGCCGCAAACCACCTGGCTACCTTCATTACCGGTGAGTTCTGCATGATTGCTTGCGATGATGATCTGTGGGAACCGAATTTTCTGGGGACTCTAGTCAGGTATCTTCAGCGTCATCCCGGGGTCGGGTTGGTCTTTTCTAACGCGTGCTATGTGGATGTTTACGGTCATCGAGGGGTTCAGCGGTTGTTGGCCGGTCGTCATCTATATAAGAAGGAGGATTCCGCCTTCAGAAATGTGTGGCGTTACCTCGGACAACGTCGGGTGGTCCCGACAATTTTCGGGGTCTATCGGAGTGAGGCGTATTTGGCGGCACTACCGTTCGATACATTCGACGAAACCATCGCCGACGTGGATAATCTTTTTCTCATCAAGTTGTTGACCCTGACGAAGGTGCAAGGAATTGATGAGGTTCTTTTTTATTATCGGAATAAGTTCCGTGGGTTTGACCCGTCCAACGGGAAAAGTTGGTCTTCTTCCTGGTCGTTCTACGCGGGACACCAATGGAGATTTCTCCGAAAAATCCTCACTGTGGTCGATCATTCACCGCTTCCCAATGCCGAACGGCTCTTACTTCGCATTCGTTCGTGCTATACATTCGTTGCCGTCGTGTCGTTCTTGCGAATCAGGTCTACCATCGGAACGGTCTTGGTTCGACTGAAGGTTCGGGAAGGACCTTCGATCGTGAAAGATGTTCACACTGAAATTCGTTCATCGGCCTTGCAAGCAGCTCATGGTGATGCTAAAGGAGCCAGTGATGCCAATGTCACCTTCAAAATTTCAAATTAGCAAGCCTAAATATTGTAAAATTCGACAAAGTGTAGGATAACACCAACTGTAATTCCCCGACTTTACGAGTCACGGACCGATACCGATGGCAACTCGCCGGCTTGATGTGCTCTTCGTCAATGCGGATTCGTCCTTGCAAGCCTATCAAGGGTTAGCGAAGACCTATTCGGCGATTGAACCACCTACATGGGCGTTGTTGTTGGCACAGTCGTGTCGGGCCAAGAATTTTGGCGTGGCGATTTTAGACTGCGATGCAGAGAAGCTGTCATTGCCCGAAGCCGTGAATCGGATTCATGATGCGAATCCTCGCCTGGTGGTATTTGTCGTCTACGGGCAAAATCCCAATTCAGGGACGACCGGAATGATCGGTGCCAGCGCCCTTGCGAAGGAGATCAAACAACAGCATCCACATCTCCCGATCTGTTTCGTGGGATCTCACACCAGCGCGTTGCCCATGGAAGTTCTGCAACTCCCGTTCGTCGACATCGTACTCCTGAACGAGGGAGTGTATGCGCTGCATAATCTTTTGCAGACAGATCTCCATTCCGGGCTGCAGGCCGTGAAGGGGATCGGGTACAAGGTCGTCGACTCCAACGGAAAGAGTTGTCCGATCATGAATGAGCCGCAATCGGTGGTTCCGCAAGATCGTATGGATATCGACATGCCCGGCTACGCATGGGATCTCCTGCCGTACAGATCTCAACCGCTTGATCTGTATCGGGCGCATTTCTGGCATGCCGAGTTCGATCATCAAAAACGTACTCCCTTTGCGGCCATCTATACATCGCTCGGATGCACGTTTGCCTGTGATTTTTGCATGATCAACATTGTAAACCGAGTGGACAACGGGAGCGGGGTTGATGCGTCCCATTCGCGCGGGATGCGGTTTTGGAGCGCGAAGTTAATCACAGCCGAACTTGAGAAGCTTGCCAAGCTAGGGGTCCAGACAATTCGAATCAGCGATGAGATGTTTTTTTTGAATCGCAAGTATTACGAGCCGCTGCTTCACGGTATCATTGAACGAGATCTGCGATTGCGGATGTGGGCCTACGCGCGAGTCGATACCGTACGACATGAGTATGTCAATTTGTTCAGGCAGGCCGGTATTAATTGGTTGGCGCTTGGGATAGAAGCCGGTAACCAGACCGTGAGGCAGGAGGTTTCGAAGGGCTCTTTTCAGGAGGTCAACATCCGAGCCGTCTGCGATAAGGTGCGGGCCGAGGGAATGAACATCATCAGCAACTACATTTTCGGGTTTCCTGACGATACGTTGGAGACGATGGGGGAAACCTTGAATTTGGCGCTAGAGCTGAATACTGAGATGGCGAATATGTATCCTTGTCAGGCCTTGCCGGGAAGTCCGATGTATCATCTGGCCAAGCAGCAAGGCTGGAAATTGCCGGACAGCTACAGTGGGTATGCATTCTTGTCCTACGACAGCCAGCCTCTCCCCACCAAGCACATCACGGCAGCGGACGTGTTGCGGTTTCGTGATGAAGCGTGGCAGCACTACTTTTCGAACGCGGCGTATCTCAAGCTGGTCGAGACGAAGTTCGGTGAAAAGGAACGAGCAAACGTTGAAGCCATGGCCAAGGTGCCGTTGCGCCGGAAACTACTCGGTGATTGATATGACCACCGTGCTCATGGTGAAACAGGCGAGGCACGAGAGATGATCATCACGAGAACGCCGTTCCGCATTTCCTTCTTCGGCGGCGGGACCGACTATCCGGCTTGGTATCAGGAGCACGGCGGAGTGGTCTTGGCCACCTCGATCGACAAATACTGTCACATCAGTTGCCGGTACCTGCCGCCTTTTTTC
Source organism: Nitrospira sp. (assembly GCA_019636915.1). Taxonomy (GTDB): domain Bacteria; phylum Nitrospirota; class Nitrospiria; order Nitrospirales; family Nitrospiraceae; genus Nitrospira_D. The sequence goes on along the minus strand of JAHBWQ010000107.1, from coordinate 6,648 downwards.
GAACACAAGCACCGCATCGTCTACTCCATTATCGAGAATGTGCGACGGGTTGATGAGATCAAGCATCCTGCCGTTCGAGCCATTCTATCCTGGGCCGAGTGCGACGATCTGGGGTTGGAGATTCATCACGACGGCGATCTACCGGCACGATCCGGTCTCGGATCCAGCTCATCATTTACGGTGGGACTGATCCATGCCTTAGCAGCCTTGCGGGGGAAATATATTTCGAAAGACGAGCTTGCCGCCCAAGCGATCAATATGGAGCAGCACATCATCAAGGAGAATGTCGGGTCGCAGGATCAGATTTCGGCCGCCTTCGGAGGGTTCAATCGAATCGACTTTAAGCGAAACGACACGTTTCAGGTGTCGCCCATTATTTTGACGAAGGACCGGTTGCATGAGTTTCAATCGCATCTCATGCTGTGTTTTACCGGGTTTTCTCGAATTGCATCCGAAGTCGCCAAATCCAAGATCGACAATTTCAAGAGACGAGAAGCCGAGCTCCACCGCATGAAAGAGATGGTTGACGAAGCGATCAAGATCCTCCAAAGCTCAAGGACTTCGATCGACGAAGTCGGCAAGTTGCTTCACGAAAGCTGGGTCTGTAAACGCAGTCTTTCTGACAGAGTCTCGACGCCGGAAATTGATCAGCTGTATGAGGAAGCGGTACGCGTCGGCGCTTTGGGCGGGAAGATACTCGGCGCGGGAGGCGGAGGTTTTCTATTATTGTTCGTGAAGCCGGAGTTGCAACCAAAAGTTCAAGAGCGGCTGAAACATTTGGTGCATGTGCCGTTCCGATTTGAGAGTTCAGGGAGTCGCGTGGTCTTGTATCAACCGAATGGGCTTTCTTGAAATGGCGATGAACCGGGATGCCGTCATTTATGTCGCGGGACATGCCGGTCTTATTGGCTCGGCGGTTGTTCGGCGATTGGAGCGAGAGGGGTATCGAACCCCCATGACGAGGCGGCGGAATGAATTGGAACTTCAAGATGCCGCGGCGGTCAATGATTTTTTTGAGACGGTTCGTCCGGAGTACGTGATCCTCGCCGCAGGGCGAGTCGGCGGAATTATGGAAAATCAGTCATTTCCTGCTGATTTCATGGACGAGAATGTCGCCATTCAACTGAATGTGCTGAAGGCAGCGCGTAAAACCGGGGTGCGAAGGCTGATTCTGTTCGGCTCCTCCTGCATGTATCCAAGGGAATGTTCTCAACCGATGGCCGAAGCCGCTCTTTTATCCGGCAAGCCCGAACCGACCAGCTTGCCCTATGCCGTTTCCAAGCTCCTCGGCACGTACATGTGTCTGGCGTATAACAAACAAGATCGAGATGCCCGATTTATTCCGGTGATTCCTAATAGTGCCTATGGGCCCCACGACAATTTTGACCCGAAGTCAGCCCATGTTCTCTCAGCGCTTCTCGCGCGCTTTCATGAAGCAAAAACGACCGGAGCTCGATCGGTCGGTTTGTGGGGCAGCGGCACGCCGAGACGGGAGTTCGTTCATGCCGACGATATCGCGGATGCCTGTGTCCATCTCTTGGTCGAGGAAGATCTCACGGTCGAATTCCCCATCAACATTGGAATTGGGGAGGATGTCTCAATCAAAGAATTGGCAGAGTTGATAGCTGGTGTGGTCGGCTATCGAGGGGAGCTCAATTGGGATTCAAGCAAGCCCGACGGTGCTCCTCGAAAACTCCTTGATAGCGCACGGATCAGGTCCTTAGGGTGGAAGCCCCGCATCGGGCTTCGTGAGGGACTCACGGAGACGTACCGATGGTATGTGAGTCATCTCAAGACCGCACCCGTCCCGATGCCTGTGGGCTAGCGGTAGTCGGACTGGGTCTGGGGTGTTTTCCGCTTCATACGCCTGGCATACGAAGGGTGAAATGATGACAAAAGAAGAGTTGATTGAATTTGAGGAAGAAATCGCCGCATTGTTCAACGCGGGGAAAATTCGCGCCCCCATTCATCTGTATTATGGGAATGAGGAGGCGATCATTCAAATCTTCCGCACCATCCGACCTCAGGACTGGGTGTTCTGCTCATGGCGGTCTCATTATCAGTGTTTGCTGAAGGGCGTACCAAAGGATCGCGTCCGAGATGAGATCCTGGCCGGACGGTCGATCTCTCTGTGCTTCCCTGAGCAGCGTGTTTTCTCTTCTGCGATTGTCGGCGGGGTCTTACCGATTGCCGTCGGGGCAGCCATGTCGATCCGGCAGCGTGAAGAGGATGCCAAGGTCTACTGTTTCATGGGGGATATGACGGCTGAGACGGGTATTGCGCATGAATCGATCAAGTACAGCCGAAACCACCGCTTACCGATCCGCTTTATCGTCGAGGACAACGCAAAATCGGTCTGTACAGACACCAGAGAGACGTGGAATCAACCTCGCCTGAGTTATGAAGAAGTCAATGATGAGTACATCAGCTACTACCGCTACGAAACGAAGTATCCGCATGCCGGTGCCGGCATGCGGGTCCAGTTTTAGGGTGAACCATGAAATATTTTGATGAGCTGAAGCGGTCGATGAATTTCTTGGCACAAGATCCGCGGACGATTTTTCTCGGCCAGGCGGTGGCTGTTCCGGGAACGGCCATGAGCAACACGCTCAAGGAGGTGCCTTCCCATCGCTTGATCGAGCTGCCGGTCGCCGAGGAAATGCAAATGGGGATGACGACCGGCCTGGCGCTTACCGGACTCATACCCGTCAGTGTGTTCCCGAGGTGGAATTTTCTGATCTTGGCGATCAATCAGTTGGTCAATCACTTGGACAAGATTCATGTGATGTCCAACGGCGGGTACAAGACGAAGGCCATTATCAGGACGGGAATCGGATCGCAGCGTCCGCTCCATCCGCAGCATCAGCATGTGGGAGACTTTACGGAGGCGATCCGCATGATGTGTAGCACGGTAGAAATCATTCGTTTGGAAGAACCCAAAGATGTCTTCCCGGCCTATGAGTGGGCGCTGCTGCGTGAGGACGGACACAGCACCATCATTGTTGAGTATGGAGACTATTACAACGAGAAATAGCCGGGGGGTAAACAAGTCCGCCAGCGTCGTTCTTGCATCGCTCAAGGTCTCAACGGACCAACCGCGTACGCCTCTTTCGCTTGCTGCGGTCTCACTGGACGGTCTTTTTGATCACCCTGAACGCATTTCTGATCAGTATCTGAAATCTCAGCAGAACAGCTTTCTTGAGCGGTCGACATTGGACCGATGGCTCCCATGGAACGTGAATAGGTCGTTATGAACTATCCTCTTATGCGCAACAATATTCTCCGGGAAGATTTGGATGCGGTGATTGAGCATCTCAAGCAGGACGATCCGATCTTGACGCACGGTCAGAATGTGCGGGATTTTGAGGCTGAATGGTCTGCCTGGTTAGGTGTGAAGCATAGTGTCTTCGTCAATTCCGGAGCATCCGCGAATCTCTTGACGATGGCGATTCTGAAAATCCGTTACCCCGAGGGCGGTGAAGTGATCGTTCCACCGTTGGCCTGGGTCTCCGACATCGCGTCGGTACTGCAGAATGGATTCACTCCCGTCTTCGTCGACATCGATCCCAGGACGCTGGGGATGAATCCAGATAGGATTTGTGCCGCCATTACGGAGAGGACCCGTGCGGTATTTTTAACCCATGTGCAGGGGTTTGATGCATTGGAGGATATGTTGCTGACTGAGTTGCAGCAGCGAAGCGTTCCGCTGATCGAAGACGTCTGTGAGTCTCATGGGGCTACGCATCAGGGACGGAAATTGGGAAGTTTCGGCTGGATATCGAATTTCTCCTTCTACTACGCGCACCATATGAGCACGATCGAGGGAGGGATGATTTGCACGAACGACTCGGAGGTGTATCAGCAGGTACGCATGTTGCGCTCGCATGGGATGGTTCGAGAGGCCAACGATCCGGCGGTGCTTGCGGCCTACCGCTCAGCGAATCCGGAATTGAATCCGGATTTTATCTTTGCGTTTCCCGCCTATAACACACGCAACACGGAAATCGGCGGCATCCTAGGCCGAAGCCAACTCAAACGTCTGGATCGCAACGTGAGGCGACGGACGGACAACCTACTGCGGTTTATGAAACAGCTTGATTCACGCAAGTACCGCACTGATTTCAAGATAGAAGGGTCCAGTAATTATGCGTTCAATCTTATCTTGAAGCGTCCGGACAACGTCTTGGTGGAGCGCGTGATGAAGGTGATGCGTGAGGCAGGGATCGAGTTCCGGCGAGGAAGTGCGGGGGGTGGTAATCAGATTCGCCAGCCGTATCTGAAAGGCGTCGTTCCCAAGGACCACCATCTGCGTTTCCCCGAAACCGAACATATCCACTTTTACGGTTTCTACATCGGCAACTATCCTGATCTTCGTGATGAAGAGATCGATGAACTGTGCAAGGTTTTGAATTCCGCATGAGAGTGCCATGCCTTCGGCTGTGATTCTGGCCGGTGGACTGGGGACCAGGTTGCGGAGCGTCGTGTCCGACCTTCCGAAGCCTATGGCTCCTATCGGTGGGCGCCCCTTTCTTGAATATCAGCTCGATTATTGGATCAGCCAGGGTATCAGCCGGTTTGTGTTGTCCGTGGGGTATCGGCATGAAGCGATCACCGGTCATTTCGGGTCTCGATATAAAGGTATTCAGCTTGACTATGCCGTTGAGGAACACCCGTTAGGAACCGGTGGCGGGTTCTTGCTTGCTGCAGAGCAACTCGGCCAGGGTCAGCCGTTCTTGCTCTTGAATGGAGATACGTATTTCAAGGCCGACTGGACTGTATTGGACGCCTTTGCCGTGGAGCACGATGCAGACTGGTGTTTTTCATTGTTCAGGACGAGTGAGAAGGGGCGGTACATGGGCATCGAGATGTCCGCTCAAGGACGGATCACATCGTTGAAGTCCGGTGTTGAGCAAGGGCCTCGCCTTGCCAATGGGGGAGTCTATTGGGTGCATCCCCGTGCGTTGTCCGCGGCTTGGAGACTGGGTGAAAAATTATCGTTGGAGGACGACCTGTTTCCTCACGCGCTCGCGACCGGACGTCGGTTATTTGGAATAGAGTTTCGTGGGACCTTTATCGATATTGGAGTCCCTGATGACTATCATCGGGCACCAAGCTTGTTGGTAGGTTAGTGTTGGCATGATCGCTCAATCAACGGAGAGGACACGACGATGAGCTATAACATTCTTGTGACCGGTGGCGCAGGCTATCTTGGTTCCACCCTGGTTCCGGATCTTCTTCAGCAAGGCCACAACGTCACGGTGCTGGATAACTTTATGTACAAGCAGGCCAGTCTGAATCATGTGTGCCATCATCCCAAGTTTTCAGTCGTGAAAGGCGATATCCGTATCGAAAGCGTGATGGCTCCGTTGATCAAAAAAGCCGATGTCGTGATTCCGTTGGCGGCGCTGGTGGGGGCGCCGATGTGCAGCCAGGATCCGGTGGGCGCAACCACCGTCAACCATGATGCTATTCTGTTGATGCTGAAGCTGTTGTCGAAGCACCAGATGGTCCTCATGCCTACCACCAACAGCGCCTACGGTACCGGGGATAAAGACAATTTTTGTACGGAAGAATCCCCGTTGAATCCCATTTCCCTCTACGCCAAGGAAAAGGTCGGTATTGAAAAGGAGCTGATGCAACGGGAAAGCGCCATCAGCTTTCGTCTGGCGACCGTATTCGGGATGTCACCGCGCATGCGGATCGATTTATTGGTAAACGATTTCACTTATCGGGCGGTGTACGATCGCTTCGTGGTGCTGTTCGAGAGTTCCTTTAAGCGAAACTATGTGCATGTGCGTGACATCTCGCGGGTCTTCCAACACGGCATCGAACATTTCGACAAGATGAAAGGTCAGATTTATAACGTCGGTCTGTCTGATGCCAATGTGTCAAAAAGAGAGTTGTGCGAACATATTCAGAAACAGGTTCCGGACTTCGTGTTCGTCGATGCTCCGGTCGGTAAGGATCCGGATCAACGCAACTATATTGTCTCCAATGCCAAAATCGAATCGACCGGGTTCAAGCCGCTCTACTCACTCGACGCAGGAATCAGCGACTTGATCAAGGGGTATACGATGATCAAGAACACGCGTTATGGGAATGTGTAAGGCCCTCTTAGGCCACACAATCATCTCGCATCACATCATTTGTTGTTGGTGCTCAAGCTGCAGATCATGATCTATATGAGTTTTTGTTACACATGATCGTACGTCTGCTGGGTTCTATTTGTCGCCATCAGGCTCTGATTTGTCCGTTGGCGTGGCGAGATCTCCAGAGCCGGTATGCGGGGACGCTTGCCGGTATTCTATGGACTTTTGCGCATCCGGTAGCCGTCATAACCGTCTTCTATTTTGTCTTTGCCGTCGGGTTTCGATCTCAAGAGGCAGGCAGTATGCCATTCATTCTTTGGTTTGTGTCTGGATTTGTACCGTGGCTGTTTTTTAATGAGGCGCTGACCTCGATCACTGATTCCGTCGTCCGGAATGCCCATTTTATCAAGAAGACAGTTTTCCCATCCGAAGTCTTGGCAGTCGTTCACCTAGCAGCAAGTCTCGTTCCCCACGGGGTCTTCACGATTCTCTTAGTGGCGATGCTAGCGTATTATCACGTCGTGTTCCATCTCTCTATGTTTCTAGTGGTCTATTTCAT
>JAHBWQ010000106.1 GCA_019636915.1 Nitrospira sp. | reverse complement strand
ATCACCCCCTGCTCGAACATGTCCACCCGTGAGTCATGGAGCGTCGCAAAGGTGGCGCGAATCGCCTCGCGCGTGAGTTCCGGCACCTTCTCTGCTCCGATTTGCTCATCCACCTCCTTTCTCTTCGACGCAGACATGACCGAGCGCATGCCAGAATCATTCAGGAGCGTGGTCCATCCGCCGGCATCGAGACAAGCTTGGAATGTCTCAAGCAGTGTTGTTTTCTTCGCGAACTCACCCGTCATGTGGAGACCGTTACCTCGCCACCCGCGGGCCATCGAAAGATCAGGAAATCCGAGCCGTGCTGCCGTTGCCAGGGCGTGGGCCTGCTCTAATTTCTCCAATGCCTCTTGAAACAAGATCATGACCGCCTCCCGTTGCTGCAACAGATTGGCGATGCTGAGACTCGGGATCAGGTCATGTTCTTGTCCTGCGTCCCCGTCCGGAGTCACAAAGATGGTGTCCGCTTGGGTCGTCATAATGGCGTCCTTTCTGTTCCCACGGTCGGGCGCTCGTCTGGAATCTGAAACGGGCCGACCCAGGCGCCTGCTTGAGCCTTCGCGGTGAGGTCAGCCACGATCTGGTCTGGTGTTGCGTGATCGACACCCTGTTGCGTCCAGCCTGCACGTACGTGTCGCTCTGGATCATCCATCAGCGCTCCTTCAAAACGAAAAGAAGACACGGGGGCCTGTCGCTGACAGACTTCGCACATGGCAAAGGCTGTGTAGTCGTCCGTGTCTCCCTCCTCGTCAAGGAAGGGCGTCCCATCCTCGCGGAGCATCACGCGCGTGATCAGGTCCACGGTAAAGGGTCCCCAGCTCTGGCAATCCGGACAGTGCCAGCCCTCGCCACCATTCGTATTCGCTGATGCGTCGATCCTGTTTGGAATCATTGCGTTGTCCTCTCTTTCTGTTCAGGTCTGTTGGTTTGTTTCTTCCCGTTCATCCGCCATCAGTATTTTGCCCTGACGCCTCACCCCTCCCCGTACAGCCACCCTTCATCGGCAAAGGAGACGTGCCGCCCCTCCCCCATCACGATATGATCGAGCACCCGAATGCCCAATAATTCCCCGGCGCGAACGAGGCGCTTCGTCAACGTGCGGTCCTCAAGGCTCGGTGTGGGATCCCCACTCGGGTGGTTATGCGAAATAATCACGGCGGCCGCGCTCATGCACACGGCGGCTTTAAACGCCTCACGTGGATGCACGATCGAGAGCGTGAGGCTCCCGACTGACACGACCTGATAGCCGACGGGGGTGTTTTTCGCGTCGAGAAACAGCGCGAGAAATTCTTCATGCGGCCGTCCATCGAAGTGGGCCCGGAGAAAGCGGCACACCTCGCTCGACTGTGACAATCGTGGAGCGCCATACAGGGCGGAATGCGGTTCTTTCACCACCTGCAGCCGATAGAGGGGGATACAGACTGATGTGGTGCCATTCTGATTCTGGATTTCTGGTAGGATCTTCTTCGCCATGTGCTCGCCTTTCCCTTGGGTGTTGTGCGTGGTGAGGGAGTCGGAACGGGTGCCACCGTTTCGACTCCCGTTTTCTGCTCACCGTGAATATCTCTCGTTGAGGTAATTGCGATGGGCTATCCGATCGAGCTGCGCGAGATTGAGGTTCTCCTGATCGCAGAGATGACGGAGGTCGGCGAGAAAGTCCGACAGCACCGCCTCAAGAGAGGCGCCTGGTTCCCGTAGGGCGGCCACGCGATAGGAAGCCAGCGCCTGCTCTGCTCGATCTGCCCGGATCGCATTCGGAGGCCGCTTAACTTTTCGTACATTCGCCCGATACATCGTGACGGTGTTCATCCTCGTTTCCTTTCCATTGGACTGTCTCCCCATGAGAACAGCCACCCACGAGACCAACGGCCACATCAACTCGACCCGCCCACTGCTCTCTTTCACAAACATGTGTTGCGCCTCTCACGCACAGCAGGAGGCGCAACACAATCTCCGAATCTGTGGCCACGGACGCGTGCAAGCGTGCCAGCCCTCCGGGCTGTTGGCTGGCACGATTGCTGGCGGGAGTGCCACACACCATTGAGGGCGAGGGAATCGAATCGAGTGGGAGAACAGTCCGCACGGTCGAGCCGCCACAGGCGACACGACGGTGCGCAATCAGAGGCACGGCGCGGGCGCGGTGCCACCCTCTTATTGGAACGTGCCAACACACTCGTTGGTCAGGATCGGGAGAGATAAATCTGGGAGAAGGAAGGAAGAGATGGCCTGATCAGACAAGGCCAACGAGCGAGCGAGGCCCGCCGGCCCTGTTGAGCGAATCAGTCGATCGCTCGAACGATCAGGCCGGCCTCGGGATGATCGCCTGCGAAATCACGCAGCAGATGAAAGTACTGGGCGACCCGAGGACCAAGTAGATCGTCCTCCAACAGGAAGGACACGTGGCTGAACGTGAACAGGGACACGATGATGCCAGCGGCATCCCCCGAGACCGTGGCCTCAAAGAAGTTGCCATCATGCATGAGTGGATATGTCTCATGATTCGGCGCGAGATAGCACCCGCCGTTACTCAATTCATAGAAGTGCCAGTAACCTCCTGTGTACGTCGGACACAGTTTGGCGAACTGCGAGTAGAGTAGGTCTCCACGGTGAGCATGTGCTTGCCAAAGTGGCGCGGCAGAAAATCGAGCCGTTCCTCTTCCGGCACCAAGGTCGCCACGATGGACGGTTGTTCATGATTCAATGGCTTCATGTCATTTCCTCCGAATTGTCACAAGCGGAATTGCCTGTGTGGATGGTCTTCGCCACACCGAAAGCGCAGCCGTCAAGGCCGTGTGACACACGCTCGCGAGCACGAGGCGAAGCCACGCGCGGAGGCCTTGACGGTGAGCACGGTGTGATAGCCTCACGACACACAGGCAAGTCCGCATCCTCCCTGTCATGACTGATGAGCTGAGCAAGATCAGAGGAACACGTCCATGAAACGCAACACTCCGTCCTGGGAAGCTGTCACAGACGTCTCAGCACGGTCGAGCCGCGTGGCGCGGGACGACGGTGCGACCGCTCAGGCACGGCGCGTGCGCGGTGCCGTCCGAAGGGCTATGTATTTGGGGGTGCTGCGTCAGCGATACGCAGGGCGTGAGTCCAGCCAAACGGCGGGATGAGCGGAAGCGAACCCGAAGCAGCGCGGTCGTCGAAGGCGAGGCGCTCAACACCGCCTGACGCTGGACCTCTGGGAGCGGCCAATAGTGCTCATCATGAGCAACAACTCAGAAGCAGCGTCGAGGGAGTATGATGGTCATCGGTGGCCGATTCAGCCAGGAAACCCCAGGCGCTTGAATCTGCGTCGGCCTGATGTGGTGCGGCCGTTGGGGCTGACACGCGTGCAACGCCCCGTCCGCCGAGCACAGAATCGTTGCCGTCTCCGCCCCCCCTGCTTTCCCATCGCACGTGGCGAGGGTACCGAACGGTTGGTATCAGGACTCCAATCTTGCCCACGTGACGGAGCATCATGGTGCGCAAGGTATGAATCGAAGCGGGTGCGACAGCGTGTTGCGCACCGGGCACAGTTCTACTGCCGACAGTAGTCGAGATTTCTGAGCCTCGGAGAGGGCTTCGCCAAACTGCACGCGGTACTCAAACACAGGCTTCCCTGGTTCTTCCCGATTCAAGGAGACCGTCACGGACACGCTGGACAACGGGATGCCCTGTTTGTCCGCAGCCATGCGCACCGTCATATTCATGCAGGTGGCCAGGGCCGCCTCCAGCAGCTCATGGGGACGAAACCCACGATTCCCACCACCTTTGTTAGGCGTCGTATCCGAGGTTGCGACATGTGCTCCATTCGTAAATTCTGTGTGATAGTGATCAGGTTGGCTGTCTGCTTGAATCATGGACAACAAGCTCCTCTCGCAAACGTAACGTACCAGCGTATTGAGGTGACAATCAGGAGTGTCTGTGTGGACCTCAGAGCGCGGCTACCTTTTTATGCACAGCATTTGATTGCCCCCACGTTGAAACTCATAAGGAACTGTTTGTATCTGAGCTGTATATCCTATTGAGTGAAGCTCTTGCATGAGCGGTCCCACATAGAGCGATGGTTGGAGCCCAAGCGTCATCAAGGGGAACACACGAACCTCGCTGGCCACTCTCAGCATGTCGAGGATAGACAGGCGATGGAAGTCATAAGAAAACTGGTCTGAGTAGAGAAACAGAAAGTGTGAGCACAGGGCCAAATCAAATTGGTTGTCCGTGAAGTCAAGGTGTGGCAGCTCGCCGACCACATAACGCCCAGTCGTTTTCCCAGCTTCGTAGTCGGTGATGAATCGGGCCAGCACGTTGATCCGGGTTTGACGCAGATCTTCGGACGAACAGTGATACGTCCAGACCCAATCATCGGGCGTGGCCTTGACCTGCTCAATGATGGCGTCCACCACCGCATAAAACCGCCATTCGATGTCGTCGGCAGTGAATGCAAAGAGTGGATCCACAGACACCACCTGTTTGCCTAGGGCATGCATCTCCGCATTGAAACTCGCCGGGCCATCGCCGACTCCGATGATGGTCCGGACCAGGTCGTCCTCTGATAGGGCAAACATCTGGCGGTATTCATCCAGTGATCGCCCAAAGGGAACCACTTTGTCGAGCTGCATGGCCATGAATCTCTCCCGATGGTCTTACTATTCCCATACCCGACCCGACAGCACAAATGGTGCAACACGACCTGTTTCCACACACCATGTGGTGACCACCATTCTACGAAGACTCCCGCCACGCGACCGAGCGGGATCCAGCGTGAATGTCTGATTGGCATGTCGGTTAGCCATATCCCGCAAAACCGACGATAGCTGCCCCGATGGCCAACGCCAGGCACAGCGGTGAGTACACGGCGGTATCCAGACGCGCAAAACGCGTATCGCGGATACGTTTAAAGAACCCGACCAATCGGAAGTCTCCAATCGCACGCAACAGGAAGACCACCGCCAACGCACGGGTCAGCCACGCGAGTACGGTTTGAGACAACGGCAGCGCGAGCACTCCGGCTGTACCGGCAATCACCACGGCACACAGCGCCAACCCGATTGCGACCACGAGTGTTGCCACCGCCGATGGTTCGAAGATGGGCTTGCCGTCAAGTTCTGGTATCGCCGCCAGTTGCCCGACCCGACCACCGAAGAGCCAATAGACATGGATCAGGGAGAGGCCGGCGAAGACGGCGATCAGTAACCACGCGATGAGGAGACTCAGAGCCACCGACGAACCTCTCTCGAATAGGCAAGGTATCGCTCGCCAAACGACTCGTGCAACAAACGCTCCTCACGCGGAATGTGAAAGACGTTGAGGAACAGAAATGTCGCAGGTGCGGCAGTGTAGAAGGGCCATGTGCCAACCCACAAAGCAAGACCCAATAGGAAAACTATCACGCCCACATACATGGGATTGCGCGAGCATCGAAACGGGCCGTCACACACAAGCTGCGAAGACCGTCTCCCCACAAAGAGGGTGGTATGTCGAGACGTGAAGAGGATCCGTGCCCATAGCATGCACGAGAAGCCCAGTGCGACTAGGACGCCGCCCAACACCGGGACACGGATGATGGTCGGCCATGGTCCCAGCAGCGAATGCACAAGCCAGGCTGAGAGCACGACGAGCAGGGTCACGAATGGGGGTTGAACCACGATGGGCATAGAGGCTCCTCATTGCCTGCTGTTCGAGCTTACGCATCCCTAGCTGGTCGCGTATTGAGCGAGGGGTTAGACGTCAGGTGTTCGGCGCACGCCTTCAGGGCGCGATTCATCGCCTCGAAACCCGCCTCGGTGCCGGCCCTCATCGCGCCACGCATGAGGAGCGGGACAAGGACTCCCGAAAAGCTCTCTTCGTGAATGAACCGGCATGAGTGATCAGCGGATTCGGTGAGGCTGAAGGCATACTCGCCGGCAAAGAGCCACTTCATCAGGACCGTGCCGCGCCAGCGGAACTCTTGTTCCGGCACACAGGCGTAAACTTCCGGTGTGAACGACATCTCTCGGCCGCCCTCGGGCTGGACTATGACCTGAAGCTGGCTCCCGGTCGCAGTTGTGCCCACGAGGAATCGAACGAAAGGACTCCAGTCGGAATACGCGGGAAAGTCCATCAGGACCGCCCAGACACGGCTCGCCGACGCCTCAATGTCGATGGACGTGCTGATAGGGTGCATCCTATGACACCTCACAGTACATCTGCGGCAGGCATCCTGCGCAGGAGTGCAGGAGAATCTACGCAGCTCATTGGAGGGCGAGTCTAGAAGGATTTCCGACTCGTATCAAGACCGCGAGCCGCCTGCTGTGCTCCTCCTTCCTGAACCCCGCGTCCACCGCCAGTTCTCCGTGGAGTGACGTGCTGTCGCGTCCAGTCCCTCGGCTGGATGTTCCTTCGTTTTCTTCTGCATCGCTGGAAACCTTCTCCCATCTTGGTAACAAGCCGCTCGCCCGTACGTGAAGAACATCCCGCAAAGAAAGTACCCGCTTGGGGGGGAGGCCCCGACCTTTGTCCCATACCCTTGGGAGCGCCTGCTCAGCGATGCTCGTGGCCATCAATGCCGACGTTCACCTCAGCACTGAAAGGGACCTCATGACCACACCAGCCCGGAAGCAATCCTCCCGCCCCTTACGGATCGCTCTCGTCGATGCCCATCCGGTCGCGCGACTTGGGCTGCGTTCCTTGTTCGAGAGCCAGCCGTCGTTCGCCGTCGTGAGTGAGACGTCCACGCTCGCCGCCGCCCTCCCGGCCTTCCGGCGCTGCGAGCCCGATGTGCTGATTACCGATGCCTTCCCGATCCCCCAGTCAGTGTTCCGTCGGCAGCCGACCCTTTGCGTCCTCTATACCTTCGAGACGCTGGAACACTGCTCGCTCGCGAGCCTGACACAGGAGTTGAGGCAGGGCCGTGCCGGGTTCGTGTTGAAGACTCTCCCACTGGATCGACTCCGCCGAGCGGTACGCCAGGTGGCGTCAGGCCGCCCCTATCGAGACCCGGGCTTCAGACGCCTGCTCACCGAGACACGCCGACAGGACAACACCGTTCGGCAGATGAAGCGGAAAAAGGGCCACCGGAGTACCCGAAGAGACAAACAGAAATCAGTGAAGAATCTTCGGTGAGATCGAGCACGAGAGATCTGTGCGCCACGGCGGCGCCCAGCGGACAAGCGCAGTCGCCGTGCGGCGTGATCACTGCGCGGCAAGAAGAAATGCGGTGATTAACGGATGAGGGTGATCAGGGCGCGATCTCGCCTGCGGCACGAAGAGCGTCCCAACGAAGAACCGATGGTGCGAGAGTTCCATCACGCGGCAGTCGCCCTCGGCATCACGACCCACCACCTGAAACCCAGCGTGTGAAATCTGATCAACGTAGTTGGGATTGACACCGAAATTGCAGTAGTAGCGTTCGGTTATCGCGTGTGTCCCGTAGGCGGCGGCGGTTTTAGACCAAGAGCTTAGCGAGATCTCCATCTCTCGACCTATTAGAGAACAAGGCAGCTGTGACACGATCAGGCGAGACGCATACGGATCGTATTCTGCGTGCTGCGCATCACGGATTCCCATTACGTTTCGTGCGAATTCAATCACCATGTGCTGATACCCACCGCACGTGCCGAGTGTGGGGATATCGTGTTCGCGAACAAACCGAATGGCGTCCAAGGTGCGGTTCAGGTCTCGATAGGGACTGCCGGGTGCAAACCACAGCGCCTCGAATTCAGACAGGGTTGTGACGTGGGCATCCGTCGTCGAGATCCACTCCGATTGCACGTCGAGACTCAGTGCGGATGCAGCATGCGCAATCGCCGCATCAGTTTGCACGTGCGGTTCGAAGTTCGGATCATACTCGGCGAGAATAGCAAGCTTCATGTCTGATCGATAGCGAATGAGTATCCTGACCAGAACAGCTCGCACCACAAGACGGCAACTGGGAGGGTGATTCTTACGTGGGTTTTATCTGGTGTCAACCCTATCATCCTCAGCCCACGTGTTCATTCCCCAGATCGGTCGACGAGGACAGGCACAAGAGCCATGCGCACGATTCGGAGAAGAAAATACAACATCAAGAAGCTCACGGTCGCCACGAACAGCAGTACCCACTTCGACCAGAAGAGTGGCGGAGCGACCAACGGCGTGGTGTAGATGGACAGGTCTCCATTCTGATAGACCCGCCATGGGATGCCTGGGGCGAGATAATGGGCTGCATACCGATACGTGGCTGCTCCCGTGATGATCTTGTCCAGTTCACGATCGAGCAGAGCCAGCCAGTCACGGTCGAACCGTGGGATGCCATGTGCGCCGAAGAACCGCGTGTCGGCAGTGGTGAGGTGTAACAACCGCGTGCTGTTCTCCTTGTACGCTGTCAGATCGGACCCCGATGCAAAGGCGATGATGCCGCCCAGATGGCGATAGACGAAATCACCGGTGAAGACCTGGTTGCGATATCGATCGAACAGCACGACCGACTCCGTGGTATGCCCTGGCAGGTTGAAGACCGCGACGGTTCGGCCTCCCAGATCAAGAACCTCACTATCCGCGATGAGCTGCGCGACCTTGAGCGGTCGCCACTCCATCCCGTGCGACTCCACTGGACCGATCGTGTAGATCCCGTCTGTGATTGTGGCGCGGATGTCCAGGCGGTCGATGAGGGTGACGCCGTCAAATGCCGCGGCATCAGCGATGTGGTCATAGTGAAAGTGGGAAAGAATCAGCGAGATCGGCTTGTTACCTGTGTACCGCTCTGCCACCTCCCGCATGGATCGAGAACCGGCCGGCCGCTCGCCGCTCCCCGCATCGAACATGAGCGCGCGGGTTTCTCCGACGAGGAGATACGATGTGTTGTACTGCGAGGAGTTCGGTTCGTTGATGGCAAACGTCTGTGTGTCGATCGCTTCGACCGCGTACCAGTCATCAATCATGCGCGATGCAGGGCTGTAGGTTGCTCCTTGTTTCACAGTGCCGAAGACGTCGGCTGGTTCCACGATCCTTTCGTAGCACCCTGCCAGACTGAGACAGACCATCGCCGGAGCGACGAGTGTCCATCCGGTCATCGTCACGGATCTCATGATTCGCGGTGGCTTACCACATGCGATAGGGTGCATCACCCTGCAGTTTGGGTACAAGAACGATCAACCATCCTTTGCACATGGTCTGAGACTTTGTCATACCGACATGACCAAATGCTCTCGTCATTCGTCCTGAGCCACGCCTCACGTGCCATGACTCGTGGCGGTCTAGTTCCTCCAGACGGAGCACGATCACACTCTCTATGGCTGTATCGGGACAGATACATCGCTGTATCTATTCGGATACTGAATCTCTTCAGATTCACAGAGGGACCTATCCCACTCATGTCACGGTGGAGGGCGTGTTCATATTTCTAGCGGTTGTGTTTTCAGACGCAATGGCAAGCACTTCGCTCTCGCGCTTGATACGGCCCACGCAACGTCGGTACAGGTATGTAACTTGCTGGACTCCCCACGAAGCAGCTGAAGAAAGAGGGCTGGCCGATGCTATCGGGCGTGGGTGAGTGGGTTGTTGGGGCCGCGTCGGTCGTGCGCAACCCAGATACCTCCTCATCAACTACGTCTCAGAATCAGGGGAGAAGGATGGCCACCATCCTGCTGGCTGAGGACAACGATGATCTCCGTAGCACGATTCGCGTGCGGTTGGAAGCGTATCAGCACCGGGTCGTCGAAGCCGCGGATGGGGTCGAGGCGATTCACTGGTGGCAATCGCTCACACTCGACTTACTCATCACCGACTTCTCGATGCCTCGCATGAACGGGCAAGAGGTCATCCAGGTGGTGGCCGCCCAACAACCCGCCCTCCCCATCATCTTGATGTCCGGCGGGATGGAGGAACACGTGCTCTTGTGTCTTCTGCACCGCTTTCCCTCGGTCCGCTATCTGCCGAAAGACGTGCTCAGCTCTCACCTTCGAGAGTATGTGAGGGACGCCTTGACGTAACACGTCGTCTCGGTTCAGACCGTCGTGCGAGGCCACTCGCTCGGATAGAATCGCAGCCATCGCGGTCATGAAGACTGCGAAAGCGCGAGGCACGGAACGAGTGGGGCTCGAGACGTACCCGATCACGGTACTATTCGGGCCATGCCACCACATCCGCGGACAGGCCTTCCTCGGCCAGCATCTTTTCGAAGACGGGATCGAGGTCCGCACACTCCCGTGCCAAGCGGCTTCGATCCAGTCTGGCGAGTTTCTCCTCCTCCGCCTGCTGAATCGCTTGACTCCGGCTCGGAAAGGCGGCTTTTGCCACAAGCGTATCGAGGTGCTCCAGGGCGGATGCCTTAAGGGAGATGACAATTTTTGACCGTGCCATGTCACACCATATACCTGACGGAGTGATGCCTAAGATCGGACTGCACGATCTGCCTTTAGCCAAGGGCTATGGGGACGGAGAGCGACATCTTGTGCCAAGAAAGAGATGTCAATGTAAGGCAGGGTATTTAGGCGATTATTTTTCGGCACAGTATCATCGACGAGGTTCTGCACGGTCCACCTCTAACAGTCTGCATTTTCTCCCTATAACGTTGGCATCAAGTTAGATGTTGTACTGCACGCTTCACTCATCAAGTCTGTCAGCTCTACCTCAAGGGGTTCTTTCGACATCTACCTGGAAATCCCATCCCCTTTTCATTTTTAGCAGCGATCAGCGGAAATTCTGCCTGTCCCATTTTCTTTACTCGCACCGATAATGAATCGGTCTTTCCTTCGTGGGTGTCTGCAAGATCTGGGCACCGTTCTGGCCGCAGGACATAGAATCGCATGTAACCTGTGATTGACTGCGCCACCGGGGAAGCATGAAGGGTGATGCAGTTCACCCAACTTGTGCAGGTTCTTCGGCGACACTCTCAGTGGCCACCCGTATCCCCTCCCCTTTCGTCTTGGGAACTGGCTTGACTTGCAATCGCGTTAACACTTCCTGTGCAAGCATGAGGTAATCACGACTAGCTGAACACTTGCGATCAAATTGCAACACCGTATCTCGCTGCAATTCAGCCTTTTGTGCCGATGTCGACATTGAAATCGTGGTCTCGAGAAAATCGCCTTTAAAGCGATCTTTGACCATCTGAAAGACCGCCTGACACACATTCCGCCGTGCGTCGTGTTTCGTGAGTAAGACGCCCAGGATTGCCAGGTCAGCTTGGACACTTCCTTGCACAGTGGAGATAATGTTGAGTAAGTCATCAAGACCGTCAAATGAAAATCCCGATCCGCTTTCCATTGGCACAATCACATGGTCACTCGCGGACAGTGCATTCATCGTGATCAAGGATAGCGATGGCGGTGTGTCAAAAATCACAAAATCAAAGGGAAGATCCTTCCGAACCTTATTTTTCAAAACCCCAATGGGAATGGGATACACTGCCGGATCCCGTAGGCGGTTTTCCACCGAAGCCAACCGAATATTTCCCCGGACCAAGGACACATTGGGAAGTTTCGTGGCTGTCATACACTCTTCAACCTTCATATCCGGGTTCAACAGGAGTTCCGTTACTCCGGGGTTGGCCTCTGGAGCCATCTGTAACAGTTTGGTCGCATTGGCCTGGGGGTCGCAATCCAAAAAGAGTACTTTATAATTCGATCGTCGCAATGCATCGGACAGATTGATCGCAGTGGATGTTTTCCCACACCCACCCTTCTGATTTGCAATACTAATTCGAATCGCCATAGAGCACCTTCCTTCTGGCCCATCAAGTTTACTTAGATCGCTTTTGTGCGTTGGTCCTGTCGCATATGATCGCGTATGAGTTCCTGCAGCCTCCGATCCCGTTTCGCGTCTCGCACCACGGCTAGTTCAGTATCAGCCGCAGCCTCCTCTGCCATACGCCGCAACTGTGTCTGGGTCTCCTCTGACAGCCCTAAAAAATAGACTTCAGCGCGCTGAGCTTCAAGTCGGTCACGCGCGGTCTTCAGTGCCACCGCTTCTTCCTCTAACCTTCGTGCTTCTTCTTCTAAGAGACGCACGCGCCTACTTTTCCACCCAGGGGGAGGATTTACTTCCATCTTCTTCAAGCAGGCAAGAAGAAAGGCAAGTGCATCGGCAATGGGTTTGCTTGTCGTCTTCTTATGCTCGATAACCCCCGCGACCTTATCGAAAAAATCTTGCGCATATTCTATCGATGGCATGAGACGGAGAAAGGGCTCGACAGAGCGAGGCTCAAGTCCGGCAAACCATTCTGACAGAATAAGGTTATGCACACCCCATTCTTGTAGTAGTTCAGAAGTAGAGAAAGAAGAACTACTACTACTGGCCGTATTCTGAGAGAGATTCTGGGAGTCGCTCGGAGAGTGACCGTGAGTGATGTAACGAGGTTTAGGGCCTTTTTTCTTAGCTGTCGGTAATGGGGCAAGAAGCGCGGGGAAGGCGTGACCAAAGAGATAAATGGAGCCCCCATTGGCATGCTGGAGGAGTGCCTTGCGCACAATGAGTCCGGCAGTCATGAGTTGGAGAAGGGAGCGACGTACTGCATCCTCTGTACGATCGACGAGAGCGCCAATCTCTGCATAGGAGACGGGACGAGTCTGGTTCGGTGTTGAATGGTCGCGACAGCTGTGGAGTGCCCAGGCAAAGCGGACCCAATGTGATGGAGGTTTGAGAAGAGAAATAGGGACATCGGGAGGGGTCGCTGTGTGTGGAGGGGGTATCTCAGGAGTCGTGCGGAGCTGGCGGGTGGCACGACCAGACGGAGCGGAGTCAGTACCACTGACAGAGACTCTGACAGTGGTACTCTCAGAATGTACGGGATGTATCGGTATGCTGTCAGTATGCCGGGTGACACTGCCAGAGTATTCTGACAGTGTCACGCTGGCCCCGTCTGATTTGGAGAATGATTGGGATGATCGTGGGTCTCTTTTCTTATTATCGGCAGTAGTGATGCGATGGGGATCGGACGGAAGAGAGACAGGGACCGTGATCTCTTGAGAGGAAGTGGCGACAGAAGAAGGAGCGGGCAATTTAGGCTCGGAAGGAACGGAAGCGGCGGGAGAAGATGATAGACCGAGTAATTCCAGGGGATCTACTCGAGGTTGAGAGGAAGTAAGTTCTTCAAGGCGTTTACCGACAACGCCCTTAAGGAAACTCTTCTCTTTACTCTCTGTACCGCGCACTTTCTCCATAAGAAGAGCGTGGTCCGACGTTGTTTTGCACTGTACAGGAACCAAGGCGATCTCGTAGCCGGGTGGTAGGAGATCGCTTGTAGCCGTGCAAAGAGTGAACTACAATTTTGTCACGATACAAAAATAGGATGATGGTGTCAACACATATATGGAAATTAGATTCTTTCTGGTGGATGCTAGGATAGGTTGATACGCTACAACCTACCAAGAAGATTGGATTTACGATTCGTACATAGGCGTATTGGTTTCATGGTTCTATGATCTTCATACCTAGGGATAGAGTCTCCTGGTTATAGAAAGATGAGAAGGTAGTTAGGGATGGGTTCATGAGAAGTAGATGGTATGTAGGAACCTATTAGCCTACCGAGATATGGGATCTATGAAATGAAGTGAACACACATGATTCTATACTGACAGAAAGTGTATTCTGATAGTTGTGATGGACCTGGTTGAAGCATGACTGGCCATGCTCTCTGTAGATGCTCGGAGTAAATGGGAACGCGAGATTGTATACTGTCAGTATAAGAATTCTGTCCGAATACTATCTCGATACTGAACGGACAATTATGTGGTCATGACTCAATCATGGCGTCATTTGTAACTATCAGAATATCAATACAGTAAGTATAAGAATACTGACAGAATAATACAGTAATTATCTAAGACATTTGTACGGATTTATGAACGATTATTTATTTACTATAAGTATATATATTCTGTCAGAGTATAGAATATAATATACTGTTATATATAAATTATAATTATACTATAAGAATATGGATACAGACAGAATATAAATACAGTGAGACTAGAAATACAGTCAGAATATGAACACTTAGAGAATAGCTAATCTGTCAGAATAACAAGTATACAGTTCGTGACTCACATGGGAGGGGTGATTTGGCGTATGGTCGAGAGACATATTGAAGTCAGGGCGACTAAATGACCATAAGAAGCATCAAGTATTCTGACAGAATAGATACACTGATAGTGAGCAATCACTTAGATTCGAAGAGTTCGGATAGCGGCATACCTCAGGGTAACTCGTCGGGTATGAAAGTATTGTTACCTTGGCGAAGCTAGATCGTACCAGTCTGGATGCTTCGCCATGAGCCGATGCTTATACGGAAAACGGTGGAGGATGCGGTAGGAGAGAATCTTGGTAACGAGCTCCTGGCTCGGGACCAGACCGTCGGCGCGTAGGCTCAGCTGAATCTCAGCCACAATGCCCTCTCGCTGGCTCGCAGATATGAGTGGAGCTAGGCGTTTGAGTTCCCCCAGATCCTCCTCATCCAACTCATCAAAGCGACTTATCACGTCTTTCAGATTCTCCCGCTTCTCCAACCTGGGCAGCCAATGGACCACGTACGTGGGCGCGATTCGTTGACGCGCAGGCAGGCTTGTCGTCACCAGTCCCATGGTGCCCAGGGTCTTCAGCTGTTTCTGCACGGTCATCCACGCCAGTTTCGTTTCAGCCACCAAACGGTCGATCGAAATCCGCACCTCACGGTCGCCCTGGCCGTGCGTCTTTCTGAGCAGATGGAGATACAACAGCTGTGCGGTGGGGGGGAGCACGAGGAACCGAGGGTCCTCCATGGTCAGATGCAGCTGGTCGAGATACTCGAGTCGCCAGTCCGTTGACAAGGTGGTGTGGCCTTCGAGCGCGAGATCAGGAGGGAGAAAGTCGGCAATTTCCGCTTCTTCATCAACTGGTTGAGAGATGGCAGGATCGATTGGATTTTTCATTATTATTTAGAGGTCTACTCTTAGAGGTATCATGAGTCAAGCAAAAACATCTTAAACGCATTAAGGTATGCGGGATGATTACCTTCTCGGATGCCTTGCGCTTTCGGATAGACTGGGGTAGGGTGGCGGTGGACCGGGGAGGGACTCGGAAAAAGGGGTCGGGAAGGAACCGTCTCCTGGTGGCCCGAACGCGTCAGCAGGAACGCCACGGCCTCCATTTATTATATATAGAGCGA
>JAHBWQ010000105.1 GCA_019636915.1 Nitrospira sp. | reverse complement strand
TTTGCCTGCCCCGCTGCACTGATTACGGCATCGAATTTCCCTACCGACCGAAACATGGTACGGATTGAATCCGGCGACGCGAGGTCAACCTGCACCGCGCCTCGGTTCCGCCCCACCGCCACCACTTCATGGCGACCCGACAGCGCCGCCACCACAGCCGACCCGATCGTTCCTGTTCCACCAACGACAATGACTCGCATCACTTGTTTTCCTCCACGCATGAGATATTCTAACTACCTCACCCCCGCCACTCCATCCCCCAGGATCTGCTCATAGTTAATGATCGAATGGTCGAAGAGCCGATTGTCGTCGTTCTTCTTCAAATCTGAGATTGGTCGCTCCTCACCATGATGCTCAAAGGAAAATGGCGGCACGGTCGGCACAATGGTCGTCACAGGATCACGGCCGTTCACATAGCGCGTGTGGGGGGTTGAGACAACGAGGCTATTCTGTGCGATGTTCCTTCCCACACGTGGCTCGCCGAAGGTCACAATCCGTTTGAACTTGCGGGTCATCCCCGCAATGAGCGCCATAGCCGCCCCCAAACTATGCCCCGTCACATACACTTCCATACCATCGGCGGGTGGGAATGAATTGAGATCGGCCTCAATTTTCGGCCAGAGCTCCATTGTCGCGGCTAGAAAGCCCCGGTGAACCTCGGCTCCATTGTAAGGAACTTGGAGGAAGTTCAGATCGTCGAGAATGTCCGTCGCTAAAAACGTGTTCAGTCGCTCTGGTAGTTCGAAGCCGACAACGTCTGCCGCCTTCCGTAAAAACTCCGGCGTTTGAACGGTGACCTGTTCTGTCCCTTCCGTTCCACGAAACGACACAATCGCAACCTTGTCCCAATGTACCAAGATCGCCTGTCGTCCTCTGATCACGCCGTGGTGATCCGCCTCGCTGGCATAAGGCTTAATGGTTGCCCCCAGCTTCCCAAACAACGTCTGATTAAATGCATCATCGACATAGGCCGCATGTGCCATGTTCGCGAAGACATAATCAGGATCGCTTCGCCACACAGCTCGGAATCTGTCAGGCCCATGAATGCCAGGAAACGGGGCGTAGTATTTTGGATTGAATAGTGCATCAAAGGTTCGACCTCTGTTTTGAATCGCCTTCATGGTCGGTTCCTTTTCAAAGATACTTTGCGTAGTCGAACCCATATCGTAGGACTCTGAGAGTCGTTAATTCCTGTTCTGCTCGAAGACGCGCCCATCCCATCTCGAGAAGGGATACCGCTCAATTTCTCCCCCGCTGACTGAAACACCGCATGGATCAAATACGGCGACGACAAATCTACATGAGCTACGCCTCTATTGCTATCGACAGTTATCATCCGTGACCCAGGCCAATGCCACTGAGTCATACGGCAAAAAGAAGCATGACAAGCAACAACCTGAAATTTACACCGTTTCTCTTCGACGGCATTTCTCCATAAACAGAAACAGGCAGGGGACTGCTCCCCTGCCCGTTCATACGAGATCACTGACACTGAAGGTCTTGACTCTTACTTTGCTTCGTTCAAATGCGTCAGCGCCGATTCGGCATGTTGCGTGGCAACCTCGGCATGACCCGCCTTGCCATGCTCAATGGCTTCCGTCAGATGCTTGATCCCTTCCCCCAAATGCGGATTTTTCCCGCCTCGTTCAGCATGATTCCGTGACTTTTCCGCATGCGTCGCCACTGCGTCAGCATGCCCTTGTTTGCCGTGCTCCACCGCTTCTTTCGCATGCGCAATGGAGTCTAAGACGTTCCCGGCTGGAGACGGTTGAGCGTTGAGCACAGGGATGCTCACCAGCATCCCAAGCGTACCTAGAACCGCTACACCACGACAGAATGTACTAATCATCAGTGTCCCCTCCTTGGTTAAGAATCCGCTACAGATAAAGCCAGCCCACACTCTTACCCTCACCGTAGCACGGCTTTTCTGCTACCTGTCAAGAATGGACGAACAAGGGATAAGCAGTTCCTTTCCGATAACTCCTCCCGGACACCCGTATGATGCCTTGTGCCCCATACTCTTGCCTCAACTCCCTCACGGAATTTGACAAGCGTCAGGAAACGGCGTGCCGTTCGTTTCAAATCCCCTTGCCCGAAGAATACTCGCCATTTCTGAGACCGGGTATCTCAAGGAGCATGCCGTCTCAATCAGCGCATGTCCCGCCATATTAAACGTGGCGTCTTTGGGAAGCAGGATATGATGCTGCAGAATGACACGATCGGCTTTGTCTATACCCAGCGCTGAACGAATCAACCACAGCGCGGCCGACCACATTTCCCCATCGTCATGTACTTCCCCAACCATGTCTTCAGGGTAATGTTTATTCCCATCCAAACGCCGCAAACACGTGGGCGTGCCGGTTCGATAGGTCGTCGAATCCCATTCCGCCAGACAGACTTTTTCAGGGACCCCATTGAGTGAGATCGTGTTGTACTGCTCTCCTAACGTCCCAGACCAATAGTCCCCAAATCCCTCACCCATCGCTCCAGATTCGGCCGTTGTACCAAACCGATCCACAAGGTCGTCTTGAATCGAATGTCCATACTCGTGCCAGATCACCTCAGCATCTTCTGCGTCATCAACGCCTCCTATCCCGAACGTAATCTCCTTGGAGGAAACTGAGTAGAAGGAATTATCTTTGGGAGAGCGATCAACGCTAAACACTTGCTGCCGAGCGTTGATCGACTTGACGCCGGTAAACCCTAAATCCTGTATGCGCTGTTGCGCGAAATCAAGAAAATAGTAGCCCATCGTCTCACTGAACCCATTGGAGCTGCGATCGAACAGGAATTGATGGGTTGGGCTGTAGGCGCGCTTCTTCGTGGCACTGCTCGAAGCATATGCTCCTTCCAAATAGCCTGTTCCTGACAATCGCTCCAAGCCGATCGTTTTATAGGCCGACGATGGGACGACTAAGGCAGCGTCCTTGTTGTCTCGCAAAGACGGATCTCCTGTGGCCACAATCGCATTCGTGACGAATACCTGTCCCACACCTTGGATCGGCAGAGCATAGCGATTGAGATCTTGTGCTGGCTTCAGCACCTGGCCGGTTTTTGCGTTGATGAATACTTGCCAGGTCGGTCCCCATGTGTGGTGGATCACCTCCCATGCTAATGTCGGGATGCCGTCCTCTGCATAGACAACCAAATTGGCGATCGGAGACGGGGCTTCTTCGTCGGAAAGACTCCTGGCCTGACTCTTCTCAAGATGCATGCGCCCTGCCTCTATGGCTTGACCACCAGTCACCAACGGGATGGGATCGACGATACCCGTCAAGGGGACATAGGAATTGTTCACCGCTCTGATTCGACCCTCCCCATCGAACAGTATCTTGATCTGCCCGTCATAGACCGGAATGCCCTGATGCCGTTGCGTGAAGACAAACTGGGAACCGATGAGGCTCTCAGTCTGTCTTGTCACAAACAGGTCGGTAAGAGTCGAATCGAGCCTGAAGAGTTGGGCATGCTCAGACAGGAATCGCCGCACCGATGATTCGGACGGTCTCATAGCTTCGGAAAGCACCCCGTACACCGTGTGAGGTGAACCAGACCCTGGTCTCCAGAATCCAGTGATTTTTCCCTTCGCCTTCCCCTCAAGCACCGCCCAGAGCGGAAGGAGACTTGGATCCACTTTTCCAGCCGGTTGTACTGGCTGATGAAGGCCGCCTTGCTTCCCTGGCGAAGCAGGATCGGGATCTCCCCATGCGTTGGACGGCATGAACTCACCGAGGGCGAGGAAGAGAGCTAGGGACATGCAAGCCAGATGAGACAGCCATGAAGGCGGAGCTTGTTTCATATGCCGGAACTCCTTCTGTGAAGCTGGCATGAATGCCCTACACATGCGCATGTATCATGCATACGAGATCAACCAGCAGAAACTATGTACGCACTTCTTATACAAGAAATCGGGTGCCCTGCCAAACACAGCGCTACTCAGCCACGTCAAAGCGTAAGCCGCTCGAACCTTCTCCTCGGCCGACCGTTTTGCGTCGACCGATCCACAACAGTGGGCTGCCGTTGAACCAGCGTGCGTATTGGAAGGAGCGAGTGACGCGTGCACCTTCACGTGGGATCTCTTCTTCAAAAATGTCCAACGGGCCCACGCTCGGTTTCAGGATTTGACTCATCGCAGGCTGAGGCTTGAGAGAACCGTCCTGACGCAGAACTCTACCGCGACGGAGACGGATGGCTCGTTGGTTGCCCTGAATCTGAACCGGGATGAGGGGAATCCAATAGCGAAGAACTTCTGTCGAGAGCCGCCATGTAAGTGCGCCGTCGTTGGAAGGTTCGGGCGTCGATGGTTGATTACGGTTTCTCCTGGCAAGCTCATCGTCTCGCCGATTCAGCGGGCGGCCGGAGGCCCCTTCCGCAATCCGTTCAACCCCCCAAGCAAGATTGGCCATTTCGTCGCGCAAGAACAACACGTCGTCCAGCGGCTGGCTTTCCATGGTACGCTTCAACGTCGGGGCTAAGAAAAGATTCGTCGGCGTATCCGCATTGCCGCTGTTTTTGAACATCCGCCAGTGACTCGAGGCAGGATGGGTGGATCGATCGATCGGTGAAATCAAGGTGCGGACACCGAATGTATCGGTAATGACCAGCGAGTGGATCGTGCAAATCGAGCCGACAGGAACGTCCACGGGAATCACAAACCAGTCGTTGCCATACGTGACGGCGAAGTCGACCAACAGCATGCGAGCCAAGTCGTCAGGGTCGGCCTCCACGGCACCAAAATCCACGGACGCATCTTCGAACTCCCACCAGCGCGAGGCCGGCATGCCCCGATAAGTCGCCGGTGCGGGAATGGTCGTACGGGTGATCGGCAGCGGGTTGACGCCGGACGTTCGATCTTCATTCGCGCCGAGTGTCTCGCCCATCTTGACGTCAAAGTCGTACCAGTCGAGTTCACCGTCGTAGTAGCCCGACGTCAACACCCTTGGTGGGCTGGTTGGTGCTTCGACGGAGAATGCATATTCCATACGCTGTGGCGACCATGCTTCGGCTTGACCAGCCGGTTCGCTGAACAAGGCTTCGTACCAACGAATAAATACATCCTTCGTCGTCGCAAAAGCCCCGGCATCAGGAGGATCAATCACCGGTGTCGTTGGGAGTGGTGTGTTTTTTAGTTTGCCATAGAGCATGACTCCGTCCGGAACACGGCCTGACATCACGGCAAGTAATCGCAGCGCCTCGGTGTCGATACCAGCCGCGAGCGCCTCACTGCGCGTCGGCAACGGAAACGCAGCCAGGAAACCTTGGTGATATTTCGTGCCGTAGGGAGCACGTGCCATCAACCGTAAGAAGTGTTGCCCGGCTTCGACGATCACACGCAATCGCACAAGCGTGCCAGGCTGAGGATGTACGGCCTCACGCTCCACAAACGTCTCCAACGGAACCTTCTTCGGGTCAAATTTCATAGGCTTCACCGCACTGTTTTTCGGGAGATACCTGGTCAGTTCCGCACATTCGGCTCGCAGCCGAGCCGACACGGGTGTGCCATTGTCATCCCCCTGTAACTCGCCAAGCTGCCACTGGCGCGCCAACAGCCACAAGGGATCATAGATTCTGGCCTTGAGTGTTTCCTGCTGCGATGCACCTCGGACGTTGGGCTCTAACCTCGACCATGTCGTGATGGATGGCATAACAACCTAGTTCCTCTTCAAGAAGTCTGTGGAGACGGTATGGCCTTCCGCGTTGAAGGCGAAGTATGCCGCGGGAAGATAGTGCGCGGTCTCGTCGAGCAGATCGGGCGTGACGGCCCGCATGTGGACCAAGTGGATCGTTTCCCGCAAGACTTGCTGTAGCCACGGAATCGTCCAGAATGCTTGCTCCACCGGATTGGGATGAGCAGCCACCAAAATGGCCTGCGGCGCGACAGAATCCGGCTGATTGTACTGAAACACGACGCCGGTGGTTTCGCTCGCATTAGGCACGACTTCCACCCACTCATCGATCAGCAACCCAGCAATCGCAGGTTGTGTGAAATCAATGGCCTCAGGGATGTGCACGATCAATGACAGCCGGCCCGGGGGAACTGGCTTGCCCGGAGTAAACGGTAAACCGATCCACCGATCGCCGTCGGCTTGGGGAAGCTGGGCCACCTGCAGCGTGAGCGTGTCGCCATTGTTGAGCGCCTCGGCATATTGCAGCGCATCATCGAGCCACGCGACATTCTCACGAACACGTGTCATGCGTTGATGGAACGTCACCACATTGAGCGGATCACCATCTTGGACTGCCGTGCTTGCACCCAACGCCCGTTGGATCTCCGCCAAATTCGGCGGGCGGAAGCGCGACAACACCACGAAGCTCTTGCCGAAGAGATGTTTCAGCCTCTCTGTGGAATCCGTTGTGGCATCGGCTTTTGCAAGCCGCTCCGTTGCTTCACGATCGAGCGATCGCGCCTGAAAGACGAGCGTCTTCATGTCCGTATCAGTCTGGCCGGCCGCCGAGATGGGGATGGCTCCTGGGATACCAAACAACGCCATCGTCTGCATCGCGGACCGCAGCGGCGCGAGCGTGGTGAGGGTCGCACCATCCAGTGCCGTCTTCAATTTGATCTGCAGTTGACGCAGCGATGTCAATGCACGGTTTGCCCGCACCTTCAAGTTGGCCGAATCGAGAGCGCTTGGGGAATCGCCGATCGAGGCAGCACTCAAATCACCCACACGAAGTGCGCGCCCGCTGGTCAGGAGACGGCGGATCGTTCGCATCACTTCGGCGAACTCCGACCAACTGACATCCGTCATCGGCCATGAGGGATCTCGCAGGGGATTGAGCCGCAACGTCTGTGTCGCCGTGAGAGCCACCTTTCGCCGTGCCAAAAACATGAAGCGCTGTTCAAGCTCCGACAGCTGCGAATCTTCGCTTGCTTCCTGTGCGTGAATCACATCGAGCGGCGCCAGCTTCAGATCGTTGAGTCGAAACTCCTGCGTATCGATCACTGCGCCGGTCGTGCCATTCACACGCTCGACCACGCAGCGAACCTTCGTGGGATTGCCCAACAGCTTCGCCGCCCACGCATTAAGAAAGGGTTCGGCCAATGCCCGATGAGTCGACGTCCAGTCTGCAAGGGCGGCCGGAGTGCCGGGAAACAACGTCACCACACGATGAGTGAACGCGGAACCTGTTCGCGGTGTGCGGAGGACTTCCAAATCCGGCGGCGGGGCTTCGCCACGTTCTAAGGCATCAAGCGTGGCTGCGGCACGGCTTGGGTTTCCACGTACGACGTGATAGGCACTCTCGGCCAATAACGCATCACTCAACGCATCCACGCTGGTCGCCAAGGCATCGAGTTCGACATTCACAATCGGCGGCACCGGGAACCCTGCCCGATTCCCCA
Organism: Nitrospira sp.; assembly: GCA_019636915.1. Lineage (GTDB taxonomy): Bacteria > Nitrospirota > Nitrospiria > Nitrospirales > Nitrospiraceae > Nitrospira_D. Next base: position 7,788 of record JAHBWQ010000105.1, on the reverse strand, counting down.
CAACCTGCAGAACACGTGGCCGTGCATTCGGCTCTTTGACCTGGCGCAAGAGGTTCAGTCCGTCCACCACATGGCTAGCCGGAACGCTCTCCACCGCCTGCCCATTCTCATCCACGCGCGTGGCCGTCAGCGGCGCTTGTTCACGGAACGCAGCAATGAAGGCATCAAGCCCACGTTCGTGCAAGCCGCGCTCGAAGCGATACCCCAATAGCGCGCCGAGTGGCTGCCCGGATCGCACTCCATCGAGCAAGTATTGCGCCGTGCGAGCACGTTCGGACGACAAATCGATCGCGAGTGGATTGGCTTCAGGATCGGACGTGCGACCGAAACGCGTCAGGTGTCCGCTCCGCAATACCGCCACGGTCGCAGCCTGATCGAGTGACGGCGCATGAACAAAACCGGGATCATTCGCCGAACCGAAGAGTGGTCCAGATTCGTTGGCTGGCGCAGTTACCTCCGTCCGTGGCGGCCCAGGTTGTAGATTCTCAACCCAACCATAACCTCCTAGATAGACACCAATAGGATCTTTCTGCCGCATGGTCTTCAGGCGTTTCGTGGCAAATGACGTCGCCCAGGCATCCAATCGATGCGATGTCACATCGAGCGTGCCGCGCATCAACATCGACAGCTTGTGTGGCTTCAACACCTTCAACGCCGTGAGGCTCTTGCGAAAATCCTGCAAGGCTCTGTCGGCCGGTTGCGTGAATGCCTGTCCCGTATGTAGTGCCGCAGCCATGACGCGATCGAGCGGCGTTTCCATCGGAAGTTGGGAAAAGCGGACATGCTCCGGCTCAGCCCGCCGATGGGGTTCACGGCCAAGCATGCGTGCCGCGGCGTTCGCATATTCGGCCATCATCGAATGACGCAGCAACAGATACAGTAGGCTGAATGGGGCGGGAATCGATGTGTTTTTGGCAATGTCATCGAGCGTGAGCGCCTTCAATAACTGGTCGATGTAATTGAAGATGAATTCTTCGCTCGACGAGGCCTGGACCAACGGCACGTTCAGGGAAGAACGTGCAGGATCGCACACCGTCAGCGCCGCGCGCGGCGTGACACCGCGAAGCCCCGCAATAAGGTTCAGCGCCGAAATCGCCTGTGACCGCTGCACGCGATTCCAACCGTCTGGTGTGGGCGTCTGCAAAAACTCGAACAGCTCTTGGGTGTAGAAGAGCCCGAAGATATGCCGGATGGAGTAATTTGTCGACAACGCATCCATCGCAAAGACTTCGCTGAAATCGATATCGGGATCACTGTGATTGCCCATGCGCGCGGCCGTCCGGCTTTCATCGCTCCAGTAGTCTTGGAGGCGGCGGATCAACGCCACTACGGCGCCGTCCTTTGAGGCGAGCTTGCCGTCCTCCGGCATGGCTCCCCACAAGTCGAGAGCCGTAACGGGCAGGATACCGTAGGGTTGCTTGCCGACACGGATGGTGGGAAGAGGGCCACCCGCCCTCACGTGATCAACAAAGTGTTGGCGCGCCCAGTCTAAATTCACATCAACTTGATCTGGGGGGAAGAGGCCGGGTTGATCGCCGTTGACATCCCCGAGCCCGATCATTTGCTCCAAATAGTAGCCCCAGGTGGATGGCCATAGTACGCGATTCATGTCGCGGGCTTCCTGTTGTTCTCGCGCATCCGCATTGCCGGTGCGTGCCAGGAGCGCTGCGGGAACACCAAGGATTTTCGAAAGTGTATCCCCGTCCGATCCATCTTCGGACTGAAACTGGGGAGCCCCGAGAATCAACCGAAAGCTCTTGTCGTGTCCCGGATCGTCGGTGCGAAAACCGGAGGCATCGTCTTCCGTATTGTTGGTCGACGTGCCTTGCGTAACGAGGCTCATGCCGTCAGTGTATTGGTGCGCCTCGATCAATTCTTTGAGCCGAGCCGATGACGCGGTACCATTGAGTGATTTCTTTACACCAAAGACCAGGAGTAGATCGATTTTCGGTGTGGCCGTCGGCAGCTGCATGCGCAATCCCATACCGATGCGCAAGGCCTCGTTGAAGTCAATCATCCACTTCATGCCCTCATCGACGGCGAGGGCTTCATCCCCTTGAGGAACGGTGGCTTGCGGATTGGGGCCGACCGGCATGATGTCCGGGATCAAGTTCCCAGCCACGGTCACAGCACCGGTCCCCTGCACGAAAGCCGTCGCGATCCACTGATCGGGAAGCACCGTCGTGCGTGGAGCGCGAGTCCAGGTTTCATTGCTCTGGGTTTGAGGGCGCACCGGCGGCGACGGAAATTTTGGCGGCTTTGTAGGCCGGTCCGACTGATTCGTCGGCGTCAACTGCCGTACAATCCACGAGGCTCGCTCGGCACCATACCGATCTGCGAGTTGGCGCCATGCGTCCTTCCGCGCTTCTTCCGTCTTTGCATTCCAGAGCAGGGTGTGGAAATGCTTGCCCCATGCAACTTCGTCAGTCGTCAACTCGGACTCGTGCGTGTCCACATGAATCTTGTCGGGAAACACACGGATCCGCAGTTCTTGTCCGAAAAAGCGGGTTTCCAGGCGAACCGGAAATAGCACAAGTGGACGATCACCATTGATCAGCAAGGGGTCAGGCATAGATCTTCCTTCACGGCAACATCTGTCTGGCAAGGATCGCGATGCGCACCGGCTTCTGCAGCGTGATGCGTGCCATGTGCGCGCCGTTCGCCCCCCACTGGGCTCCAGGCGGGTTGGCGGACGTATCGGGAAGCGGTGGCGACGGCGATGCAGGTTTCACTCCGACTTTGACGTGTGTCATTGCACGAAGCTCCGTGGAGGTCTGTACCAGATGTCGCCACGTGAGCTGATTCCAATCCATGACGCGTGGCGGCTGCGGATCAATATCCTTCGGCAGATCAAGTCCAAAATCAGGCTCGCCGGGCTGTTGTTGGATCACAAAAAACCAACCGGGATCGGGATCAATGCCTCGAGCCACACTTGCCGTCAGGTCGAAACCGAAGAACACCACATCAGGCGACACCGAACCACGAAACAAGGGATAGCGCTCCTCCGTCGTGAGTTTCGGATTAGTAGCCGTTCCCGTGGCCTTTGCGGCATAAATCACGGCATTGGGATAGCGCCGAAAGAGCTCTCCACGGACCAAGAGCACCAATTGATCGGGATTCCCGGAGGCCGATGGATTGCGGCCAAGCGGACCGTTCCACGTATGGATAGGCTGCATGAATTCTTGCTGTGCCGAACCACGACGATTCCAGAAGAAACGGAAATAGCTGCCGCGTCGATCTGTGGGATATTCGCGCCACAGCAACTCGCGACCCATTTCGTGGTTCAGTCCGATCATGAACGCTTCGATAAAACGCGAGTTCGGCTGCACCAGGGTAACGCTGTTTGGTGGAACGTCCTCCAGCCCGGGGAGGAGAAATTCCGGAGCCAATTCCATGAGGCGCTCGGACATCGGCGCGGGAAACTGTGGATGTGCCACGACTTGCTCTTCGTCCTGAACCGCTGCCTCGTTGAGTCCTCTTAACCCAGGAATGATCGACACCTGCTTCGGTTGTAGCCGCCCTTTCAGCGACCCCAGATCGGGGACGCGGAACACGACTTTGCCCGTTTCTCCGATACGCACCAGCTTCGATAAATGCGCGGAGGCGGCCTGGCGAAACTCAGTCATCAGTGTGGGCTCGCGTAGCCCACCGTCGTCGACGGCGCGAAAACTCTGCCCCTGCGTTTCGCGAATCGTCAGGACGGACGGCCGCACGGTGGGAGTGAAGACCAGCGGCTTGATCTCGGACCTGAGGACAGAAGGCCGAACGGGAGGGGTGAAAATAGGAGGCGGCACAGTGGTGGTAAAGTTGGAGGGTACAAGTCTCGCCTGATCGATATGTGGTGTACCGGCAACATCCGAGACGCTTTTGATCGTGGCCATACGGCCGACGAAGATTCGCGGTGGAGGCGTGATCACGATACGATTCACTTGCGGCAGCGACTGGAAGAGTTTCATCATCGGACGCGCCACGATTTGCGTCTGCACGATAGCCGGCGTCAGTGCGCGTCGATTGATCGGCCCACGAGGACGTGCCACTCGTCGTAACACCGCAGATTGGAATCCCGGCGCCTCCGATCCGCTCAACTGCCACGCCACCGTGCGCTGGACATTGTTCTCGCCCACCTTGACCGACACCACGACTTTCGCCAGGCTCGAACCTGTGACCTGCAGCAAGCCATCATCGTCGATCGACCTGACATGTCGTCCCCATGTCGCCTCCCGCGTGGTGGCGGCCAACTGTCTTCGCCGCCGCTCTTCGTTGTCTTTCTCAATCGTATCCACCTGCTGCCAGGCCGACGCCATGAGATGTTCTTGATCTTCTTGTACGATGCGCGTACCAAGGCTGGCGGCAATGCGATCGCGCGGATCCAGATTGAGATCATTGATCCAGTGCTGCGGTGAGGCGTTCATATCCACCCGCTCCCTCGGCGGATAGGTCAAGCCGTAGATGGGTGGCGCGACGATAGGGTCCTGAGTCACCGGCTGGTTCAACGCATTGACCGGCGAGTTCAAAATATCCGCAAGCTTGTCCTGCAGCGGTTTGGGAACCGGTTGCGGCTGGGCCGTCACGGGTTCCGGCGGCTTGAGAATGCCTTTCATGACAATCACCCCACCGGAAGGGAGCCCAAATCCCGGCTTGGTCAGATCGAGCAGCCGTGTTCCAACTTGCTCGGGAAGCGGCTGTGGCTTCAGGTCGCGCACCAAGGATTCGAAATCGCCTTCCGGCCCGGTCGTGAATTCCCACGCGTACAATACCGGCAACTGAAAGGGCGCAGTGGGTTGATCGAGGCGCCATGCCGGTTCGAGCTTTTCAAGCTCGTGCTCGGCGACCGGAAGACCAAGCGCAGCTTTACGTCCCACTTCAAATGTCGGCACCACACAAGCCATATAGGCGACATCCGGATCGAGACGGCGTGGACACATAAGCCGCGACACCGTGCGTACCGGAGCATTTTCAATAGTGTTCTTGAGCACGGACACCGTATCCGTTGAGGCCCCCACCACCTGCGCATGGGCCCATGCCCACGATTCTTCAAGATCAGGCAGGTCCTCCGCCACCGGACTGGTGAGATCAAGCACCGGTAACGGCGAAGCATCCGTATGCCCGAGCGTGACACTTGCCCGCTTGCGCACCACGACCAGACAGATCCACGGCCGCAATCGCTCTCCCGCACCGGCTTTTGCCGGTGTGAAGAGCCACGGAAAATCGGGACGGTCGAATTCAATCAGTGGGAAAAAGTTCGACTCAAAGTTCGTGGTGCGATGCCGAGGCTCGACTCTGACGACTTGCTTGGGATCAATCGCGGTGACATCAGCGGGGCCGTAGAGACGGACATCCCGCCCAGGCACAGTGAAGTTGGTCAGCGTCACACTCACCGGAAGCGAGACGTCGGCACGCTGAGCGGAGCCTAGGGAATCCGGCGTCGTAATGCCGGCGGCCGCACCTTGCCGCACCCACGGTAAAAAGTGTCGTACTGCATTGTCTGCCATAGGATCTGCTCCTTCTTGCCCCCTGCTCTGCCGTATTGCACGTCTCCGGTGTGGGCATCACACCATTTCGTTACCGCGTCGCGAGGACTTGGAAGTTTGCCGCATCCTTCTTATTCAACTTCTTCAGGGCATCGGCAGCTTCGAGCCGTGTGGTGAACGTCGTCGTCCCCTCAAGATTGGACAAATCGACCTTGGATTTCACCGTAAACGTCCTCGGAACCGACTTCGATGGAATCGTCGAACCACGATACCGGATCGCACCGAGACGCGACGCGTCACTGATCCCGACCGCACTCCACTCAGCAAACCTATTCGCGACATTGACCGGAATGGTCGTCGTTGTCCGTGGCGCTTCGGGTGGACTCGGAATCACAATGTCTTCAAAATCCACGGCAGCGGACACGGGAGTTCCGCAATCCACCGCATGGCTCCCAACGCGGACACCGGCAGGCAATAACTCAAACGACGGGCTCGACAGCTTCTGATCATCCGTCAGGTCACGGAACTGCGCCGGTGCGAAATGATCGCGTACGAGATCGCCGGCTGCCGGAGTCAATGCGGCGCCGCCCACAGTGATCTGCTGGATTCGAAACTCTTGCGTGCCGCCCACAGGCCTCGTATTGCCGAAACGCGCAATCGGCGTATTGAGCGGCACCACACTTTGCTTCACCGTCAAAGTGCTCAGCGGATGAATGCGAACCGCACCGGCCGGCCCCTCTCGTAAGCTGACGAGACGCTCGCCGGTCCCCGGCATGACGGCGTTCCACGCGGCGGCATCGGCCAATGCGGTGCGCAGTAACGCCCCCACATCGACAGGCGCAGGCAACGAAGGCTTCTCGCCGGACACCAGCGTGACGTTGAACGACACACTGAAATCCACCCAGCAGATTTCGAACGTCGCCTTGCCCTTGACGTTCAGCGGACGGGGGCCTGAGAGCTCGCCTGCGAAGCTGACTTTAAACAGATTCGTCGAGCCGGCTTTCAACTGCAATGATGCGTACAGCGAGGCGACAAAGTGGAACGGATCGAACTGTATCAGCACATCGTACCCGGCTTGACCCGAGATGCTGAATTTCGACTTCTTGGCGAACAGCTCGGCATGCGCGCCGAACTGCACCGTGTTCGATGTGATGGCGAAGTACGAGTCGCACCGGATCTTCAAATCATTCGAGTCTGCAAAGACGATCGCCGCACGTTGCATGCGCTCCAAACCCGGAGGCGGAACGAACGCCGGGTGCAACCCACCGACAGAGAGGGCGAAGAACGGCTGGTTGCCCCAGCTCAGACGCATACGCATCTCGCCGGTGATGACGAATCGATCGACGAGGCGCGAATCAAACAACACCGCATCAAGGAACGCGCGTTTCTGGTCGAAGTCGACCCCGCCGAAGATGTTCATCTGCAGGCGAACGAGGTCCAGATCTTTCTTCGGCAGAACGGCTAAGACCTGCCCCATGATGAGGAATCGTGTCCGCACACCCAGTTCGAGGATCAACGCCAGATTGATGGTGATCAACGGCGGGGTGCCCCATGTGATCTGCGCCACGAGGCCGAACAAGTAGTGATCCCGCGCCACCGGAAAAAAGTTGCGAATCACGCTCAGATACTGCGGCGCGTTGCGGATCAGGTCTTTCGGTGCAAGCACCGCATTGAGCGTGTTGGCGCGTACACCTGCCTGCACCGCATCCTCGTTGACTGTGCGATGAATGCCCAGCAGCCCACCAATGCCGGTGAGCATGAATCCGAAGCCGATCGGAACAGGCTTGAAGCCGTCGGCGGTGATGATCACCAGCAACGAAAATCCGCCGCCCGGAATGTTGGTGTTCAGCAGGCCCAACGCCGACAGCGATGCGAAGCCTTCGATCTCCAAGTGCAGCGCGCCGGCATACTGATCGTGCTCGCGATCCAGATCCAGAAAGCCGCCGCCGTGAACGACTTTGCCGTCAATATCCAGACCAATGGCCATGGGCGGCTGGAATCCGAAATCTACATCGAAGAACGTCAGGTTCCCATCCGGCTTAGCGAAATCCGCGGAAACTGCTAAGCCCATCTTGTCGAAGCTGGCAGTGACCGGCCCTAACGTGACGTCGGCTGCGACGGTGGCGGCAAACGTCAGCTTGGCCTTCCCGTTGTCCGTCTGAGGCGAGAGCGCCAACGACAGGAATTGAATGCGCGCGGGCCCGAACGTCTTCCCGACCGGCGTGATGCGGTTGAGAACCGCATCGTTGTCGTCGCCCGTCGCAACGTCACGAGAAGCGAGGGCTCTGGACCCTGCTGCCAGCCTCGGTGACGAAGA
>JAHBWQ010000104.1 GCA_019636915.1 Nitrospira sp. | reverse complement strand
AAGATCAGGAGCGTATCCGTACGGCTTGTATCCCTTGTGGCGAAACGCGTTGACCGCAACAGGGCTCCAGGTCTCCCGATCCTCCTCGAAATGCTCATCGGTCAATCCGAACACGCTGACACTGTCGCCACGGCGATGCAATTCGAGGGCACTCCGGCGCACGACTTCGTGAATTCCTCCGCCGCTTCGAGAAACCGATGCAACCACCATTCCGACTTTCATGCCCCCTCCACAGATTCCGCATTCGCACGTTGGTGAATGAATGTCGTGTTCCATCCATCGACATAGGTCAATCGATAGCCGCCGGTTTTCACTCGAGCCACCATCGTCTGGATACGGGACAAGTAGTCATCGTCCAAAGGACGGTACCCTTCATCGAATTCGACGCAGAGCACAGACGGTCGGACGTCACCCTCCAAGAGAGCGGTCAAGATTTCATACTCAGCCCCTTCAACATCGAGCTTCAGTAGGGAGAGGTTTGTATGCCCTAGGATCCGCATGCTGGTCTGAAGTGTTCTGCAATCGGCCTCGAAATACTCGCTCGTGCGCTGCAGATTGACGATGGAATGCGACACATGCGTCGGATTCTCCGGCGCATAAAATCGCATGGTGCGGTCCTCATTCCACAGGCCAACAGCATGAAAGTGCAATCGAGCTAGATGTTCCCTGTCAATACGGTAGTGTCTGTCAACCGCGTCGTTAATGGAGGTTGGAAGTCCGTTGGCCGTATTCCTGCGCAGCCGTTCCACATGTTGCTGTGCCCTCGGTGTCGGATCAAAACAATGGACATCACACCCGTATCGATTGATGAGCTCGATTTCGAAACTGATGTCTTCACCGGCACCAACCCCGTAGCACAGCGACTCCGGGCCCAAGAGTCCACAGGGGACAAACCATCCGCCATAGCCGGTTCCGACCTTCTCATGTGCCAGGATGGCCGTATCCCTGAGTCGGCTTAGCTTGCTCTGCGCGACATGTTGTCCGATCCGCATATACAGCGCCTGTGCTTGTTTGAGAAGTAACGTCATCTGTTCACCTTGCAGAATGCTCAAGTTGTGCCGGCGGCGGAGCAGTTTCCATGTGCGTCGACTCCGTGCCGCCGGGGGATGGGAGGGAGCAATATTTTGCAATGGCATCGATAAACAGCGCAGCGTGCGTGCCTGAGTTGTATCGATGAGTAATCATCGCTCGGCAGGCCACAGCCATCGTCGGTTTTTGTGGGTTCGGAAACAACGCATCGACGATCTTCCGCGCGCAATCTGACAGGTCACCGTTCCGATAAACCCATCCCGTCTCTCTCTCCTTCACCGCCTCCCACTCCGGAAAGTGTTCCTCAACGTGATCATGAAGCAGCACAGGTGTGCCGTACGCGAGTGCATGCATGACGGAGAGACCGGCACCCGATGGAACAACCGCGAGATCACTGGCTGATAGGACGAGACCGAGTCGAGACTCGTCGTACATCGCTCCCAGAAAATGTACCCACCGGTTGAGTCCTAACTCTGTCGAAAGCGCCTCCAATTGTGGACGATCGCTTCCCTCACCGACTAACACGAGATGAACTTTCTTGCCTTGAGTCACGACGATGTTCAGCGCCTGCAGGAGCCAAGGCAAGCGCTTCACCGGCTGGAGCCGACCGGTGAAGCAGACCAACCGCTCATCGGCTCCGATGCCGAGTGAACGGCGGAACCGCTCGCAATCCTCGAACGTGATGCGTTCAGACACCGCTGATTGTTCTGCGCTGTCCAAGGAGTTATAGATCACGTGCAATCGATCCGCCGCGAGTCCCTTGGAAATCAAGAGTCGCTTCGCGTGATCGCCATAAAGCAAGAGGCCACGCGATAGTCTGTACAACAATGATCGAACCGTCCACTTCACCCCCGACTCATCTGCCTGAAGTCCATGCGTCCAGAGCAGAACAGGTAGTCCCGTGATCCTACCGACTATCGTCAGCATCCAGGCAGTCAGATCGTAAGGACTCCCCTGCGCGACGATGAGATCCGGACGTCTCCGCAGCACCGCAGCCAGTGCAGTCGGTTGCCACGATAGTGAGAAGCCATAGGGGAGCCTGATAACGTATTGCGTGGCGGCCTGGAATTCACACTGCCTCGGTGCTTCAGCGAGCGGAAGAAAAGGAACAGCCGCACCTGGATCGGCTAGTACCTGAAACCGAAATCGCGGATCAGCCCCCAGCGTGTCATAGAGGCGCCGCCGATAATGCGGAATGCAGACCTGCTGAAGAGTGATAAGCGGTCTTCCGGCCGTCCCACCCTCGTTCATCACGAACCTCATGTTCAGACTCGTACCTGCAAGACGTCACCGTCGGTGAATCCTGAACACGGCGTTTCGTATCCGACCTCGTCAGACTCATCCATACTGTGCTCGGCAACCGACTGTTCATACGGATAGGCCGGCCCTAGAATGCTCAACAAGAACAGAAGCGACGTCGGGTTTCCGGTATTGATGAAGTACCGCTCAAAAATCGCGAGCACGAAGTATCCGCAGGCCAACCCTAGAAGGACGCTGTAGCTGAACGTCTGAGAAGGGTCCTGATTTCTCTGCAAGATGTTCCGCATTCCCGAAACCGTTGCAAATAAGACGGACACAAACCCGATCAACCCAATTTCCGCCAACAGCGCCAAGTATCCGTTATGCGCCGACGTGTTGACCTTCAACACCGTTTCATGGGCTCGAAACCCTACGCCGAGAATCGGGTTGGCCAGAAACAGATTCCATGTGGCTTTCCAGGTATCCAGACGGCCGGAGCCGCCCGATTCGAGACCGCGGTGGCGGTCCTGAATCGCGAAGAAGTCTGAGACGCCCCTCAGCACTGCGTCACCGTAATAGGCCGCTAACGCCCCTCCGACGAAGATGCACAAAAACAAGACCGTATACCCACTCGCCCCGGCAATCCGCCGGCGTGCAAAGAGCGTGACCCCAAGCCCGATGAGCGCTGCCACAGCCGAAGCCCTGGTGCCAGTCAAATAGATCACGCTCCCCATCGCGACGAGAATCGGAATCCGTACGGTCGCCCGCCTGATGATCATGGCGGTGAGGAAGACGGATGCCGTGATCAGCGCAAAGGCCGCAGGATTCAGGATCCCCTTACCGCCTCCGAGCCGAACGCCAGGAACATGGTCGTACAGCGCAAATCCGCAGACCAGGACGCTCCCCAGCAGGGCATAGACCTTCAGGCCCGTCTCATATTGTGCCGCGTTCAAGTTGGTATTGAATTGCAGGACCACCACAATGGTCAGAATCGTAAGAACGGTATACTGCACCGACTCGAGGGGCGCGTGACTGACGAACGACGAGAGCCCGCAAAAGAGGCCGAACAGGATGAGCGACGCGATGGTTCCTGGGCTGAACCCACCGGGAACAAACCGACTTCGACTGAACAAGAAATACCCGGCCGGCCACAAGATCGAGGCAAGCATGATCGCCTCATAGGTGTGGCTTCGACGACCTTCGACGTTTCCGAACAGCGTTCCGACAAAGACTCCGGTCAGCCAAAGACCCAAGACGAGGCCGACCCACGTGTGCCGATTATCCTCAATAAACAGCTCGTCTCCCTCGGCCAGCGCAGTCATGCTGTCTCCGAGAGGGCGAGCAGCCGACAGAGCAAAAACCAGCCGAGCATGCTTGTGTCCGTCACTTGAGCCGCAACACACGACATAGCCAATCCCTCGACTCCGAAAAGGGGGATCAACCAGTTTCCCCAGAGAATCAGCGTCACCCACCGGACCCCATGTCCCACAATCGGCGTTCGATAGTCGGATAGTGAATAGAAGGAGTTCCGAATCACTCCGTACAAACTCGCGAACGGAAGTCCCCAGACCAGTATCGACAAGATATTGGCCGTCAACCTGGCGTCGGCCGTGGAAAACTTTCCCCTCACCAGCGCCAGCTTGATCAAGGGTTCTGAGACGAGAACCATGAGCATACTGCACAGCAGCGTCACTCCGAACAGTACCGCTCCATATCGGATCAAGACTTGACGTCCCTCACGGAAACCGGCGTGAAACGCCCGCGCCAGTTTGGGGAACAGCGTCGTATTGACCGGCGCCGTGAACAGCGCCAAGGGCACCGCTACAACCGATCCTGCGTAAAAAAATGCGGCGATCTTGCCGGTACCTAAGCCCGAGGCAAAACTCCGCTCCGTCATTGCAACCGCCTGAAAGAGAAGTTCCCCAATAAGCACGATAAGCACCGGCCGCCACAACTCGTTGATTCCGACCACGCGAGGCTCCGCGACAACCGTGGGGGCCGAAATAGAAGCTCTGTTGAACGCCGCGATGAACCACAGCAGCACGAGGAAATGCCCTGCGGCGAAACCCCAGACCATGGCATCGATCCCCCAGCGATCGGCAAACAGCAGCACTGAGGCAATCGTAGAGAGCGACACGACCGCCCCACTGAGAAAGACAGGCAGAAAACTCCCACTCACCGAGAGTCCGCCGCGCAGAAGTCCGGCCAATCCGGCACAGACGATCGGAAACAGCAGAATTCTGATCAGTCGCACCCCTGATTCGCATTGTTCAACGGTGAAGTCAGGAAACACAGCTTGGAGCACCGATCTCGACCCGAACAGGAGCAGCGTGAGAGCGACCGCATTCACCATGATCAAGACAAAGGAGGTCCTTCTGATCAACGACCTGACGTGGCTTCGATGTTCGGACGCCATCTTTGAGACAAAGACGTGTTCAATCGCATTCCCCACCTGAACCCCGAACAAGAGGTGAAATCCCATGACCGTCACCAACACGTCCAGATCGCCGCTCAGCCCGAATGTGGATGCGATGACAATTTCCCGGACCAAACCCGCCACGATTACGATTCCCGATGCCAACGAATAGACCGGAATTTCTCTGAGCAGGCTCATCTCCTTGACGCTAGCCTTCAAACTGACCCACCAAGGTCCCCAGATGGTCGCACTCAACATCGTGACACCAATCGGCTAGGCGTAACGGATCGGAATACGGATTCCGGTGCGTGGCCGATCTGGGCCGCACACCAGTACTCGAGCACGAGCGCAGTAAAGGTGAGCAGTGCCAGAGAACTACGCGGCTCCTGTTTCGCCATCACGTAGGCCGTTTCCGGCTTGAGAATGGAATGCTGAACAAGCAGCCCATCTTCAAGAGCATGACCATAACGAGCCCAGGTACTCTGCATCCATTCACGCCCAGGCGGTTGAAAACCGCGCTTTGGCCGATGGAGGAGCCACTCCGGCACCAGCTCTTTCACCGCTGCTTTGAACCAGGCCTTTGGCGGAAGATCATGATCCGGATAAGCTTTGCGCAGCCCGATCACCGTCTCCACCAACCTAAAGTCCACCAGTGGCAGTCTGAGTTCGACCGAGGACGCCATACTGAGTCGATCGCTTTGAGCGATGCCGTTTTCAGCCAGATACGTTTCGCAAAGCAGTCGAGTAAAGAGAATGTCCGGCCTCGACCAAGGATGCGGGACGGTATAGGGTTTCCACAGGGCCAACTCATAGGCGGAATCAAGGAACTCCTCCGTCAAGATCGACGGGACCGAATCCCGGATTGTCCGAAATAAGGGTGACTGTTCGTGGAAGACGATGCGTTCACGAGGGCTCTGTAAATCCCGCAGATATTCGAGATACGAAGATCGCAGTCCCGCTCCCGATCGGCACCAGTCGAACAAATCCCACCGTGACCTCACCGATGGGCACTTCAGGCTGACATACTGACCGAACTTCGGTCGCGCCTCCGACTGCCAACAGGCCTTTCTCATTGTCTGTCCGAGCGCATCGGTCACCCATGGATACCCCCAAAAGAGCTCGTCCCCCCCTTGCCCCGAGAGCATAACTGGAACACCATGTTGGTGCGCAGCACTCATAACGGCGCTGTACCCGTAGCTGGCAATGTCGGCGATCGGATCATCCGTCTGCCAGACCAGCGAAGGAAAGGCATTGACCATGTCCTCCGTCTTGATCTCAACCTCATGGAGAGGAATCGACAGGTAGTCTGCTATGGCGTTGGCTTCCCGGCGTTCGTCGAACCTCGGACGCCCCTCGTATCCGACCGTGAACGCAGTCAGTCGTCCCGGGTACGCTCTGGCAACCAATGCCGCCAAGGCGCTTGAATCCAACCCTCCGCTGAGGGCCACACCTACCGGCACATCGGACCGCACGATCAGTTCGCTCACCCGTTCTAATTCGGTTCGAATGGTCGAGACCGGGTCGTTGTCCAGCCGAGGCGCATCGTCCATGCTCCAATACCGGGACTCTCTCAACGACCACGGTTGCGGGGAGATCGTCAGTGTCGTCCCGGCAGAAAGCTTGCGGACACCTTTGATCATGGTCATCGGCTCGGGCACGTACTGAAAGTGGAAATATTGGTAGACCGCCGCACGATCGAGTTGAAAGTCGACGACACCCGTGCGAAGCAGGGCTTTGAGTTCCGAGGCAAAGTAGAGCGTGTCGGCCTGTTCGAAGAGATACAGGGGCTTTTCACCCATCCGATCCCGGGCAAGGAATAGATTCTTTCGCCGTTCATCCCACAAAGCAAAGGCGAACATGCCACGAAGATAATCGACGCACCGTTCGCTGTACTCTTCATACAGATGAACGATCACCTCGACATCACTGCGTGACCGGAAGCGATGCCCTTGTGATTCCAACTGAGACCGGAGTTCCACAAAATTGTAGATTTCTCCGTTCGCAATCAATACGAGTGATTTGTCCTCGTTGTACAAGGGCTGCCAGCCACCGGACAGATCGATGATGCTCAAGCGACGCATGGCCAGAGAGACGTGAGATCCAAGTAAAGATCCGGCCCCGTCCGGCCCTCGGTGAACCATCGCGTCGCTCATGTACAACAGCCGCTCCTGCTGCAGTGACGTCATGGGTTGTGCGCTGACGATACCGGCGATTCCGCACATGACAGGACCAACCTCCACTCGGATAGCGTGCACTGTACCCTGTACCGTTCACGTCCTGGATACAGGCTGCTCAAATCTGTGTTAACAAATCGTTAATGCTGGGCCGCTTGGAAGATTTTTGATTAGCCATGTGATACGAAAAACGACGGTTGATCATTCTGGGACTGAAAATCCTGTCAATGAGGTAGGTCATGTACGGGTACGGCACCAAACGACATACAACCCAGCGGATGGCTGTCGCCTCCCTGATCATTAGTAGTCTCCTCTCATGCAGTGGACAGGAGAATCTAACACCGACCGCTCAACCGGCGAGTGGTGGCCAACCAGCCAGCTCCTTCGTCACCCCCCATCAAGTCCTCTGGCGGTCTGACGGGTCGAGCCCAACACAAGGGCGTGAATCGATCAGTAATTGGCCGAGACTCACGAGCGGCACGGCGAGCTGTGATCTGAGTCAGGTGAATGACCACAACACGTTGCCTCCGCATGCACCGTTTGGGGGAAACACGACCGTCCACTATATCAAGGCGGTTTGCACCGGCGGAGCTAGCGGCGGGAAAATCCAGATCGTGGTCGATATGGAAGATCGTCCGCTTCAGGGACTCGGCAATTTCGGGTTCTTCTGGTATCAGCCGTCAATCGAAGTCTCGACGGCCATGACCATGGAGGTCGCAACAAACCCCAGCTTCTCTCAATATTTCATCTTCCACTGGTGGAGGAACCTCATCGGACAACGAATGATGGACGGATGGAATCCCATCACGTGGCAAGCAGGCGACCAGGTCAACAATGTCGGCGATGCAGCGATGACCCAGGTTTTTACGACCTTCCGAATTGCCATCGATGTCTTGCCCAATAAGTCAGGAACGTACTACTTCAGCGATTTCATGCATGGCTATTATGCAAAACCCCATATCAACATCTGGGGAGAGAACAACTTCGCCAGTGTTTATACCCATCTGTTCCCCGAAGCCAAAAAGCGAAATTTCATCGGCTCCTATTGCCCGGTCACGGAAAGTCTCAAGGATCCCGGACGCGTAGTGTTGGAAGGAGGATTCACCAATACACAGTTGCAGGAGATGGTGGCGGCAGGATGGACCATTGGCGGGGAGTCGACGGAGGGGCTCAACTACATAGATTTCCACACACTTGAGAGTGCCGCCGCCGATATGGATAGACACCTCGCTGACCTCCACCGCCTCGGATACCGACACCCAATCTTCTGGTGCTATGAAGACGCCAAGCACAATGCCGCGCTTGATGCCGAACTGGCCAAGCGCGATGTCGTTGCCGCCTACAGCGGCAATAGTTTTTCTGACAATACCGGACGGTCACTCTATGGTGGTCTCACTAACCCCTACAACCTCTGGTCTGTCTCCGGTGACGCTCGCTCAGTGGAAGAAGTCATCGCGGCAATCGACCATGCCGTGAAATACGGTGAGCAACTTGGGTTAGAGTGGCAGCGCTATGATCAGGACTTCCCTGCGATTGCCGACCATCTGGTCAAGCTACGAAATGAAGGGAAGATCGAGATCGTCACAGTTGAAGAGATGATCGCGCGGCATGGAAAGAAGAACGGATCACAAACCGGATCGCCGCCGGTTGTTCCACCCCCGCCACCCCCGTCGCCGGCCACACCCTTACCTTTTGACCAAGTCGAACATTCCTACACCCAATCACCGGCTCTGTTCTCCGGCCTTTGGGCACAGGCACAGACGCGCACCGTTCGGCTTGCCTTGATAGGCGATTCGCAAGAAACCTCCCCGGAAGGGAGAGGCGATGTCTATGTGCCACGCCTCCAATACGAAGCCTGGAAACGATACCACAATGTGCCTGAAACCGTTATGAGCGGCTATTTTTCTTATGGTGATGGCCAGCCCTATGGAGATTGGCTGCTCAGCGGTAGCGCTGCCAGCCCTGGGGCTTCGCCGACTCGCATTGCCGTGGACCATCTCTTACCCGGAATCCATGCCGCTGCCCACGCTGCACCGGCCGGTCCTCAATCAGTGAACGGACAGTGGTACGGCCAACTCATGGTGCTCCAACCTGATGCCCGCAGCGTCAATCCGGCAGCGGAAATTCCGACTACCACTCAATATTTCTGCACCCAGGGTTCTGTTCGGGCGGAAATTTTTGCCGCGGCACATCCGCAGTCCGGGGGTATTCTCTATAAGGCACGACCGTCGGATTCAGTGCCCAGTTATTCCGCAGCGGCGACAATCGAAGAAACGGCGCCTCTCTCGCTGGCGGATGCAACATTTATCGTCAAGTCATTCACAACGGCCCCACTGCCGTTCAACGGCAAACGACACCTCCAGCTGGAACTACTCGGCACTCTGACTTCGGCGGTAACGGACATCATCGGTGCCCGGTTGAAGAGCGACCAGTGCCCGCAGGGCCTCGTCATTCAGGATCTCAGTGCCGGCGGACTGTCAACTAAGGAGTTTCTCAACACTTACCGCGCAGCGGCGCAATTGTTTCGTGCCATGGGGTTCGACGCGGTGATCCTTCATTTCGGCGCCAACGATGCCGGCGAGGGCGCCACCGCAGAAATGTACCGGATTGACACAGAACAGATGATCGCTCGAATCCGTTCGTGGGCAGGCCGCCCGGACCTCCCCGTCATTCTCATGAGCGATCCCTATCGCCAAGGTTTAAGTCCGGCGCAGGAAGCGGAATATGCTCGATATCCGGGAGCACTGCGCGCCATCGCTACCTCGGACCCCGCCGTGCTGGTGATTAATTCGCGACGATTAATGGATGAACGAGGATGGAACGGCGCGCCGTCCAACCGATTGTCAGAACTGCTCCTCGATGGCCTCCACTACATGCCTCGCGGGGCCATTGAATTAGCCGAAGCCGAGATGAAAACCCTATTGGGTCCGCAAATGTGAACAACCGGCCGATCTGCCCCATAGCCGTTAAGAGCCACACCATGCTTGACCTGCGCGACCTGTCCCGCCCTTAACAATTCCGTAACATCAGAAGCGTATGCTGCGTATCCGCGCGAGTGTGAGGAGCCAGAAGCTCTGTGAGAGGACTTATTCATGGCATCATCACGTCCAAAGACCATTTTGATCGTCGAAGACGAACCGGAGATCGCACAGCTGGTCAAACTCTATCTTGAGAAGGATGGATTCCGTACCAGCATGGCGGAGACGGGCCTCACAGCACAAAAGATGGTCGCCACCGAACACCCCGATCTCATGGTCCTGGATTTGATGCTTCCTGAGATGGATGGTCTGGAACTGTGCAAAGTCCTCCGCAATAAACCGGAGACGGCCTTGTTGCCGATCATTATGTTGACGGCGAAGAACGAAGAATCCGACACCATCGTCGGGCTGGAACTGGGGGCCGATGATTACGTGACCAAGCCCTTCAGCCCCAAAGCACTTGTGGCCCGGGTCAAAGCACTATTTAGACGACTGGAACGGACAACCGACCAAAGCCCAACCGCTTTGACCTACGGCTCTTTACACATGGACCTGACGAAGCACGAGGTCAGAGTAAAGGGGAAAGAGGTTTCGTTGACTGCAAAAGAATTCGGGCTGCTCGAACACTTACTGCGAAACCCTGGGCGAGTACTCACACGAGACATGCTCCTGAATTCAGTCTGGGGCTATAACTACTATGGGACGACTCGCACGGTTGACGTGCATGTGCGCCGATTGAAATTGAAAGTGCCGCTCCTGAGCGAGTCAATCATTTCGATCAAGTCGCTCGGATATAAACTATCAGATCACCTCTAAGGCTATACGTCGGGCCGGTGCTCTCTTGGCAACTTCTACAAGGACGATGTCTCTCTGGTTCTTGGTCTTTGCGCTTGGATGGTTGTCCCTTTTATCCTGCGTTCATGAACCTCGGGTTGAAACCTTCGAAAACAGCATCGGGCACCTCACCCAGTCTGAGTTGACCCGCCAATTCGGCTATCCGCAGCGCCTCAGGAAATTGCCCTCCGGCGGCGAGGTTTGGGAATATGAATTCTTAGCAGGAAACTCTCGATGTGTGGGGTACCGAGTCTACTTTGACCACGAGCTTCTCTCAAAGCGATGGGAATCCTCTCCCTGCAGGTGAAGCATCGTCCCCCTTACCCGGTGTCTACCCCGCCGATATATCCGTCACACAAAGCCTTGCCGCGACTGTTACACAAAATTGACCACTTCCTGATGCTGGGTTACGCGTGCAGGAGTATGAGTAGGGGCAAGGAGGACAACGCCATGACACCTACAGCGCCATCACAACCCATGCTCAGACGGTCACGAAGGACAGCATCGGTCTCGCTCGTCGTCCACCCCACATCGAAGCGTGCACGGCTCAGAGCGGAACTCACTCGACAACGTGTCTCGCTGTTGGCCGATTGGAACCTCTCGTTCGGCATGCCGGATGAGCAGGAACCCTGTGCAGACAGAGCAGACCAAGTCACCAATGATCTCGCACAAGATCTTGCGCTCCGAGTCAAGATGCGAGTGATCGCAAAGCTCAAGCGCATTGAGCGCGCGCTACTGTTATTGCGGACCAAACACTATGGTTGTTGTCGGCGGTGTCGTAAAGCAATTCCGTACGAACGTTTGGCGGTTCAGCCCGACGCCCGCTACTGCGTTCCCTGCCTGACTCTGGCAGAGATTCGCGCATCCAGAAATTAAGTCGGTTCGAGACGTGACGGACCTTGCAGGATTGGCAGGAATATCGACCTCTATGATGCGAACCATATTGAATACGGCAAGGGATCTTCACACTGAATACGACGAGCATACCTTTCACTCGTTGTTGGATTTCAAGCATCGAAGGTGCCGGCAATCCAGGCATGCCTTTCATGTGGTGCTCTGTCAGCTCTCCACGCAAGATGGGTGCGGTTCACAATGAATCAATCGATCAGAAAAACGCTGGTGTCAGTTGTACGGGAATCGCTTCGCCGAACGGACCAGATAGGATGGTTGTTACAGGATCTCGTATTCGGTGTACTGTTACTGAGCACGAATCCCCAAACAGTCCACGATATCGAGCAGCGTCGGGGCAGAGCAGATCCGACGACGAATCGAGGGCCAATTCTCTCTCGCGCATTCTTCGTTGGTGGTGCAATTCTACGAGTACCTCGATCTCCCGCCCACGCAGCAATCCGCTTGGTCAGGCGCACTCACTCAGCATTGTAGTCGGCAAGATTAAGGAGGACACTATGGAATGCGTACGTTGTACCGGCATGAAAGTACCGGAACTCATCGCTGAAGGAGGAAGCAGAGCCTGGACTCTGCGTTGCATCAGTTGCGGAGACGTTACCGACCAGGTTATTGTCAGCAATCGTCGACGCCCACGATACCGCCCTGACGGCCGAGCCCGCACACCGGTTTACGAAAGCCGCAAGTGGAACAGATCCGCCTCGAACCCGCTTCGCTAGACTGTCCCCTGAAATATCCTGTTTGGCCTCATGGGGGGCCAAACGGGATCACGTTTCCCACTTCTATCTCCTAGTTTTACTCTGATTTATTTTGACGAGTGCCCACCGAATCTTTGAAAGCCCCGCCCTCGGCAGTGCCTATATGCATGCTAAGGGGAACGGGGTACCCGGCTGAGGAAGGATCGTTGGCACAGGGAGCGTGCGCCCTTTGGGGAGCGCACGCCAGTACATCACCAGGAAATATTTCCCTGTCCTCGATCCTACTGTTGGAATCGAAACGGGATCTTGAACCCGGTAATCTTAATGATATCGTCGGTGGCGTAGTCGTCCGCCTTCGACATAGTGGTATCATCGCTATGTTGAATCGAGAGATAGGCCGTCCTCCCATCAGCCGAGAACTTGAAGCCGGTCGGCTCTGCCGAGGAATCCTTGACTGAAAGGATCTTCACACAGCCGTCTGTCTTGATGTCTCGGTCCTTCCCATCCGGCAAACAGGCAAAAATGTCTCCGTTCGGGTTATCTTCGATCACATAGTGATTACCGGTCTTCGGCTGAAATGCAAAATTGTCGGGTTGGTTGAAATCTGAGTCGCCCTCGACAAAGCGGTTCACGATCACCGTTCGTTGAGCAGCATTCGCCACGAGCGGGGCTGAATCAACCGCACAGAGCACTTCACCATAGTTACCGCCGTCCGCGAGACCGGTGTCGGTCCAGCAGAAACGAGCTCCGGGCCCGGCAAACATGTTGTCCAATTCAAGATCCTCCGGGCGGTAGTATCCAGTCGCACCGGCAGCATTGGCATCCGTCCTCGCATTCGCGGCACTGACGCCGATCCAGGCTCCGTTCCCGATCTCACACCCTTGTCCGAATTGCTGAGAGGTGGTTTGGCAGGAGACCTGCAACGCGTACACGTTGCCGGCGGCCAGGGGAGACTCCGAAAGGTTGCCGATCGGATCGCTGGTGGTTCGAGGATTCGCCGGAATGAATTTGAACATCGCTCCCCCATCGGCGTTGATCGGCGTTCCGGGACGAAGTTCATCTCCTGAATATACGACGCCTTCAGGTGTGATGCCGAGTCCTTCAAACGCAATCTTGGGCAACGCCGTCCGCTTCGTGATTGACGTGGACGGCATACCATTTTCGTCCATCACGGCCCCCAACGTGCGATCCGTGATGGTGTGATTCGTGACGTTCAACGGATTGATGATTTCATACGCGCCGCCGTCGCTGGTTTCTTCGGTTGCCAGGATTGTCTGCCACGCGGTTCGACGAATCCCGTCGCAGGAGGTCGTGCCACGGAGAATGGTTTCAACCGATCCGTCCGATAGCTTGATCCGTTGGACACCGGGGTTGAACTTCTTGATCAGTCCACCCGGCAGGAAGGTACCGAGATCTTGGCGTCCTCCCTCAATGCAGAAGATGAGATGGGTGGGGCTTTCATCCGATGGCCAAAACGCAAACATGTCGGCATTATTGGCCGCACTGCGTGTGACATACTCCGCCTTCAAGCCGTCGGCGAGTAAGACCTGGGCGGAAGCAGGCTGTGTCGCTGAGCGGTAGGCCCCCGTCGTAGGAGGTGCCGATTCTTTGAGCGGCCGATCGACGCCAAACCAAATTCGGGACGATCGTTCCAGACCGCCCTGCACGATTGATCCAAAATCTAATCCACTGAACCCTTCGAACTCATCCGCTTGGCTGAGCCCCGCTGAGCCCATGAGAATGGAAGCGGCAAGACCTGCTTTTGCTGCCAGCAGACTCCACTTGGAAATCTTTCTTTTGATTTTGATCATGAGTGTCTCCCTTAGACATGACCGCACCACACCGGAAGACACGAGCAGCAGCGATCGAGCAGCCCTGCGTACCGGTACAGGCGGATGATGAATGCCGTTGAGTTTTTCCCGAGAGTTCTTCAGCACGCTGATCCCCTGGTTAGAGTGAACCGATTGAGCGGGTGACTGAAGCTGCAGTCTTCCTCCACACCGCCCGCACGAATTCCACAGGGTTACTCTCCCAGCCTTTCGTTACAACCGAGTCTCATGGTTCTTAATAATGCGTAACAAACCAGGCTGGAGGGGAAAGAACGCCCCCGGTCTTTGCAGACGGAACAGTCCCTACCGTTGGATTATTCGAAATCCAGAAGCTGGGCGATCACCGACCGACACAGAGTGGGGTAGTTTGGAATGACTTGAGATGAACAGAGGAACGTAAGCGGGGTCTGAGAGCCCGCTTACGCCAAGACGTTGGCCATACAAAACGCATAACAGCCAGCATGGCTGGACACCGCAGGAACCCTCGAGTTCTTTGTCCACTCACAAGCGCGGCTATGATTGCTATCGAGCTTCTACAGGACACAACGATCAGTTTCACAGGAGATTTGAGCGCCTACAGACGCGGGCGCTCGGTGTTTTGAAGCAGAACCCTGAAGAGTTTGGCGGCTTGAGATCGATCATACGATGCCTGCAGCCCGATCCAGTACGTAGTCGTTGTCCTGAATCTCAAGGCTAGTCTGGTTGCGAGCGTCCTGGTGATCGGCCGTTTCCCGACTAGAAAACGAGTAAGTTCTTGGGCTGGGACATCGATGGAATGTGCCACATCGCTCACAGTGAGTGGCGGATCAAAGGATTTCATGTACACCTCGTTCAGCACGTCTCCAGGATGGACCGGCTTCTGGGTTGCCTCCGCCATAGAGTTCTTCTCCCCTCTACCCTTCTATACTCGGTTCATGATCTTTTTCAACCTAGACTTAATCTTGGATCATACCGGGTAAAACACCACAGCCACTGGTGAGATCTCTAATGGAGGCTACTCCATTATCCACGTAGGCGATATCCAGCGCCCTGTCGGCTTCCTCAATGTTACC
>JAHBWQ010000103.1 GCA_019636915.1 Nitrospira sp. | reverse complement strand
CGATGCATTCCGCTGGGGGCTGACCATTGTGTTATTGGCAATAAGCCCCCACGGCCTCGCATTGGCGGACGCGACCGACGACGACAAGGCACAAGCCATCGTCCATATGCTCGACTATGTCAGCGTCGACTATCCTGAGTCCGTACAGAACGGTCAGGTGATCAAACAGGATGAGTACGCAGAACAACGGGACTTTGCCGCCCAGGCCATCACACTTCTTGGCCAGTTGCCCGCGGTGTCTGAGCGGGACCTATTAGTGCAGCAGGCTCGTGAGCTACTGACACGCATTGAGGAGAAGGCGTCAGGCAGCGAGATTTCCGCACTCGCTCATCAGTTGCTCGTCCATGTCATCCAAACTTGGAAACTGAGTGTGGCGCCGCGCCAGGCTCCAGATTCTCGACAGGGTGAGAAGTTGTTTGCACAGCACTGTGCCGGGTGCCATGGGCAACAGGGCAAGGGAGATGGGCCATTGGCCAAAGGGATGGATCCGGCTCCCCGAAACTTTCACGATGAACTCCGTATGCGCCAGCGTAGCCTGTATGGGTTATATAACACGATTACGCTTGGCGTACGGGGTACCCCAATGCGCGCCTTCAACGATCTGTCTGAAGCGGATCGTTGGGCGTTGGCCTTTTTTATCGCCGGCCTGCGCACCGATCCGATTGTCGTGACAACGGGCGAGGAACTTTGGCGGCAAGGACAGGGACAAGCAGAATTCTCAACCTTACGCGCCTTCGTGACGACAGCACCAGGTCAACAAGCTCCTGCCGGCTCGTCACTCGACGCCGTGCGTGCTTATCTCACGCAACGGCCACAGGCCCTACAAACTGCAGCGCACGAGCCATTGGCCTTTTCGCGCATGAAGGTTGAGGAGACTGCGTTGGCCTATGCCGGTGGGAATCAGGAAGAGGCCCGACGCCTCGCGATCGCCGCCTATCTTGAGGGGGTTGAACTGGTAGAGTCCGCCCTCAACAACGTG
This sequence comes from Nitrospira sp., assembly GCA_019636915.1. Lineage (GTDB taxonomy): Bacteria > Nitrospirota > Nitrospiria > Nitrospirales > Nitrospiraceae > Nitrospira_D. The sequence goes on along the minus strand of JAHBWQ010000103.1, from coordinate 14,207 downwards.
GATCCATCGCTGCGTGTGGAAATAGAACGCGAGATGATGGCCCTTCGTACGGCCATCTCCGAAGGTCGCACATCTGAAGCCGTCACCGTACAGGCGAGGAAGATCACGGCATTACTTGATCGAGCTGCAGAGAGGCTCTCCAGCAGCACCCTATCACCGAATACCGCATTCGTGAGTTCCCTGGTGATCTTGCTACGTGAAGGCCTGGAGTCGATCTTAATTATTTCCACCATTGTCGCCTTTGTCGTGAGGACAGGCCGACGTGACGCCCTCCCCTACATCCACCTCGGTTGGATTGGAGCGATGGTACTCGGGGCTGTAACCTGGAGTCTTGCGCGCTATCTGCTCAGCATTTCTGGTGCGAACCGTGAGTTGACGGAAGGCCTTACAGCTCTGCTGGCTGCCGGCATGCTGCTCTACGTGGGGTGGTGGTTACACAGCCGCTCGAACGCGCAAGCCTGGAACCGGTATGTCCGCGAACAACTCAATAGCGCACTGGCCACACGGACGCTCTGGACGATGGCTGGCCTCTCCTTCCTCGTGGTGTACCGCGAACTATTCGAAGTGATTCTGTTCTATGAGACGTTATGGTCACAGGCCGGGGCGAGAGGACAGAATGCCGTTGTGTGGGGCATCGGGGCAGCATCGGTACTGTTGCTGCTGATTGGCGGGACGATTCTTCGCTACAGCGTGCGTCTGCCGATCGGTCCATTCTTCACCGTCGCTTCAAGCTTGTTGGCTGTGATGGCCGTCATCTTTGTTGGGAACGGCATCACAGCACTCCAAGCGGCAGGTGTGCTCGATGTGACGAATGTTCGTTTTTTCTCACTGCCGCTCTTGGGTATTCACCCGACCGTGCAAAGCCTTGTGCCGCAAGCGCTGATCCTCGCCTTGATTGCGGGTGGGATTTGGTATAACCGAGAAAAGGCTGACTAACCCAATCACAACTCGGTCGTGACATTCATTTGGACCGGCGATGTAAGAAGAATGAGAACCGTTCCTGACACAGAGTCCTCTACCAGCCTCCCCACTCTCTTACCGAGATAACGAGAGTCTCCGAACCTCATAAACCCAGTCAAATTCTCATTACCCCCCACGCAAAGCCAGGTCTGAACACATCCAATGGGGGACGCAACCTCGAGTGGGGCCTATGATGGAGGGGGAAAGGGGGGGAGTGACTGTGGGTCAGTATCCGGGGGTTTGGGGGTCACGCCATCAGCCGGTAAGGAGGCAGCATTCACCTTCTTGAGATCAAGATGGGCATGCCAAATAAATTCCCGCTCGAACCATTGGCCGCGCACACTCTGATCGCGGAGTTGCACACGAATCTCATAGATCTGCCCTTCGACTTGTTTCACGCGCCATTCGCCAAGCCGCACGCCCTGCCCACGTGCTTTCATGCTACGAACGTGCTCATTCATGGCGTCTAAAATCGAGGGAAATCCGATAGCCGGATGATTCTGTACGAGGGCCAAGGCTTCAGCCTCTCGCGTCGTTTTCGATGGAGTCGTCGATGGCAACGTCACCCACGCATAGTACAGTCCGCCAAGCAGCAAGACCGCCATGACAGCATACTGGATGACCTGGGTGCCGAACGATCGTAAAGAAGTTACGCTGCTAGCCATGTGTAAAGGTTCAGTGCTGGAAAATCCTTCGCTGCCTTGCATCTTAGGAACATCCGGAATGTCCTGTCAATCCAACCAGAGTGCGGATGGCGATGCAACCTGCTTGTCTGATGAAAAGCTGATGTGCTACAAGTACGTTTCGGATCCATCAGAGTTCGGACAGTATGAGTAGAGGGTATGAAATTCTTTTTGTACGGCGATCTCCTCAATCCATCACAACTTCAGCGACGGGCTCCGGAACATAAGTTTCTGTACCGTGCTGCTCTGTCGGATCATACCGTCAGGTTTTGTCGATGGTCGTCGCAATGGCGCTGCGGACTTGCCAGTATTGTTCCTTCGCAGGGTGAACAAGCCTGGGGCGGTGTGTTCGAGTTAACGGATGAAGATGTGAAAAGCATGGATCAGTTTGAGCAAGATGTGCCTCAGGGCGCCTACCGCCATCTCCAGGTGACGGTCTTAACTGAGGCAGGAGAAAAAGAGCTGGTCACCACCTATGCCGCCAACCCAATCGGGAAGTTTAGGCCAAAAGATCATTACCTCGATTGGGTACTCAAAGGGCTCAAACAGTGGAAGTTTCCAGACAGTGTCATCCAGGAATGGGAGTCATATAGGCCGAGGTAACACAGGACTCTACAGCCCAAAGCATTCCCTTATCAACCACAGATGGATCTTAGGTTTGAGCCAGCGGCTGAGCCGTGACAGCGGGTGGCTCAGCATACATTGAGGAGACTATGCCAAAACCAAAATATCACATTCTTGTCTGTACCAATTCTCGCCCCCCTGGCCATCCAAAGCCATCATGTGGATCAGCTGGAGCAGCTCAACTGCTCATGGCTTTCAATATGGGCTTGATGCAGCGCGCTGTTCCGCCAGGGCAGGTCTTGGTAAGTGCCACCGGCTGCCTTGGGCCTTGCGAACAGGGACCGACGGTGGTTGTCTACCCCGATAACACTTGGTACTCCAAAGTCACAGAAGCGGATGTCGCCACGATTCTCGATGAACACGTGACGAAGGGCACACCAGCTGCTAAACTCAACCCCGATGCAGTGTGGAAATAACGATCAGCAGAAACTGAAGACACGGAACTGTTGCAAGTGGTAAGTAAAAACATGACGGATCTTCTATAATGACGGCACCGACGGTTCACGAACATAAGGCCCACGCACCTCGCTCGATTGGGTGCATGATTATTACCTGCAGTGATACCCGTACAGCCGATACAGACAACAGCGGCCAGCTGATTCAAAAGCTCCTCAAAGACCAGGGCCATACAGTTGTCGGATATCATCTCGTGAAGGATGATCCAGCACAGATCCAACTCTGGATCGCTCGGACCGTGACCAACGAGGCCGTTCAAGCGCTGATCATCAACGGAGGGACGGGGGTTTCGAGGCGGGACACCACATTCGAAGCTGTCGATGCGATGTTAGAGAAGCGACTGCCGGGATTCGGAGAACTCTTTCGGCTGTTGACCTACCAAGAAATAGGGTCGCCTGCCATCATGAGCCGAGCTACCGCCGGCGTTGTCAAAGGACGGGTCCTCTTTTCTGTCCCTGGTTCTGAAAATGCCGTTCGCATGGCCATGGAAAAGCTTATCTTGCCGGAACTCGGCCACGTGGTGCAGCAGCTCGCAAAATGAGCTGCTCAATCTTGCAGGCAATATGCTTGTCTATTGAAATCGCTCAGCACTCATATCCCAGCACTCAACACTTTTCTAGTCCTGTGTGATTTTGGGCTCCTCGTATGATAGCTCAGTGGAGATTTTTGACTGCGCGTATCGTTTATAAAACGACAACACGTCACGTACAGAAATCACGCCGATGAGCTCGCCGTTCTTGGTCACGCCAAGATGGCGTACCCCGAGGTCAGCCATCATAGCCTGTGCGTCATCGATAGACTCACTTCCCTCGATCGTGCACACCGGAGCCGTCATAATTTTTTCGACAGTCAGTCTCCCCAAGGGCTTTCCGGATGCGACAGCCCGCCTCACAATATCGGTATCCGTCACGATCCCAACGAACTGCTTTCCTTTCTTGATGAACAACGATCCGACCCGTGCCTGACGCATCGTTTTGGCGGCACTCGCAATGGATGCCTTAAGCCCGATCGATTTAGGGCGTTTGGTCATAATCTGTGCGACTGTGGACATGACTTCCTCCTTGATTGACGGATGAGGTTACGAGGAATGAACGCCGGCTACGTTCAGGTTGCTTTCGGCCATGGTAGCACAGAATATGTGGGGAGCTCAAAACGCGAGAGGAAGAGTGGATTTCACGCATCGCGATACGTGAAGCCATCAAGTCGAATGTTGCTGAAGAGCGACACGAGAGCGCCGTCAGACCTGAACAATGTCGGTGTCAGAAAACTGAAGCAGAAGAATCCACGGGACACTCAGTGCCTTGTTAGAACCTGAGCGTGCCTTCAATGACCATCACACAATGCCCACCGACCTTCACGCCTTGAATGACATCGTCGTCAGACTCCACCTGGACGAGAATCCGTGAAGGCCGGTCAATCTCGTAGCCTTGCTCGATGAGAATATCCGTAGTGGGTCCGACGTCAGCAATCCCGTGGTGAACCAAGTAGGCTCCCAAAGCACCAGCCGCACTCCCTGTTGCAGGATCCTCCAAGATGCCGATTTTCGGTGCAAACATCCGTGCATGGACTGAGGCGAACGATTCGACCGTCACAGTCGTGAAGACCATGATCCCGTTGGCGCCAAATCGTTCGCAGATAGCGGTGATCGCGGATGCGTCCGGGATGATCGAGCGTACAGCCGTGAGGGTCCTCACCGGAACGATCAACACCGGCAAGCCCGTGGAGACGACCTGAAGTTCCCAGTTGGTTTCGACAACTCCGGGTTTTGGTAAACCGAGGGCCTGACCGATCGAATAGACCTCGTCAACCGCCGTGATAGGATCGAGAAACTCCGGCTTGGGTTGAGACATGACGACGCGTACCACTCGTGCCTGCTCACTGTGCACTTCAACGGGAAATACGCCGATATTGCATTCCTGCATGAGACAGGTGACACCTTCCGTCAGCGCTATCCGTTTCAGATGAGCCAGTATATAAAACGTTCCCAGCACCGGATGGCCCGCAAAGGGGATCTCCTGTGCTGGAGTAAAGATGCGCAATCGTGCCACTGCAGCAGGATCTGACGGTGGAAACACAAACACCGTTTCCGAGAGGTTCATCTCTCGAGCGATCTGTTGGAGTTCATCATCCGTGAGCCCTTCGGCATCAGGAAACACCGCAACAGGGTTCCCACCGAACGGTTGAGCGGTAAACACGTCTGCTTGATAGAACTTGAGTGTTCGTTGTTCGGCCATGCCCCCTCCTGAAGTCATCTCGATCACACCGAGAGCCTAGTTCTTTCCGTAATTATCGGCACTATGATTGACAGAATATACCTGCTTTGGCACACTCCGCCGATGGATTCAATCACTGAGCAAGACATCGCCCATGCCTTAGACGTATTGGGCCTCATTCACCCCTTCACGGTAGCAGACCTTGAACGGGCCAAGCGTGTCCAGCTTTATACCTGGAACCCAGCCCGCTATGCAGGCCTCACCAACAATCCTAGTCAATATACACAAGAGTTTCGGAAAGCAGAAGAAATGACCAGAACTGTTGAGGCCGCCTACGCGTTGATTTCCACGGTGTTCATCCCGGACGACTCCGACCAATAGGCGTCGGGAAATCGGCAGACAGATTCTCGTCTCACACGCCACATCACGCGCATCACTGACTAATTCGCCTCGTGACTGGTCACACGCGACATCCCTTCATCGCCCTGTGACTGTGCGACTGGCCAGGTAATCAAGCCGGAAACCCCGTCTACTGATCCCACCGGTTGCGTCTGCTGCGCGTAGATCTGCGGCAACTGGTTGGTTCCGAATTTTGAAATGTAGAGAAAGACATGCTCGCGTGAGTTCACCCGTACGGCCCAGGGGTGAAAATCCTGTTTGTAGAATTCTTCGCAGAGTTGCATCGCATCGAGACAAGACAAGGTACTGGGGTCATTCAAGGTGTAATAGTAATCGAGTGGGAGATCGTACTCTTCCTGTTTGTGGATCGTAATCCCAAATTTCTCAGGATGACGCACCATCGGCGTATGGCGATAGGCGACAAAGTAGAACAGTTCCAGTGAGTGAATCACCGGCTGATTCTCCAGGACAAACTGGCGAGTTTCCATCGCCTCCTCGAACGTTTCACCTGGGAACCCGTAGAAGGCCATTACATGGTTCCAAATCCCCGATTGGGCTGCCATCTGAAGATTGCGCTGGATCACGCTCTTCTTGGCATGCTTGTCCATGAGGTTCAATACTCGTTCGTTCGCCGACTCCATCCCATAATAGAGCGTGCAGCAGCCGGCTTTGGCCGCAAGGTCCCACATGGCCTGGTCTTGCAGAGTCTCTTCGAATCGAATGAGTGTCGTCCACTTGATCCTGACTTGTTGGTCGACCAAGAGTTGGGAGACTTTCTTGAAGAGCGCCGGTGGGTAGGATTCGTCACTGAACAAAAAGTGTCGGCAGCGGTACTTATCCCGTAGCGCCTTGATCTGATCGACGACCAGCTGAGCCGGCATGCCACGATACTGATCGAAGTAGCCTTGGCCGTGGTCGCAGAATGTACAACGTCCCCAATAACAGCCACGTGTCGCGAGATAGGGAATGATCAGCTCAGGAACGAAATATCGATCCAGCGGCATTCCATCAAAATCTGGAAGAGGAAGCGCCGTCGTCTTCTCCGTATAAACCTCGGGATTGCGATGAAGGCCTGCTGCATCCCGATAGATTAAGTTAGGCACGGACGCAAGAGGTCGCTGTCCATTCAACGCCTCGATCAGCCAGAGCAGTGCATGCTCGCCTTCATAGAGAATCGCGGAGTCGAACACCTCTGTAAAGAATCGCTCGTGGTACAACAGGTCTTCTTGAAGACGTGTGATGACATTGCCACCGACCACGACATGGATACGCGGGAATGATTCCTTGATCAACTTGGCAAACGTGAGCCCGGCCAACAACTGCATCTGCGTGCCGATGGAGATACCGATGACATCAGGCTGCTCTTTAGCCACTTCCGGGAGGACCAGCTGGTTGCAGAGATCCCGATAGACATTCACCTGCTCGTCTTCCAAACAGGCGAACACTTCCTTCGAAACGCCGGGTCGATAGCCGAGGTTACTTTCCATCGGATAAAAGACGAGCGATGCGGGATAATAGGCAGCGGAGATGTACACCATCGTCTCACGGAAGGTATTAAGGGCCCCTTCCAACAAATCCGCATCGTAGAACCGCTCGCCACGGACGATTTGCTTGGCGTCTTCAGCCCGATCCGCAAGATCGAACAGGTCGCGTGCATAGGCCTGCTCGACGACAGCCAGTTGGTTCGTCTCCCGTTCAGTAAGAGCACCGGACTTCTCTTTCGCTTGGAGCATCTTCAGCTGCATCCCCAACCGAGCCTTCACCCAGATCAAGAACTCCATGCTGAAGAAGTGGTCCCACATCCCAATATTGATATCGCGCTGGATGACCGTATGCCCTGCTTCGCGCAGTACGGCAGTCAGAGAAGGTAGCGCAAGGTACGGAGCCGTCGGCACCCACTCAGGCGGGAAGAGCAGCATGACTTTGGACTTTTTCCGATCGGCTTTGGCCAATGGAGCGAGACCGTCTATTTGAACCAGTGTAGGCATTGTTATGCTTGCGTTGTTTCGAGTTACGAGTGTTGTGTTTCGCATTTTACGAGTTGACCAAATGCTCCAATTTCAATCCGAAACTCGGAACACGAAACCCGCAACTGACCACCCTACATTTTTCCTGCTAGCGTCGTCGTCACGCCGACAGTTTTCACCGACCCATACTGTATATCTGACAACTTACCTAAACCAAATCTTGAAATGTAGAGAAAGATATATTCGCGCGTGTAAAGCCGCAGATCCCAACCCGGATTGTGGTTCCGTTCGAATTGTTCGAATACTCGCTCCGCCTCCTCGATGCTCATCCCGTTTTTCACGGTGTAGTAATAATCGAGGGCCAAATCCCACTCGGGATTTTTGTAGGCCGTCACGCCCCACTTCTCAGGATGCTTCGCCACCGGATTGTGCCGTCCAAGATCGAAGGTCCCGAACCCGAGCGAATGCACATGGTCTTTATTCTGCTCAAGAAACTGCACCGACTGCCAGGCCTCTTCTTTCGTCTCACCAGGGAAACCAAAGAAGCCCATGCAGTGGTTCCAGATCCCCGCCTCTGCCGTCAGCTTGAGATGCTTCGTCATCACCTCCGCTGTCGTAGCTTTGTCCATCAGTTGCAGCACTCGCTCCACGCCTGATTCATAGCCGAAATGGAGATACTTACAGCCGGACTTCTTCGCATCCTGCCAGACGGTTTCCTCAAGCAAACTCTTCTCAAACCGCATGTGCGTTGTCCAGGTGATGCCCATCTGGCTGTCAATCAACCCACGCGTGAGCTTGCGGAACAGAGCCGGCGGATAGGACTCGTCGGTAAAATGAAAATGCGTCGCGCCATATTTGTCACGAAGATACTTGATATCCGTAAGGGCATCCTGGATCTTTTTGGACCGATAGCCGGCCGTGTAGCCTTCGCCGTGATCGCAAAACTCGCAGCGCCCCCAGTAGCACCCGCGCGTCGCCAGATAGGGCAGAATCCTCGTCGGAACAAAATATTTCTCCAGCAGTAAGCCATCGAAATCCGGCGGCGGCAGGGTCGCGAGATCTTCGGCATAGCTCGTCGGTGACGTATGGACCCCGGTCCCATCCTTGTAGAGCGTGTTAGGGACTTCAGCCAGACTGCGCTTTGCCCCCACCGCCGACACCAGTTGCACAAACGCCGTCTCCCCTTCATAGACCACCGCACTGTCGAAGTATTGAAACAACGGCGACTGGGGCAACACATCGCGCAGTCGCGTCACGGTATTGCCACCGATCGTGACATGAATATGAGGAAAATGCTGCTTGATGAGGGCGCAGAACGTCATGGTCGAGAACATCTGCTGTTGCAGGACGATCGAAATGCCGATCACGTCCGGCTGCTCATGCTCAATCGCCGGCTTCACCAGATGGTCGAACACATCGCGGTAGATATTCACCTGTGTATCATTCACCGCATCCATGACTTCCGACGAGACATAGACCTTGTACGAGAGGTCCGTCTCCATCGGCGGCATGCAAATCCGCGCAGGGAAATAGACCAGCGAGACCACCGACATTACTTCACGAAAGACTTGAAGCGACCATTCTAACTTATCAATATCATAGAACTCTTCACTTCTTATGGTGCGCTTTGCCTCTTCTGCGTCTTTGATCAACTTTTCCATTCGAGGACGGGTCACATCGCAGAGCGCCAGCTGCACATCCATCTCAGATTCACTCAGCTCTCGCTTCCTTGCAAGCTTCCGGAGACGGTCAAGTTGCTGTGGCACCCGACGCAGGACCTTTTTCAAAAAGTCCTCGCTGAAGTACCAATCCCACATCTCACAGTTGATGTCCTTTTGAATAACTGAATGGCCGGCTTGGCGGAGAACAGCGGTGAGAGATGGGAGTGAAAGATAGGGTTCCGATGGAAACCAATCGGGCGGGAAGATCAGCATGACTTTCATCTTCCGACCGCTGGTCGCTTCAAGCTGCTGGCGATTGAGAAGGATCAGCTCCTTGGACGCGCGGTTGCCCTTTGAATATTCGACTTTCATACTAAGCTGATCCTCTATTCACCCAGCTGTGAAACGAGGGAAACAATCAGAATCCCAACAGGTTATGATGGAAATCTATTCTACGAGGACGGAAGTTTGATATGCAAGGGCGTGAGAGTGACCGGAAGAATATCAGGGATTGCTCATGATCTTGAGAATGCGCTTCGCAAGATGTTCGTTGATCTCAGCGTGGCGGGGAACTGGCTGAGAAACCTTGGTAACAGGATTGTGATACCAATCGTGTTTCCCGCCATGGCGCACAAGCACACAACCGCTGGATTCGAGCTGTCGAATGAGGTCTTTACGCTTCACTGGAAAGTCAGCTCAGCGAGCTTCCGAACTCCAGGGATTTCGCCGCTGGTGAGATCGAGGTACAAATCGCGAAGATGGGCTTGCAGGTCTTCAAGTGACTCCCCTTGTGTCCAATAATCGGGGTAGTCCTGTAGGTAACCAAGCCACTGGCCTTCATCCTGCCAATAGATGTATTTGGTGGACTCCATGGTGAGTATTATAGCTGTACTCTGACAGTCTGGAAAGTGGAGAAAGAGAATGGACGGATTAAGGCCGTCGAATCTGTTTCAGGAGATCAGCTGCACTGACGGTCTCCCCTCGATCAGCTTCAGTCATGGTGTGAAGAAGGTTAGCCTCTTCCATCGAGGTGGCCTCAAAGGCACCGTAGATACCCGTCGCCTTTCGAATTTCGATCGTCACGCAGGCTTGGTCCTTCCCTCAAACTGGTTCAAACTAACTGGAAAGCCAATGAGTTAGGCTTCATAAAGGATGTTGTACGGGGGCTGAAGAAGGAAACGCAAGGGATGGAGAGGATGGAAGGTCACTCAGGGTAGTCCTGTGCTCCCCGAACGCGCGCCCTCGGAAGAGACGGGCCAGATAGTCCTCTGTGCTCGCTGAGGCCCCACGATGAAACAGTGGTCCCTCACTGCGCGCAGTAAAGGACCATCTGACCACTCTTTAGAGAGAGATAAACGAAGAACAGTGTAGTGAATCAGAGTTACTTCGTCTGGGAGACCATAGACCCAAGAATGAGAAACGCATACAATATCGAAGTTTTGTTGGTTACTTAATGCCGTCGTCGGAGCAGCCAATGCGCATGAAAAACCCGCCCCACCCTGGCCTATCAGTCCAGTTTGATTGTCTTGAACCACTGGGACTCTCGATCGCGGAAGGTGCCAAGGTCCTGGGTGTCACTCGACAGGCCATGAATAACTTGGTCAGCGGCAAAGCTGGGATTTCCGCCGAGATTGCCATCCGGTTGGAGAAAGCCTTTGGTGGCGGTGCCGAAACATGGTTGCGGATGCCAGGCTGCCTATGACCTTGCCCAGGTGGGAAAACGGGCTGGGAAGATCAAGGTCAGGCGTGTCACCAGTGCGTTAGCACCGGCTTAACCCGGGACAAGAGAGCACACTCCACCTCGCAATCATGAAGAGGAGCACAGCTTATCAACCAGACCTCATCGAGAGCTTGCGAGATCCCGGAGAAGCTGAAGCATATTTGAATGCTGCATTAGAGGAGAACAATCCGGAGCTATTTCTGATGGCATTGCGAAATGTCGCCGAGACGCAAGGGGGTGTCGCGCAGCTCGCGGAAAACGGGAAGCTCAACCGTGAGAGCCTTTACAAAATGCTCTCAGAACGAGGCAATCCAGAATTCCGAAGCCTCGAAGCTCTCCTCCATGTGCTGGGATTCTGCCTGGCCATTGCTGCGAACCAGTGACTCGCTGTTGGTTTTGAGTTGTCGGAGGCGATCTGTACAGGCAACTCGGAGAGCCATCTCAATAATCATTCGGATGTCAGGTTCGCGATAACAACCAGAGCAGTCAGTGAGAGACCACTGACACAAATACAAGAAACAAGACTCGACCCCATTTGTTTTTCTGCTGAACACCAGACTTGACAATAACTCCACCTCCAGACCCACCTGACTGTAGGTTGAAGGCATCTACTTTCGAGCCTGCATCACACCAGGGTTCAAATGGCTGGAGGTTAATGCCTGCTGATCTTAGTTATTGAGGACAAATGTACTTGAATGAATAAAGATCTGAGGGCAAATGGATTCGTTGACCTTTCTCAAAACCTCGCGTAGTGTGGGCGTCGTTGAGAGAAATACCGTCTACAAGATTCGATGTCGTTAAGGTTGACACCGATTCCTTTTCCCGGTACCGTGCGAAATCGATGCTATTTATGGAAGCGAACGCGAAGACCCCAGACCGTTGTCTTGTTGGACGCGGCCTGAGGTCAACCAAGGGGAGGAGGCACGATGAGAAGACAGTAGACCCCCTTTAAGGGATGTCCGACCGAGTATTTCTCGGAGGACCGTCAGAGCCCTGAGATGTTTCGCTGGCAGGCGAACATCTCGGGTGCTTCTAACGGACCGGATTCTACTCCCGCTATCTAATACTGTCCATCAGAAAATCTCAAGCTGCTTTCGGCACTGTCGGCGCCGCCTGCTGCAAGTCAACGAGCGCGAAGCTTGACCTTATTCAATACCTTGCGTACAGTCGGCTCTGATCCTTCTGGGTATAACTGGATAGAATAGAAACACGGGCAATCAAATCTATTCGAGATGGTGGTCAAATGCGTCATGGATTGATCGTCCTTCTCTTTGTGTTGACTTTCACTAGCTGTGCGCATGAAGTTCAGATGGTCAAAATAACGCCCAACTGCCCGGAGATACCGGCCACCACCTTTAAGGCGGTAGGCTTGGATGCAAGGGCTGGCTCATTAAAATTCGGTCAGTTAGTAACCGTTGGCGAAATCAGTATCAAGTCCGACCCGCAGATAATTTCAGGAATTAGTCAGAGTGTAAGGGATGATCAAACTACGGATGCCCTTATCTGTGCCGCCAGAGATAGAGGGGAACTGAAAAGTGAAGAACAAATAGCTCATGCCTGGAAAGTAGCTAGGTTTTACAACAGAACAAATCCTACGGCAGAAGACGCGATCAAGTTCCACAAAGAGAACCCCTTCCCTGCTACTCCACAACCTAGATCAGAAACCGATTTGAAGGAGATGCAGACGATACGAGAGGCACTCTCTGGAGGAGACAGCTTTTGTTTCGTGTCATTTTTCTTCATGTCAGACGCTCCTGCCAGACCGCATGTTGCTATGACTTTAGTTGGAAAGTCTCCGCTCCAAAATATCCATGTAAGAATTGTTGATTGGGAACGCTATAGTGCTGAGATCCCCGACCTACCAAAAGGAAAAGAAAATGCAAGAACAATATCCTCAGCTGAATTTAAAAAGGTTCAAAGGTTAACCAAACACCTTCACCTTCCTATATTAGGTTTAACTGGAACAGTGATGCTTGAGCCTTGGACTCTTCCTGACAGAGACCAAATTACCTACCAAATAGATATCTCCACTCCGTATCAAGAATACCATCAGCATCTAAAACTGCGGAAGGTGAACGGCGAATGGATTCAAGCCTTCAGGGTGCTGAAGATAGGCTTGCACGAAGAAGAGATAGTACTACGAGAGTATGTGCCTGATGCTTTTTCAAAAGATCAATTTGGAAAAGTGAACTGGTTATACTTCTGATCGCTCCGAGAGCCTAAGGTTGGTCCATGTAGATCTAGGCAAAATTAAGGTCAGATCTTGTATCGTGTAATGCCATTGTCCTCGACAATCAGCGGGCGACGATCTTCCATGATGCCGACGACTACACCGCACGCTCCACGGATCCGAAGGCTGAAATCTCTATCCGCCACATGCCCCAACTCAGGCCGGTTCAACAACCCAATCGTTCTGCCTGCCCTCAGCTTGCCCCCATTCATCCTTCTTATTGACATCATGACATCATGAATCTTATGCCGTGATGCATGCGAACGACGCTTAGCCTGGACAACGATGTGGCCGCACTGTTGAAGCGGGCGCAGAAAGTCCGCAAAGCCAGCCTCAAGACCGTGGTCAATGATGCGATGCGCCAGGGGCTTAAAGATCTCCTGGGACCACCGGCACGGCCCAAGAAGCCCTTCCGGACCAAAGGTATTTCGCTGGGGCGCTGCCTTGTCGGCAGCTTGGATGATGTGGCCGACGTGCTGGCCACGGCTGAAGACGAAGCCTTTCGATGATTCTGGTCGACGCGAATCTGCTCGTCTACGCACACGTCACGTCCCTGACTCAGCATCACGCCGCACGCAGCTGGCTTGATTCCCGCTTGAATGGACCGACCCCGGTGGGATTGCCATGGCCGACGTTACTCAGTTTCGTCCGCCTGGTCTCAAACCCGCGCATCTTTGAGCATCCGCAACCGATCTCAAAGGCCTGGAAGCAGGTCGACGATTGGCTGACCTGCCCTGTCGCCTGGATTCCACAACCAACGGAACGCCATCGAGAGATCCTTGGCTCTTTCCTTACGGATACCCTTGGACGCTCAAACCTGGTGCCCGATGCGCATCTGGCAGCCTTGGCCATCGAGCATGGCCTGACTCTTTGCTCTACCGAGCGCGACTTCGCCCGCTTCCCCAATCTCCGGTGGGAAGATCCCCTTCAACAGCCGCGCACTTAGTCGGCTAGACGCGTTCTCGCTCACATTGTTATGGAGTCGGCATCGGAAGAGATCCGGAAAGGGGAAGATAAAACGAGGACATTCTGAATTTCCAAGCAGGTAAAGACTTCGCTTGTCACCGTTCCCAGTCGGCTAGAGCCTCGTGGCCAGGTCGGCTTCAATCATCTCCGGCTTATCACTCGGCGCATAGCGTCTCAGGACCGCGCCGTCGGAACCGATGAGGAATTTGGTGAAGTTCCATTTGATCGCCTCGGTACCGAGAATCCCGGGCTTCTCCGCTTTTAAGTATTGGTAGAGGGGATGTGCGTTTGTGCCGTTGACGTCGATCTTGGCGAACATCGGAAAGGT
>JAHBWQ010000102.1 GCA_019636915.1 Nitrospira sp. | reverse complement strand
GCGCCTGCGCGCTCAACGGGGGACTATCCTGCGGAGTCGGCGGAGGAGATGGATGAATAAGCGAGATCCCAAGAATCGCAAAGATTACCAGCCGATCAAGGTCTATTGTTTTCCGGAGGAGCGGGAGACCATCGAGCAGCAAGCTCGCTCGACCGGACTGAGTAAGTCGTCCTATCTCTTGCGCGTCGGCATGGGCTATCCCATCCGCAGCATCGTGGACCATCATCAAATAGAGGAGTTGGTCAAAATCAATGGGGATCTGGGACGACTCGGCGGACTCTTGAAGCTCTGGCTCTCGAAGGAGCAGTCCGTCGGAGGGATCGATGCCCGCACCATCCGCGAGACGTTGAAGAAGATCGACGGGACGCAAGATCAGATGCTCGCGCTGATGCAGAAGGTCCTTCGGCCACAGGCCGACCCCATCACGAGTCCAGGCACGAGCCCACGCACGAGTTCACCGAAGGCTGACCGCTCATGATTATCAAACATGTGCCGATGCGAACTCTGCGAAAGAGCAATGTGGTTTCCCTCGTCGACTATCTGACGAACACCCAAGGCAGACAGGAACGGGTCGGGGAGATCACGGTGAGCAATTGCCACAGCGACCGGCCCGACGCCGCGTCACTTGAAATGCTGAATACCCAATCGCTCAACACCAGGGCGCAGTCGGATAAGACCTATCATCTCATCGTGAGTTTCCGGCCTGGGGAGCGGCCCTCGGCGGAGACTCTGCGTGCGATCGAAGCCCGAGTCTGTCAACGATTGGGGTTCGGCGAGCATCAGCGGGTGAGCGTCCTGCACCATGACACCAACAACGTGCATCTGCATCTGGCCATCAATAAAATCCATCCGACGCGGTACACCCTGCATGAGCCGTACAAAGCCTATCGGGCCTTTGGCGAACTGTGCGACAGTTTGGAGGAAGTCTTTCATCTCGAGCAAGACAATCATCAGGTCCGGAAAACCGGCGGGGAGAATCGAGCATCAGATATGGAGCGGCAGGCGGGCACCGAAAGCCTGATCGGCTGGATGCAACGAGACTGTCTTGGTGAACTTCGGTCCGCGCACTCATGGTCAGAATTGCATCAGGTGCTTCATCACCATGGGCTCGCGATCCAACCACGCGGACAAGGGCTCGTCATCACGGACGGGCAGGGGACCTTTGTTCGGGCCAGTTCAGTGGCGCGGGATCTCTCCAAGATGTCCCTCGAACGCCGTCTCGGTCGGTTTCAACCACCCGGTGTCGTGCAGACCGCGAAGCCCACACGCCGCTACGAACCGAAGCCGGTTCGCAGCCGCATGGATACTCGTGCGCTCTATGAGCGATATCAACAAGACCGCCTCGCACGAGCTCAAGCACGAGCGGTCGCGATGCAGGTGGCGCGGACTCGCAAAGCTCACTCTATTGATGCGGTGAAGCGAGCCGGACAGATGAAACGAGACACCATCAAACTCACCATGCGGGGACGGATCACGAAGAAACTGCTCTACGCGAAGGTGTCGCAGACGCTTCGATCCGATCTCCGTCAGATTGTCGATCGACATCGACGGGACTGTGTGGCCATCACGGCACGCTATCAGAGACTGACGTGGGCTGATTGGTTGCGACAGCAGGCGCTCGCCGGCGACCCGGAAGCCCTGCATGCGTTACGGGCTCAAGAGGCCGCACGCGGTCTGAGCGGTGACACCATTGTGGCGGTTGGCACCAGACTGGTGAACACGGTCGTGGGCGCGAAGCAGGATTACATCACCAAACAGGGCACCATCATTTATCGGGTCGGACTCTCGGCCGTCCGCGATGACGGCACCCGCCTCCAGGTTTCGCGTGAAGTGACGAATGACGGGATCGACGCCGCCCTCCGGCTCGCCGTACAAAAGTACGGGACCACGATTGCGGTGTCGGGCTCCGATGCGTTTAAAGCTCGTGTGGCACAGGTGGCCGCTCGTTCCCATCTCACCATTCGCTTTGATGATCCGACACTGGAGCACCAGCGCCAACGGTACGCGCGGGACTCGCACAGTCCATCCACACAGGAGACCCCGTCACCACTCATCGCGCCGAGTGATGCCGTTGTCCGCCATATTGCGGAACAGGAACGAAAACGGTTACAGATCATTCGGACCCCGGCCATCAGACGCTTCGAGGCACGCGACCAGGGGATAGTTCGATTCGGTTCGGTGGAGAAGGTCGAAGGCAAGTATTTCGCGTTGGTCCATCGACAGGACGAACTCTTGGTGCTCTCCATTGATGAGGCGACCTACAAACGACTCACGTCGTTCACACGAGGGCGCACGTTTCATCTGAATGCCTCAGGCGTGATCAGGCATGGGAGAGGACACAGGCGATGAGCAGCACCTACAACAATGCGGTGGGTCCTCAAGTTCGAGCTCCACACCCCAAACCAGGCCTGGTAATTCCCTTGTTGGCCTGTGCCTCCCTCGTCGTTGGATTGCAGTCGGCCACACAGTTCTTTGCCGCTACCTTCAACTATCAGGACGTGTTAGGGGACCAATTCGGTGGACTGTACAAGCCCTGGGCCATTCTTGAATGGGCCTCCCGTTGGATAACCGACTATCCGCTGCAGCTCCGGCAGGCCGGAGGATTCGGCATGATCGTGGCAGCGAGTGGGCTCCTGTGTCTTGCCATCGCGCGCACCGTCCAGGCGTCACGGCCTCGACCCAATCCATTCCTGCACGGCTCGGCACGCTGGGCCAACCGAGAGGATCTTGAAGCTGCGACGTTGCTGCCTCGATCTCGAACGTTCTTCGATTGGCTGAACGGCACGCCGCGCCATTCAACCGATGGCGTGTATGTAGGGGGTTGGCTGGATGCGAAGGGCACGCTGCACTACTTGCGCCATAGTGGGCCGGAGCATGTGTTGACCTATGCGCCGACCCGATCCGGTAAAGGAGTGGGGTTAGTCATTCCGACGCTGTTGTCCTGGCCGCATAGCGCCATTATTGCCGATTTGAAAGGGGAGTTGTGGGAACTCACCGCCGGATGGCGACAGCACCACGCACAGAATAAAGTCTTGCGATTCGAACCAGCCGCCGCACAGGGCACGGTGCGGTGGAATCCGCTGGACGAAGTCCGACTCGGCACCGAACATGAAGTGGCCGACGTCCAGAATCTGGCCACGATCCTCGTCGATCCAGATGGACGTGGGCTGGAATCTCATTGGCAGAAGACGAGCCAAGCGTTGC
The DNA here is from genome assembly GCA_019636915.1 of Nitrospira sp. Taxonomy (GTDB): domain Bacteria; phylum Nitrospirota; class Nitrospiria; order Nitrospirales; family Nitrospiraceae; genus Nitrospira_D. The sequence continues at coordinate 12,003 of JAHBWQ010000102.1, read as the reverse complement.
TGGTGGGCGTCATGCTGCACGCGCTCTACCAAGCCCGACAGGACGGCACGACCACCTCCTTACCCGCTGTCGATCGGATGTTGGCCGATCCCAAACGGCCCATCGCCGAGCTGTGGAAAGAGATGACGACCTATAGTCACGTGAACGGGCAGGTGCATCCGGTGGTGGGTGCCGCCGCTCGAGACATGATGGATCGACCGGAGGAGGAAGCAGGCTCGGTCCTCTCGTCTGCGAAATCCTACCTCGCGCTGTATCGTGATCCCCTCGTCGCCCACAACGTCAGCGCCTCAGAATTCAAGATTCGAGATCTCATGCACCATCCAAATCCGGTGAGTCTCTATCTCGTCACCAAGCCGAACGACAAGGCCCGGTTGCGCCCGTTAATTCGTGTCTTCGTGGCCATGGCCATGCGTTTACTCACCGACACGATTGCCGTTCATCGCGAGACGGTTCGACCATCCGGGTTCCTGGGCCTGCTTGAGCGCCTCGGGATTCGATCCGCACCACCTCAGCTCACGACGACACCTCCTTATGCTCATCGGTTGCTTGGCATGCTGGATGAGTTTCCGAGTCTCGGCAAACTCGAGATCTTTCAAGAATCCCTCGCGTTCATGGCGGGATATGGCCTGAAGTTCTATTTGATCTGCCAGGACATCAACCAACTCAGGAGCCGTGAGACCGGGTACGGGGCGGATGAAGCCATTAGCTCCAACTGCCATATCCAGAATGCGTTTCCACCGAATCGCCTCGAAACGGCGGAACATCTGTCCCGTCTGACCGGACAGACGACCGTCGTTCACGAAAAACTGACGGTGAGTCGACGCCGCATGAGCACATTAGATGCGCAGGAATCCCGCTCGCACCACGAGATACAACGGCCGTTGCTCACACCCGATGAATGTCTCCGGATGCCGGGGCCGAAGAAAGACGCGCAAGGGCAGATCATGAAAGCCGGGGACATGGTGATTTATGTTGCGGGCTGTCCGGCCATCTACGGTCGGCAGCCGCTCTTTTTTCACGATCCGACCTTTGCGGCTCGCGCCGCCATTCCACCGCCGGCGACGAGCGACACTCTCTGTGCGCTGGACGTCCCACCAGCCGTGAAGATCGAGCTATGACGACAGGGTGGAACTGTTTACGCCATCCACTCGTGATTGTGGGGCTCTGTCTCGCAGTCGGCCTCGTCCTGGCTCATCAATCCGGTCTTCGTCTGAACACCACGCGCAGTATTCCCCTTGGGCTCTATCGGATGTCGACCGATCCGATTGTGAACGGAGCCTATGTGTTGTGGTGTCCTCCGGAGCGGTCGGAGTTTGACCTGGCAAAGGAGCGGGGCTACATCGGATCGGGATTCTGTCCCGGCGGATACGGCAACATGATGAAAAAGGTCTTGGCTACCCACAACGATGTGGTGAGCGTGACGGATGAAGGGGTCTTGATCAACGGGACGTTCGTTCCAGCAAGTCAGCCGTTTGAGGAAGATTCAATGGGACGACCGCTTCCACGGTTCCGGATGACCGATCATGAGCTGGCTGCTTCGGAACTCATGTTGATGTCGGACACCAATAGCCGTTCCTTCGATGCGCGCTACTTTGGGCCCGTGCACCGCATGCACATCCAAAGTCTCATCCATCCGGTCTGGACGTGGGAGTGAAGACGGCCGCCGCCGGCTCGAGGGCCGACGGCGTTCGAGCACCGGTTAGTGGCCACTCGATACCGAAGAACTACTCTTGGTGGGGGTATAGAAATCCGGCATTCTGGTGCATAGTCTCCGCCATTCCACTCCGACCGTTGCCCTCCCCAATGATGCCAACCCGACGCGGATGCAAAAGATGATGCGGCATCAGCATTATGCGACGACGGAGATTTATGTGGAGGAAGTGCAGCGACTGCTCGAGGGGGCGGAAGATGCAGTGACGCAGATTTGGGACGTCTATACCATCGTCCTTCAACGCCTCGTCCATAGAGCTATATGGCCCGCCACCCCCTCTCATGGCTAAGGCCATCTTCTGGTATTGCGCTCGGACAGAGATAAGTAGACCATTACATGAAAAGAGGGTGTCCTAGGTAAATAACCTGCTGCTGCACAAAACGCGACCGATCGGAGTTCCGATGAACGTGACTCTGTTCTTCCTTGGGTGGTGGAGCACGAGCCACATCGCGGTCTTCTCGCTCGCCATCGCGCTGGCGCTCCTCCTGGTCTTCCCGAGCCTCGCTGCCGATACCAGCTACGTCTACGATAACGCGAGCCGCCCGCGCGCTGTCATCGATCCCGCGAGTGACCACGCGATCAATGCTTATGGCAGCGTGGGGAATCTGACTGGGATCACTCTGCGACCGTCCTCCACACTTGCAGTCCTGCCGTTCACCCTGTCAGCAAGTCCCATTGGAACGACGGTTACTATCTACGGCACAGGGTTCAGTGCGCCCCTCCGCCTCCAATACTGTGAAGTTCAACACCGCGACCGTGCTCACAGCGTCGACGACCGCTATGACCGCCACGGTGCCGAGTGGAGCCCCGACCGGTCCGGTGAGCGTCACGCAACGAGTAGAAGACTTGGTTGATCAGAGAAATTCTTTTCGAAAGGAGGTTGCGGCGAAGCAGATACCCAGGACGTCAGTCGAGCCGTTCGAATGAGTGTTCACTACACAGGAGGTGTCGCATGCGTCGGTACTATTTGTTGTGGTCTGCGATGGTTTTCGTGTTGTTTGGGGGCAGTTCTTTTGCATTGGCAGGGAATAACTTAATTGCAGGCGGGGGCACTACAGCGGGGTCCTGGGAGAGGCGTAGTGCCAGCGGAGGGTTCCTCAACTCAGGCACCTTGTGGGCGACACGAATAAGTCATTGCGCAGTCCTACTCCCTAACGGAAACACGTTTCTTGCTGGAGGATCTGCATCTGGAGGGACGTGGGAAATTCGAAATGCAACAGGAGGCCATGTCAGTAACGGAACATTATGGACAACGAGAGATTGGGCTTTTACTTGTTCCTTGCTCGGTAATGGCAATGTGCTCATCGTAGGAGGAGGCGCTTCTCCTGCAACCTGGGAAATCCGTAACGGCGCCGGTGGCTTCGTCAGCCAGGGAACGCTTTGGACAAGCAGATACGGTCACAGTGCCTCGGTGCTTTCTAACGGAAACGTCCTGATTACTGGTGGTTATGGCTCATCAGGAACGTGGGAAATTCGAGGTACAAACGGGAGTCTTGTATCCGGCACTAGCACTACGGGTATTTATCTGTGGTCTGGCCGCTCCGGTCACTGTTCCGTTCAATTGAATAATGGCAATATGCTCTTAGTTGGTGGTGGTCCAGGGTATATCAGCTGGGAACTTCGAAATAGCAGCATGACTTTGATTAGTGCCAATTATACTTGGGCCTCTCGAGATGGTTCCACGTGCACCAAACTCCTGAACGGGAACGTCCTTATCGTTGGCGGATCGTGGAGCCCTGGGACATGGGAGATCCGAAGTAGCACGGGGGCTCTTGTTTCCAATGGGAACCTGTGGGTTGGCCGTGACGGACATCAAGCCGAATTACAAACGAATACCGGTAATGTCTTGATAACGGGAGGAACCGTGAGTCCTGGGACATGGGAACTTCGTTCAGGTACTGGTGCACTCATCGGCAGTGGTAATCTGAACGCATCGCGTTATGGACACACCCAAAATGAGCAGTAGATCTGCCTGAAACTGTAGACGGAAAGCGGGGCAGTCGTTTGTGGACTGCCCAGAATAAGTAGTTATACGAGACCGAATAAGGAGAGTTTATGCAACCACTCGGTCTTCCAATAAGGTCAGTGGCCTGGTGTATGGTGCTCTGCTTGTCGTTCATCCAAGCCGCGTGCACCCAGGATCCGCAGTCCTCATTGGAGTCTCCCGCCGTCACTGCAATCTCATCTGCTTCAACCAATGACGCAACGTTGCCAAATCCTCGTACTGATACAAACGATCTCACCGACCTCCTTGTAGCCAATCAGACGCCTCCAGCGTTTTCTTTGTTCATCGGAGAAACAAACGATGACGGTCTGCAAGAAGAGATATCCATTTGTGAGTTCAACAAGATTTGCGTCACGACGCTTGATACGAGGGACAAACGCGTCTACCAGCATAGCGCTTGGCACAACGTGGAACTCATTGCGGTACAAGATACTGACGGCGAGCCCGGGTTGGAAATCGTTGTGTTAGCCCATACGCATGAAGGGTTGCTTGCGTGTGTTTGTGTCGTTCATGACAAAACCACATCGATCGCATTCTACCGTGGTCTTGGGTGGAGTTCGGTTGACGGCACAACTCTGGCGAATACGGACGCGATAGATGGAGATGAGGTTCTTGTCCAGGTAAAAACTGAGGAGGGAACATTACGCTGTTTATGTCTCATCCGTGATCGTGATCGGACGGTGAGGGAATATGCGGATCAGTCCTGGGCAACCATACAGATCAAAGAAGTTGTCGATACAGATGGAGCGCTTGGGAAGGAAGTCATTTTTGAAAGTCGGGACGCGAACGATCAGCTCATATGCGTCTGTATCCTCCGAGACCGCGAAAACGAATTGACAACCTACAGCGATTCCAGATGGAGAATGGGGGAAATCCATCTGTTCGCCGATACGGATGGCCAACCAGGCCTAGAAATCGTGGTTGCTTTTAGGAATGGTACGGGCAGTGGAATCACGATCATCCATGATGTTTCACAGACATCCAAAACCTATCTCTTCGAAGAAGAGCATACGATTCAACAAGTCCGGAATTATGATCGTTTCTCAGGGGATGAAATATGTGTGCTCTTGCCAAGCCGTGAGAAGTTCGTATTGATCACCGACCGTGAGGAAGTAGAGGAGGCCATAGACTCATGTGGAGATATCGGAAAGTCAGGGGGTCGTGCCTGAAGAGGCATCACTTAGGGGAGGCATTCGTCCAACCCACCGGAGTGCTCCCTGTACGGTATGGAGGGCAAAATCAGGAGAGTAGCTGACGGAGACATAAACAACGACTTCAACACTGTCGCCCACAGCAAAGTCCGTCATCCGAGGTTTCCCTGCGCGAAACCTCGGTCTCCCAGGACCGTGACAGGTCACAAGGTCAAAAATGGAGAGTTCACCGGTGGGGTCGGTGAGGATGAACGCATACCCAGCGTATTGCCCGTGTACGCGACAAGTATCCCCGCCTGGAAACACTTGTAACGTTTTAATGATTCCTTGGAGTCGTACTGCCCGCATATTGAAGGTTTGAGGGTTTGTGATAATCGTTTGGATGGGGATTGGTTCTTCGCGCACCAAATCAGTAGCCGATATGGTCGGCACGTGCAGAAACATGACTAAACAATAGGCCATCACTACAGTGATAAGGTGTCTAGGTTTCATATTAAAAAAGTATACCGCCAAGCCTTGGCAAGTCCAGGCCACAATGATGCCGCTTCCCATTTTGCTGGGACACTCTGGGCCCCCGCCGAAAATCCATGGCGGTCGACCAGCCAATGCTCGTTGTACGTGACGAGCCAAGCCGGGAGCGCGTCCCACCATTCGTCGACCGTCGGGAGCGTTGTCACCCGCGACAGTTGCTCTTTGAGCGTGTGGATAAATCACCCTGTGATTCCATCGCCTTCCGTGCTTCGAACCGAAGCCCGACTTAGACGTGATTCCGACGAGGTCAAGAAAGTGTGGTTCGTTTGGCTAAGGGTTGTTGCGGTGATACATTTGAGCCAGGAGGACCATCCATCATGACAAGAATGATGCTCCCACTTCTCGCATCGCCGATAGTCCTCATACTTGCCGGATGTCCGGATGGAGGAGGGGGAGGGGGAGGGTTCGAGGGAACAGGATCGACTTCCGCCATCCTCTATACAGCCAATGATGGTTCGAACACCCTCTCAGGTTTCAGAATAGGGGCCGGCGGGGTCCTGACAGCAACAACTCCTGCAAGTTTTTCTACTGGAGGGACAAGCGCCGAATGGGCTGCCATTTCCCCTAACGGTCAATTCCTCTACTCGTCAAACCAGAGTTCCGCCAATGTCTCGGCTTTCATGATCAACGCAACCACAGGAAACCTCACTCCGACTGCACCAGCAACGTTTTCCACCGGTGTAGGATCCTCTCCTCGTGGGATAACGATCACGCCAAACGGAGCATTTGTCTATGTCGCCAATAGTGCCTCAAATACCGTTGCCGGTTTTTCGATCGGATCGGGTGGTGTACTGGCTCCAACTTCACCAGCAACGTTTCCAACGAGTGGGACATTAGCGCGAGGTCTGGCTGTATCACCGAATGGACAATTTCTCTACATCGCAAACTCCGGTACGCACAACGTATCGGGTTTCACCATCGGAGCCAATGGCGTGTTGACCGCGACCAGTCCGGCGACCTTTTCAACTGGTGCCGGCTCTCCGAGCCCCGAGGGGCTTGCCATTTCGCCGAATGGTCTATTTCTGTATGTTGCAAACAGTGGAACGAATGCCATTGCCGTCTTTTCCATTGGAGTGGGAGGCGTGCTGACCCCAACAGTCCCTCCGACGTTCTCCACTGGAGCGCTGGGATCGAGCCCTCAGAGGCTGACAATTTCGCCCAATGGATCGTTCCTGTATGTCACGAATAGTGGCATGAACGAGGTGGCAGCTTTTACCATTGGAGCGGGAGGATTATTAACACCGACGTCTCCGGCGAGTTTTACGACGGGAGCGGCGTCCGCGCCGGTCGGGATTACGATTAATCCAGACGGGCAATTCCTCTATGTCGCGAATTCAGGGTCAACCAGTGTATCCGGTTTCACGATTGGAGCCGGTGGCGTTCTGGTCCCTACCACTCCCGCCACGTTCTCGACCGCTCCACAGGCTCCGATTGGAATTGCCACTCCTGGTCGTCCATAGTGTTACGGTCAAGTCGACTGGCAGTCTGCCAAGTCTCATTCAAGAGAGAACCCTCGAGCGCCGACTTGGACGATGTGCACCAAGAATTCTTCCCAGAATTGCAGGTTGGCTTCAGCCAAGAGACTCATTGATGTTTTCTTGAAGGCGAGCGTTATTCACGACACACATCTCCTATCGCCTGTTCGATTCTCGCCAGTGCCATAAGCACACATATGACAATTCCCTGATCGGGCGGGGATGTCTCTCGTTTATCAAGACGGGACTGTCGCAGAACGATGCACCTGGTCAGCGGCTTGCGCTAGCGATACTGTAAGTCTACTCGTATTGGTCACCCCCAGCGCCGCGGCCATGTCCATCAGCACATCTAATTGCGCGTGAGTTCCCCACCTGGGAGGGTGGGGGTGAGAGCAGGGCGCCGTCTGTTGCTCGCCTGGTGCGATGATGGCCGTTGATGAAACTCCATCGACAGGCTCATGTGGTCTACAAGACCCAGTACCATTTGGTATGGGTGACACGGTACCGGCGGAAAGTCCTCGTGCCCGGAATAGCAGAATATCTCAAGAAGGTCCTTCGGACAGTGCGGGAATTTCACCCCGATTGGTTTCTGGAGGAGATTGGGGTGGAACGGGACCATGTTCATCTGCACATGGTGATTCCGCCGAAGTACGCGGTCTCAAGGGTGGTGGAGACCTTGAAAAGCATCACCAGTCGGCAGCTGAAAGAGAAATTCCCGCACGTGCTGAGCAAAGTGTACTGGGATGGTGGCGGGGTCTGGGCACGAGGATTTTTCGCCTCCACGGTGGGCATCAACGAGGCCACGATTCGGCACTATGTGCAGCACCAAGGCGAGCAGGAGACGGGTCAAGCGCAGCTTGAATTGTAAGGAGACCCCGCCTGGAAGGGCGGGGTTCTTCATTTCTATACGTGTTCTCGTAGGTCCCTCCATAGACAGCGAGGACAGGAGTGATTCTTCGGTTACGCTGAAGTGGAATGCCAGCAATGGCACTCTTGGATATCGGTTGTACATCGGATCTCGCTCCAACAGCTACCAACAAGTGGCCGACGTTGGGTTATTGACAACATCCATGGTAAGCAATCTGAGCGGTGACACGACATACTATTTTGTCGTAACGGCGTACAATTCGGTTGGTGAGAGTTGCGCTTCGAATGAAGTAAGCGCCCGAATTCAGTAAGGAGACCGACAGAACCTGTCCCCTGAACCTCATGGATGACATTGCATTGATGTGATTTCTCCTCATCGTACCTCTGAACGAGATCATGAACGAGATCACAACGGTATCTCAAAATTGTTCGGTGGGCTGTCTGTAAGACATGGAAAGTTGACCGAGGATAGATCAAGTCAAAATCACTAGCACGCTCCTTTGCCGGAAATAACCGCCTTGGGAGTGGCGAGCAAGATCATGATATCAATCCACAACGATTGTGTTCTCGCGTAACGCAGGTCCAACCGTACCATTTCGTCAAAGGTTGTTCGGCTCCGACCAACGACCTGCCAGAGACCGGTCATGCCCGGCTTGGCCTCTAAGACACGGCCTCGGTGCCAGGGCTTGTATTGCTGTAGCTCATACAGAAGAGGTGGCCGTGGACCTACTAAAGACATGTCCCCCATCAGAACATTCCAGATTTGAGGCAGCTCATCGAGACTAGTTCTGCGGAGCAACCGACCGATGGCTGTGATCCTGGTATCATTCGTGAGCTTGAAGATATCCAGGTTCTGTTCCGACTGAGCTTGGTTGCTCGTGGTGATGAACCAGCTCACATAGTCATGATGAACCCGATGATCTGCCGTGGCATGCATTGAGCGAAACTTGTACATCGTGAAGGGCTTCATCAGATGCCCGACCCGCACCTGCTTGAACAACACGGGTCCTGGTGACGACAACTTTACAAGCACAGCGATGAAAGCAAACACCGGCAAGAAAAGAAGTAACAGCATGGAACTAAGCACAATATCCATGCCCCGTTTGAATAGGTGGGCTTGTGAGGTACCTGGGTAATCTGCCGATAAGTCCGGATACAGCGCCAGATCCAAAGAAGGCACCTGTTCACTATTTGATGGGGTTGGCTCCGGATACACCAGTAACTTGATCGAGATCCGTCGTGCGAGCCCATCATTACTCTGAGGCGTGACTGCGCTCTTGACTGTGCTTGTGATCCGATCACAAGCCCCCCCCACGTCGGCAGGATCAATCTCCGGCATGATCAGACCGATGACGTACGACGATGTGAACCAACCCAGAATACCCACATCCGATGCGAGAACCGACAACGCATTCATCACAGCGGCGTTGCCGCTTACCTTCTGCTCCATCAAACATTGCGGTAGTTCGACCAACACCATTACCATGGCAAGCCCAGAACGATCGGCACGCTTTCGTTCTCGCATGATCGCCTGCTTGAAGAATTGTTCCTCTAACAGCATGGGATACGGTTCCGTTACATCGCTGTCATCAGGCATACCTATCCAATCGTCTTTCATCGGCCCTATCTCCGCCGTACAAGGTTTCATGCCAGCACAATTTCCTTATGCTGATTCAAGGACTGTTCCGCTGCCTCGAGAATACGTACGACTCGCAGCCCCGCGACCCCGTCGTTGATTGGTCTTGCCTTATTCATGATGCAGTCCAAGAAATACCGGCTTTCTACCTTCAGTGCTTCAGCTTCTTCGATTTTTGGCGCGTGCATATCACCGGTTCTGTAGCTGACCAAGGCCGCGTGCATTCCTGTTTGATTTGTGATGTCGGCACCTTTGTCATAGACGCGCAGCTTTTCTGCCAGATCAAGATCATTCCAGACCAGCATTCGTTTTTGACCACCGACCAGCGTCGTGCGCATTTTAACCGGTGACAGCCAATTCACGTTGATGTGCGCCAGAACATTGTCCGGGAAATACACGGTGAGGTAGGCGATGTTTTCGAGATTATTCACGTGGGCTCCCCCGGTTGCCACGACCAGCTCGGGGTCGGCCCCGATCAAGTAGTCCATAATCGACAAGTCATGCGGCGCAAGGTCCCAGAGCACATTCACGTCGTGCTGAAACAGACCCAAATTCACGCGTGTTGAGTCATAGTAGTAAAGCCGCCCCAACGTGCCTTCGTCGATGAGTTGCTTGATCTTGCGGACCGCTCCGGTGAAGAGAAACGTATGATCCACCATAATCTGGAGCCCGCCGCGATCTGCAATCTCAATGAGATCCTCGGCTTCAGCAGAGGTTGCGGTGAAGGGTTTCTCCACGAATACATGCTTCCCATTCTCGAGCGCTTTCTTGGCCAGCTCGTAGTGGTAGGACACCGGCGTCACGATTGCCACCGCATCAATGTCCGTGGCAAGGAGCACGGCATCAGGGTCCGTCGTTACTCCAATGCCAGGATGCGCCGCCATCACACGAGTCAAGGCCGAAGGTGACTTGTCGCAGACCGTGACGACCTTGCAGTCGTGGTGGCCTAGGAAGTTTCTCACCACATTCGGACCCCAATACCCATACCCGATCACACCAAGTCTTATCATGATTGCACTCCTTTGAAAGAGATTAGAGGACCTAGGCTCAGGACTCATTAAGTTTAGGGTTCTCTCCACCAATCAGCTGTGCTTCACTCAGGTCGGAGGTGGCCATGAGTGACGTGTTTCTGTTAACCACGCAGCAGTTGAACCGGATCAAGCCCTCTCTCCCTGTACCGCACGGTATCCCGCGCGTAGATGATCGACGGGTGATCAGCGGGATCATCTATGTCATCCGGTACGGCCTGCAATGGAAGGATGCTCCGAAGGCGTATGGGCCGTACAAGACGCTCTACAACCGGTTTGTGCGCTGGAGCCGGGCGGGGATCTTCAACAAGATCTTCCGCGAGTTGGCGCGACAGCCCGGGCCCAGAGACTGCCTGATGATCGACGCGACCCATCTGAAGGCCCATCGCACGGCGGCCAGCCTGCTCAAAAAGGGGCAGCCTCTCGCTGTATTGGCCGCACAAAGGGTGGTCTGAATTCGAAGCTGCACGCGGTGTGCGATGAGACGGGTAAACCCGTGCACCTGTTGCTGACCGCAGGGCACGCCAGCGATTACACGGGCGCCCGATGCCTCCTGCCCAGCCTTTCCCAAGCGAAACAGCTGATTGCTGACCGTGGCTATGATGCGGATTGGTTCATCGCCGCCTTGAAGACCCAGGGGATCACACCGTGCATCCCGGCGCGCAAGAACCGCAAGAAACGACGCCGCTACAGCAAGCCCCTCTACAAGCAGCGCCACAAAGTCGCGATGATGTTTAGCCGGATCAAGGATTGGCGTCGGATTGCCATGCGGTATGATCGCTGTGCCCACACCTTTTTTTCAGCCATCTGTCTCGCAGCCACCGTTATCTTCTATTTGAAAGAATGAGTCCTGAGCCTAGTCTTTGGAACCAGGAGACCGAGGAGGATTGCCCGATGCATTGAATGCTGCGAGCTCACCCGGCTCAAGCACACATATCTGAACGGAGTAGTAATCTGTCAACGTGAGTGTGCCACGTAAACGGTTCGCCACACGGACCTTTAGAATATCGGACCCCTCCCTAGCAGATTCAGGTTGCAGCGTCGTCAACAGTACCCCCAAAATCTGGTTTTGCCGATACCACCCAAGGTAATCGGTATCGCGAATACTCACGGCCAATACTGAGATCATCCTGCCGGCAAGCTCAGATTCAAGTGACACAACTAGCCCTTGTGCGTTGATGCAATAGAAGAGCATTATCCGACAGATTTGACCCGATCGATTGGAACGTTTGGACTCGCTGCGAACGAAGCCTTGGAAGACCTCTTCCGGGATAGCTCCCACAGTAGTGAAGGGCTTTGTGGCTTTCGTCGAACCTCTACGCACAGGCAACCTATCTCGCCATCGTGTTTATGATCACATAAACACGTATTTAAGATGCTTCTACCCTTCGGCCGGACGGCCTCAGGATGATTGACTTAGAATGGAACGATCGAGACGCGGCTCAAAGGCCGGCTTACTCGACCATGAAACAGAAGAAGTGTCAGTGTAACAGTCGCATGGAGAATGACGTCTTATTCAGGAATACGAATACTTGGTCGTGAGCCTATGCTTGCCTCTCGGTGTCAGTCCGGCGATCTAAAGCATCTGTTCTGCGTAAA
>JAHBWQ010000101.1 GCA_019636915.1 Nitrospira sp. | reverse complement strand
AGATGTTGCTGCCGGCTGATGAGGCAACCGAGGATGAGGAGGATGGGCCGGATCCACGCGAAGAGTTGGTCCGTCGGTTGCTGGAATACAAGACGTACAAAGAGGCGGCGCGGCAGCTCGACGATCAAGAGAAAATGTGGCGTGAGATCTTTTGGCGTGAAGACGCCTTGCCGGTCGAAGCCGTCGCGGAGGAGGATCTTCCGCTCGAAAGCGTCTCGCTGTTCGATCTCGTCGATGCGCTCAAAGACGTGCTTGAGCGCAATCCGGAGAGCCGGCTCATCGAGATCGTGCCCGACAATCTCACGGTTCGTGAACGAATGAACCTCATTCTGGAAACGCTTGAGGGCAAAGATTCGGTCTCGTTCGCGGCGCTGTTTGATGGATCGGTCCACCGGGTCGTCGTCGTCGTGACGTTTTTGGCCTTACTGGAATTGATGCGGTTACGAGTGGCCCGTGTATTCCAAGCCGAAACGTTTGGACCGATTTTGGTTTCGCGGATGTTCTCGTTGGTACCGGACCCAGCAGAGCTTGACGATGTTGATGCGGAATGGAGGAGCGCATGACCCCACCGACGGCGGATGTGGTTGATGAGGATGAGGTAGATGTACCGGAAACCAAGGCCATACCTGCGGCGAATTTGGAAGATGCGATGAGCATGGAAGAAGTGAACGGAGCACCGCATGCGGAGGGTTTCAATAATGACGATCGGCCTGAAAGTATGGCCGAGCTCCAAGCTGTTCTGGAGGCATTGCTCTTCGTCTCGGCTGAGCCGCTGCCCGTGGCTCGTCTTGCTGCTGTGCTCGGCACGGTCTCGAAGGGTGAAGTCGAAGAGGCCTTGCACCAGCTCGGTCAGGCACTCGATCAAGAGGGGCGGGGGGTGCGATTGGTGGCAGTGGCTGGCGGCTATCGCCTGGTGACCAAACAAGATTATGCCTCCTGGGTGAAGCGATTGGATAAGGCCAAGACAGCGGCAAAACTGTCTCGATCTGCGTTGGAATCGTTGGCCATCATTGCCTACAAACAGCCGCTGGTGCGGGGGGAGATCGAAGAAATTCGAGGAGTGGAAACCTCCGGTGTCTTGCGTACGCTGCTAGAACGCAAACTGGTGCGAATCGTCGGGCGCAAGGAAGTTGCAGGTCGCCCGATTATGTACGGGACGACCAAGTTCTTTCTGGAGCATTTCGGCTTGAGCGATCTCTCGCAATTGCCGCCTTTGCGTGAGTTCAAAGAGCTCGGCGAGGCTGAACAGGCACTCTTGCCGATGGACAGTACCGAGATTTCATCTGCAGACGGGGCGATCGAGACAGTTGCCGACGATGCGGAACCGTCTGTGAACGGTGAACTGCAGACGGCTGCTCCGTTCGAAGAGGTACTAGATCCCCTTCCAACCCCGCAATCCTGACGCAATATCCATCTCCAGTTCTAGGCAATGGGCGCAATCCTGGTTGCGGTCTCCAGGGGGGATTCCCCTTCTTCTCGGCACGTCAGGATCGGTTACGGGGTCGGTTTTTTCTTGAGCGGGGGGTTCTTCAGCCGCTGAAGTTCAGCTTCCTGCTCGTCGACTTTTTTCCGCAGCGCCTTCATTTCTTCCTTAAAAGCCTGTAGCTCGGTGTCCTGCTTCACGACCGGTGGTGTTTGAGGGGAAACGGCTTGGAGTGGTGGAGACGGCGTCGTCACCACTGGGACCGGTTGCGGAGTTGGAGTGGGCGGTGGTGTGAGTAGTCTCGCCAAGAGTTGGTAATCGATGGCGAGCGACCGATCCTCTGATTTCCCGATCCAACTCGATCGATCATAGACCTCCGAACGAACGGCTCCCTCAGGCAAGAACGTCACTTCTCGGTCTCGGAGACCATCGGTGTCTGGGAGTGGGCGTGGCTCCTTTTGGCTTGCGGTGGCTTTCTTCCCTGGATAGTGGCGGTATTGCGTCAGGAGGACATGCAGGGACAGGCCGTCGGCGAATAGATATCCAGCGGTCGTCTCTCGCTGTTGTGCGCCCTTTGTGGATGGTGCGACGAGCGATGTGGCATAGATACGGAACCCAACTCGCTGGGTGGAGCTTGCTTGAGCCAGGGCAGCGGTGATATGTGGAGCGAGGAACGCAATATCATCCTCAGAGAAGGTTCGAATATCGTTCAAGTTTGTTGACTTCGCGGCTTTGCCGAGGAGCAAGAGGAATCCGGCCTTTTCCTTGGTGTGGATACCCCGTAAGACATCTGCAACCGTCGTTTCCGACAGTTTGATGGGGTGCGAGGCCTGGAAAGAGTTGTCGGAGACGGTCTCGAGGAAGACCGATCCAAGAGCCGTCTCCTGGATAGGAACGGCTTGGCGTGAACCAGCGCAACCGACTATCAAGAGGGGCAGGCAGCCTAGCATCAGCACGCTCAGCATCGATGTGAACGATGAGGGTGGTGTGTGATTCATATGTATGGTCTTGCCCCGATATAAAAATCGATGCGTAGTGTAGCAGGAAGATCCCATAAAAACAAAAAACCATGGCGTTCACCGTCACCAGGCAGTGCTCGTCGCACACAGCTCAATTGGGTGGATCTCTTCACGACGAGGAGTCGATGGTGGTCGTGCAGCACTGATAGTCTCGTCCTGAACGAATCTAACCGCTCCTGATATCAGTGAGCCTAGCAGATCCCCAACAGTCCGATCGTGACGGCGCGGATGTCTCATGAGAGTCGGTATTGTATCCGATAGCGATTATGCTAGAAAGGAAGGCAAAATATGTGTATTACTGAGAGTGGTTTTCTGGATTGGGTTTGCAAGAAGTGCCCTTGACGCAACGAATGCCTAATGTATACAATCCGGAATCCAACATGACGGATTAGTTAGACCGTATGAACGATCTTCAGTTGGGATGGGACTCCTCTTTCGGTACAGTAAGATCCTCTCTGCGTTTTGCATCGTGTGTAAGAAGTCTCCCCTATAGTGTGACGCGCATGCCACTGAATCCCGTTGGCATTCCGGCTCTGTTGCGAAAGGAGGGAATGCATCTGAGCACGGACCAGGTAGACGAGGGTAGTTTTGTACCGAAATCGTGCTGAGAGAGCTCACGGGTGAAACACTGGTGCCTGCGCTGCTGGCCGGTCAGGACAAGGTTCGAGAAGAATGGCATCAACCGAACGTTTGCAACTCACGCATACAAATTAAGGAGTGATGCAACATGGACAAGAACTTGCCCCAAGATGTACAAGGCACCACAGAAACAGTTCCCACCAGTGAGCAGGGTGGATCATCAAGAAGAGAGTTTCTTGGGCAGAGCGGGAGGGTCGCGGCCGGAATCGGCGTGGCGGCACTCTTAGGGAATCTGGGCAACTACGCCCTGTCCTATGCAGCGGGTGGTCCTCCCATCAAGATCGGGGTGCTCCATTCGCTGAGCGGTACCATGGCGATCAGCGAAGTGTCGCTTCGCGACGTCGTGTTGATGGCGGTTGAGGAAATCAACAAGGCGGGCGGCGTGATGGGGCGACAGGTCGAAGCCAAGGTTGTCGATCCGGCCTCGAACTGGGACCTCTTTGCGGAAAAAGCCAAGCAGTTACTCCTCGAAGATAAAGTTTCGGTAGTCTTCGGTTGTTGGACTTCAGTGAGTCGAAAGTCCGTCTTGCCGGTCTTCGAAAAAAATAATGGATTGCTCTTCTATCCGGTCCAATATGAAGGGGAAGAGTGCTCCCGTAATGTCTTCTACACGGGGGCTGCGGTGAACCAGCAAGCGGCGCCGGCGGTCGAATATCTGATGAGTCCTGAAGGTGGAAACTACAAAAAATTCTATCTGCTCGGGACCGACTACGTCTATCCGCGCACGACGAATAAGATTTTGCGCGCGATGCTGTTGGCTAAGAAGGTCCCGGCTGCCAATATCGAGGAAGAATACACACCGTTCCATCATCAGGATTATCAAACCATCTGCGGGAAAATTAAGAAGTTTGCCGCTGGCGGCGGTACGGCCGTGATCAGCACGATCAACGGAGACAGCAACGTCCCGTTCTATAAAGAATTCGGCAACCAGGGCCTGCGCGCAGAAGATGCCCCGATCATGGCGTTCAGTGTTGCGGAAGACGAACTGCGCGGCATGGATACCAGTGCGCTCGTCGGACACTTGGCGGCCTGGAACTACTACCAGAGCGTGGATACGCCACAAAACAAGAAGTTCGTGGCGAACTTTAAGGCCTATTGCAAGAAGAACAATCTGCCGGATGGTGAACACCGGGTGACGGACGATCCGATAGAAGCGGCATACTTCGGGGTCTATGTGTGGAAACAGGCCGTCGAAAAAGCCGGAGCAACCGACGTGGATAAGGTGCGTGCGGCCGTCTATAACCAGAAATTCCTCGCGCCGGGTGGGGAAATTATGATGGATTGTTGCAACCAGCATACGCACAAGCCTGTGCTGATCGGTGAAATTCTCAAAAATGGCCAATTCAAGGTTGTCCATCGATCCAAAGGGTTGGTCAAACCTGAACCCTGGAGCGAGTATACGAATCCTGAAAAGGGGTGTGATTGGATTAAGCATCAAGGGACATACCAAAAGACGTAAGGTTGGGGTGCGGGCAGTATCCCTGTGCCACTGACTGTCGTGACGACGGGCCTTGTCGGAAGCAAAAGAGCTGGAACTTGCCTTTGTTGCAAGTTCCAGCGTGCTGGCTGGCGAAGTCTTCTCACGAAGGTGACCGTAGGGAGGTTGTGTAATGAGCCTGGCCAGCATCCCGAGAACCATCTGTGTCCTAGCAATAGCGTTGTGGCTCCTGCCCGGATTCGGTTCCCGCTCAGCGGTGGCGGCTGATCAGCCGGACCAATCTGCTCCCACGACCTCTTCCTCCGTGAGCCCGATCGAACAAGCCCTGCTCGATATCAAAAGTGATGATGCGGCTGCTCGTAGCAACGCGGCTGCGTTCCTCATTGAGAAGGGAGACGCGAGCCTCATCCCCAAGCTGGATGAGATTCGGGCGGATGCCGATCGAGCGGTCAGGCTGGCCATCAAGCCCGTGATTGATTCGCTCAAAAACCACGCAAATCTGACCAGTGAACAGGCGGATACCAGGCGTTCGGCCGCTGCCGATTTGGTGGGCACGGGACGGCCGGAGGCCATTACATGGCTAGAGGATGCTGCGGCTAAGGAGCAAGTCTGGTGGGTCAAATATACGATGGAGGAGTCAGCCCAGCTGATCCAGCTTCGGTCTGACGATCCCACCGCCAAATTGTCCGCCGTCAAGAAACTCGGAGAGCTGAGAAGTCAGAACGGGCTGTCGGCACTTAAGGAGTTGCTGGAAGCGGGGACGCAAAGCGGAGCGACCGATCAGCAGAGAGCCGTGGCGGACTCGGCCCAAGTTTCGATCGGACAGATTGATTCGTGGAGCTGGTGGGCCGGCACCATCGAGACACTCTTTCGGGGCATCAGTCTCAGTTCCATTTTGTTGATCATGTCGCTCGGCCTGGCCATTGTCTTCGGCTTGATGGGTGTCATCAACATGGCCCATGGCGAATTGATGATGGTGGGAGCCTATGCCACCTTCGTCACGCAACAGGCGTTCCTCGCATGGTTTTCCCCGGAGAACTTCGATTGGTATTTCCCCGTCGCGTTGCCCGTCGCCTTCCTGTCGGCAGCCCTGTTCGGATTGGTGCTTGAAGCTACGGTGATTCGATTTCTCTATGGACGATTACTTGAGACACTGCTCGCGACCTGGGGCGTGAGCTTGATCTTAATGCAGGCCGCCCGCGTGTACTTCGGTGATTTGACCGCGGTCATTGCGCCTCAAGCGTTGCGCGGTGGCGCTCAGGTCATGGTGGGGGTGTATCTGCCGTACAATCGGATCTTTATCATTGTCTTGTCGATCGTCTGTGTCCTCGGCATCTATTTCCTGCTCTTCCGATCGAATCTCGGGGTTCGAGTGAGGGCCGTCACGCAAAATCGTAACATGAGCGCTTGTCTCGGGATCCCGACGAGAAAGGTCGATTCATACACGTTTGCCTTCGCGTCGGGATTGGCCGGTGTTGCTGGGTGGGCGCTTACGATGGTGGGGAATGTCGATCCAGGGCTTGGGCAAAATTATATTGTCGATGCGTTCATGGTCGTGGTGACGGGAGGGGTCGGCAAACTGGCCGGAACGATTTGGGCGTCCTTGGGAATTGGAGGACTCAATAAATTCATTGAACCGGTCAGCGGTGCCGTCTATGGAAAGGTCTTTATCTTGGTCGGTGTGATTTTATTCCTGCAGTGGCGGCCGCAGGGCCTCTTTGCCGCGAAAGGACGCAACGCCGATGCCTGAACAAGTCGTGTCTCAGCAGGACAGCCGAGAAACGTTGTCGTTTTATGCGGTCGGCATCTTGTTCCTGATCGTCGTTCCGCTGTTGAATATCTTGCCTTCCGAAGATTCGTGGTTGCATCTTAGCGACTTTCGCCTCAACCAATTCGGCAAGTTTTTGGCCTTTGCCATTCTCGCCCTTGGGCTGGATTTGATTTGGGGCTATTGTGGTGTCCTCAGTATGGGCCAGGGTGTATTTTTCGGGTTCGGTGCTTATTGTATGGGGATGTATCTGACGTTGCAGATCGGGAAGGAAAGCGTCTATGGGAGCGAACTCCCCGACTTCATGGTCTGGACACAGGTGAAGGAGCTCCCGTTCTTCTGGTACCCGTTCAAAAGCTTTCTGGGTGGTTTCTTAGGAGCCATTCTCGTTCCGGTGATCTTCGCGACCATCTTTGGTTTTCTTGCGTTTCGCAGCAGAATCAAGGGTGTGTACTTTGCCATTATCACACAGGCCTTAGCGTTTGCGGCCTGGCTGGTCTTCAATCGGAATGAGACCAGGCTTGGTGGAACCAATGGACTGACGGATTTTAAACAGCTGTTGGGCTACCGGCTGTCCGACCCATCGACACAACGAGGACTGTATCTCATTACGGTCATTGCCTTGATCGCCTCCTATCTGCTGTGTCGTTGGATCGTCGCATCACGAGCCGGAAAAGTCTTGATCGCGATACGAGACAGCGAATCGCGCGTGACCTTTTCCGGATATACCCCTTGGATGTTCAAACTTTTTGTATTTGTCGTGGCGGCCGGACTCGCAGGACTTGCAGGGATGCTCTATGTTCCCCAGGTCGGCATTATTACCCCGGCGCAGATCGGGGTCCTGCCATCGCTGGAAGTGGTGATCTGGGTGGCGGTCGGAGGGCGCGGGACGCTGATCGGGGCGATCTTGGGCGCGGTGGCGGTCAACTACGGCCGCAGCGTCTTGACCAACTACTTTCCGGAGGCCTGGCCGTTTATCCTCGGTGGGCTGTTCGTGGTGGTCGTGACGATGTTCCCCGATGGGCTTGTCGGGATGATCAGGAAATTGACCGATCGAAAGAAGACTCCTGCCCCATTGATCAAAGCTGAAGGGAGTACGGCGGCGTGACGGACGATAATCTGATCCTCAACTGTGAAAACGTCGTCATGGATTACGACGGGTTCAAGGCGCTGAATAACTGCAACTTTAGCGTCCGCTATAACGAGTTGCGCGTCGTCATCGGCCCGAACGGCGCAGGCAAGACCACACTGCTCGATGTCATTTGTGGGAAAACCAGACCGACTTCCGGGAAGGTGATGTTCGGCAAGGGGACGAATCTGGTCGGAAAAAATGCGGAGGACATCACCAAGCTCGGCGTCGGCCGAAAATTTCAAGCGCCGTCGATCTATGGCAATCTGTCTGTCTGGCAAAACTTGGATCTGTCGATCAAGCGCGCGAGCAAGGGAGTCTTTCCGACGTTGATGGGACGATCTTCACCGGCGGAACGGGAACGGATCGAGGAGACGCTGGAGACCATCGGATTAACGAATCATGCGCATGATCGCGCCGGGTCGTTATCCCACGGGCAGAAGCAGTGGCTGGAGATCGGCATGGTGATTTTGCAAGATCCATCGCTGCTGTTGGTCGATGAGCCGGTCGCAGGGATGAGCGATAAGGAAACGGAGCAAACCGGTCAATTGCTGACGAAGCTTTCCGAAAAACAGGCGATCGTCGTGATCGAGCATGACATGGACTTCGTGCGACAGATTGCAAAGGTCGTCACGGTCTTGGCTGAAGGAACGGTTATTTGCGAGGGGACGGTGGAGACTGTGCAGGCGAACGACCGCGTACGGGAAATATACTTAGGACGGGCCACAGTCGCGCATTGAGCGGGGAAGGGAACGTGTCACCTATGGCGCCAGACACACAGCCGATGACGCTGGTTCTCGAGAACGTCAACGCGTACTACGGCGAGAGCCATATCCTCAGAAATGTCTCCTTCTCAATTGAGCCGGGCGAGGTGGTCTGTCTGATGGGCAGGAACGGAGTCGGTAAAACGACCACGCTGAAGACGCTGACGGGCTTGCTCCCGGTTCGTTCCGGGAAAATCACGTTTAACGGAAAAGATATTACGCATGACAAGACGGATCGTCGGGCTAAGGTGGGGCTTGCCTATGTGCCGCAAGGCCGGGAGATCATCCCCCACTTGACCGTCTATCAGAACCTGCAGCTCGGCTACTGGAATCGTTCCGCCATCGGCGGGGATGTGTCAGAAAAGGAAGCGTTCGACGAGGTTTATCACCTTTTCCCCAAGTTGACGCAGATTCTCAACCGGCCTGGTGGTGTGCTCAGTGGAGGTGAGCAGCAACAGTTGGCGATTGGCCGAGCCATCTTATCCAGCCCGAAACTTCTTTTGTTGGATGAGCCTACCGAAGGTATTCAGCCGTCAATTGTCGATCAAATCGAGGACGTGATCATTGGGTTCAAACAGTCACGCCGGTTTGCCATTCTGTTGGTGGAACAGGGACTCCATTTTGCGGCGCGATTGGCTGAGAAGTATGTGGTAATGGCCAAAGGGGCCGTGAAAGCGCAAGGAAAGAGCCACGAACTGAACGCCGACATGGTCAGGCAGCACCTGACCGTGTAGAGGCAACTGCGGTCATTCGATGCTGCAGGCGCATTGTCCTCGATGGGTTTTCCCACGTTGAGATGATCCAGACATTCGTTCCATGCTGCAGTAGAGTTTCAAGAATTGCCTTAAGCGTCGGTTCTCCTCCAACTCTTTTTTATTCTTCTTGGGAAAGCTGTGCAGGCCGATAAAGGACATCTCGCTGGAGGTATGGCAGGCCTCCCTGCTCGTATGCACGTGAAGCGGGTCTCAGGTGCTGTCTCGGGGACGATTCAAGATCGTGAATCATAAACGCGATGGACCGTTCAGTGAGAAAGTTCAGGCTTATGGAAAGACAACAATTATTTCCACATACAGCATCCTGTCTACGGATTGTGCACTCCCTCTGTGGAAGAAGTGGAGGCAGGGGAAAGATGTGGTGTCTGAGAGCAAAGAGGATTTGAAATTTTTGATAAATTCTGCTACCGTACCGGCTACGTTGTTGTATCGGGCTATTTGTTAGAAGATTCCGTTATTCGGGTATGTGCTCCGTGCAGGGCTGGTTGCTTGCAGTGGATACGGTTATCCATGATCGGGCTTCCCTCAGCATTGTATGCATGAAACGGAGTTATTGACCTTACTCGGGGTCGGTTTCCTTCTCGGGCTGCGACATGCCCTGGATACCGACCATCTTGCAGCGGTGTCGACCGTGCTTGCTGAGCGACCCTCGCTCCTGGCATCCGGAGCCGTCGGATTGTGGTGGGGTATCGGCCACACTTTGACGCTGCTGCTCGTCGGATCAGTCGTCCTCGCCTGGGGACTGCATATTCCTGAAAAATTCGAACTCATCGCCGAATCAGGCGTCGCGCTCTTATTGATCATCCTCGGTGGAACACTGGCCAGAAAACTCTATCGCGAACGATGGCATGTGCACAGCCATCATCATGATGGCGAGCGACATGTCCATTTTCATAGCCATCAACGGCAAGACGGTCACGCGCATCGGCATTGGATGGCGGACTCGATTCGCCCGCTCTGTATCGGCATGGCGCACGGGCTGGCCGGATCAGCGGCATTGATGCTGATGATTCTCGCGACGACGACCGATCTGATTTCCGGGCTTCTGTCGATCCTGATCTTCGGCATCGGTTCGATTATGGGCATGATGATGATCGGTTTGACGATCAGTCTTCCCGTCATTTACTCCCGTTCGATTGATCGTCGATTATTCATGGGTGTGCAAGGGGTGGCCAGTCTTGCCAGTGTTTCGGTGGGTCTGTGGATGTTGGTTACGTTGGTCTGGTCGGCTACGGGGCACTGAATCCTGAGCACACAAACGCTGGCGCGGTGCGAAGTATTGTGAGTTCGGGTCTGATCCATCACTGGCTGATATTAGCTCCGGAAGCAGGAGTGCCGGTGTCGGTGTCCTAATAGGGCTGTAATAAACAGAGCCGAAGCGCAATTCTGCCATTGACATTTTTGTTGGCCTTGCGTAGTTAGTCACCCGAATCTGTTAATTGCAGTGTGCGAACTGGTTGCTTATAAAGGATTCTTATGTGTGTCTTAAGGTCGGAACCAATCCCATCTGCTAGAGAGGAGGAACTATGCGTTTAAGTCCAAGAGAACAAGATAAACTGATGATTTACGTGGCGGCGCAGCTCGCGGCCGATCGTAAGAGGCGCGGTCTTAGGCTCAACCATCCAGAGGCGGTCGCATACATGACGGCTGCCGTATTGGAAGGAATTCGTGATGGCAAGACCGTGGCTGAATTGATGACCTACGGCACGCAGTTGCTGTCGCGCAAAGATGTCATGCCTGGTGTACCGGAGATGATCCGTGACTTTCAGGTTGAGGGGACGTTCCCAGATGGAACCAAACTGGTGACTGTTCATAACCCTATCCCCTAGATGTGGAGCGGATTGTTGGTTTAAGGAAAGTTGAGGGGTCAGAGATGAAGCGCTCATATGGGGAAATCGTGAAAACTGTTTGCCTGTTCTGGTGACACAAGAGCGGGGGATTGAGCGTGGGTTGTCAGTACCGCACATCAGGATGAAAAGGAGTGAAAAAATGAAAGAGCCAGAAGGTTCTGAAGAGCTTAAGGGAAAACAAAATACTTCCGAAGCAGCTGGTCCATCGAGACGGCAGTTTCTTGCTCAGAGCGGACGTGTAGCGGCTGGGGTAGGGGCTGCTTCAATCTTAAGCAATGCGGGCCATCCCAACATGGCATTCGCAGCGAATGAATCGTTGATTACGAGAGTCAGCGGAGCTGGAGCAGCCAAACAGAAGAAGCTTCAGGATCCTGTCACGAGAACGAAGGAGGCGTTAGCTGCGGCAGTCAAGGCTGAGCTGAACGCCCCGATCATCCCTGGCGAGCTGACGACGGTCGCCGGTGATATCGAGGTCTTTAAGGGACGGGAGACGAAAGACCTGACAATCAAAAATCTGGGAGATCGTCCGATTCAGGTCGGTTCACACTGCCATTTCTTCGAGTCTAACCGCGCGCTCAAGTTTGAGCGTGAACAGGCGTTCGGGTTTCGGCTCGCCATTCCAGCCGGCACGGCGGTCCGTTTTGAACCTGGGGAAGAGAAAAAAGTGACGCTCGTGGCTCTTGCCGGTAACAGACTGGCCCAGGGTGTGAACGGATTGACCGAAGGGCTGTTGGATGATCCGAAAGTCAAAGCCAAGGCTGTTGGACTCGCCGCTGATCGCGGATTTGGAAAAGGAGGCGCACGGTGAAAATTTCACGCAAGCAATATGCATCTCTGTATGGTCCTACGACCGGCGATCGTGTTCGACTGGCCGACACGGACTTGATCATCGAAGTCGAGGAAGATCGAACCGTCCCCGGTGAAGAAGCCGTCTTCGGCGGCGGGAAAACCATTCGTGATGGGATGGGGCAATCTGCTCGCGCGACCAGCGCCAGCGGCCAGCTCGACTGTGTGATCACGAACGCGCTCATCCTTGACTACACCGGCGTCATCAAGGCCGACATCGGGATTAAGGATGGTCGTATCGTCGGGATCGGTAAGGCGGGTAACTCTGATCTTATGCCGGGCGTGACGCCGGGCATGGAAATCGGCCCAGGGACGGAAGCGATCTCCGGTGAAGGCCGAATTATCACGGCCGGTGGCCTAGATACGCACATCCACTTCATCTGCCCGCAACAATGTTGGGAAGCGTTGTCCGCCGGTCTGACCACGATGATCGGTGGTGGGACAGGACCTTCAAGCGGAACCAGTGCGACGACCTGTACGCCTGGCCCATGGAACATCCATCGAATGTTGGAAGCGTCGGAAGGTATTCCCATTAATCTCGGATTTTTGGGAAAAGGCAATGCCTCACGGCCTGAAGGGTTGAACGAGCAGATTGAAGCTGGTGCCATCGGGTTGAAGTTGCATGAAGACTGGGGAACGACGCCGAAGGCCATCGATACCTGCTTGGGCGTGGCTGATCGCTATGATGTGCAGGTCGCCATCCACACCGATACGCTCAACGAGGCGGGGTACATTGAGGATACGATCAAGGCGATCAAGGGAAGAGCCATCCATAGCTTCCACACGGAAGGTGCGGGTGGTGGTCACGCGCCGGACATCATTAAGATCTGCGGAGAGCCGAACGTGCTGCCGTCTTCAACCAACCCCACGATGCCGTTTACCATCAATACGATGGACGAACATCTTGACATGTTGATTGTGTGCCATAATTTGAACCCACGGATTCCTGAAGACGTGGCGTTTGCAGAGTCCCGTATTCGACGTGAGACTATTGCGGCCGAGGATATTTTGCATGACATGGGTGCAATCAGCATCATGTCGTCGGATTCGCAAGCCATGGGTCGAATCGGGGAAGTCATCACCAGGACTTGGCAAACAGCTCATAAGATGAAGGTTCAGCGGGGACATCTCACACCGGTCGGTGGGAGAGACTCCAGCCAGAACGATAACTTCCGAGCCAGGCGTTATGTGGCCAAGTACACGATTAATCCTGCCATTACGCATGGTATCGCGCATGAAGTTGGGTCTGTCGAAGTCGGCAAAATAGCGGACTTGGTGATTTGGAAGCCGGAGTTCTTCGGTGTGAAGCCGGAAATGGTGTTGAAGAGTGGCTTTATTGCCCAAGCCCAAATGGGTGATCCCAACGCCTCGATTCCGACACCGGAGCCGACCATCAGCCGGCCGATGTTCGGTGCATTCGGTCGTGCGTTGTCCAGCACCAGCTTTACCTTCCTGTCGCAGGCCGCCTTGGATCACGAGATCCCGAAGCGACTTGGTTTGCAACGGCGGGTAGCGGCGGTCAAGAATTGCCGGAATATCGGGAAACGCGATCTCAAGCTCAATGACGCACTTCCAAAAATGGAAGTGAATCCAGAGACCTACGTTGTGACGGCGGATGGTGTGCCGCTCACCTGTGAGCCGGCCATTGTGTTGCCGTTGGCACAACGGTATCAATTGTTCTAACCAGCAAGACAGCCGGCTGGACTATCGATTTGGAATGATCGCCATGGTAGTCGGCCGGCTGTTGTTGTTTTTTCCTCGTGTAACATGAATACCCCCGCATTACTTGAAGGGTTGCGATTCGTCGATGCGTTTTTTCCCTCCGGTGGCTATGCCTTTTCCTCGGGGTTGGAAGCCGCGGTGCAAGGCGGGGCTGTCAAGACGTCCGATCAGCTGACCAAGTATGTTGAAGATTTGCTGCGTGGGGGGATGAGCCGCCGGGAGGTGCTTGCCGTCAAACAAGCGAATCGTGCGGCATCGAAGGGATCGCTGGAGAATGCGGTCCAAATCGATCGAGTGCTCGAGGCGACCAAGCTTGGTCGCGAGTCACGCATGGCCAGTCGCCAGATGGGGCGACAAGTGATCAGGGTCGCGGCGGATCAGATTCGAACCAAGTCGATCCTGAATGAATATCGTGATGAAGTGGAAGCCGATCGCGCTCCGGGACATCTTGCTGTGACATTTGGGCTCACCATGGGATCGTGCGGGTGGAACCCAGAAGAAACTGCCGGTGCTTTTTTGTACCAAACGGCCGTGGGGTTCATCTCCTCTGCGATGCGGCTGAGTCCCATCGGGCAACATGAGGGCCAGCGTATCCTGGGCGAATGGCTTCCATTGATTGAACGGATTAGTCGGGAGATAGACATCAATACTCCCATGAGCTCGTGGTCACCTATCCAAGATATTTATGCGATGCGTCATGGTTCCCTGGAATGGAGACTCTTTCGCTCCTAGCGGGAGCCCTGCGGACATCGTCAGGCTTAAGAAAGGAACGCAACGGCTGGTGAGGGCTCGTCTGGCCTTGGCTATCCGTTCGTAAGAACTATCATGCATGATCTTAATCGTGAACATAGCCACAATTGGACTCCGACGCAGGCGAGGAAGCAAGGCATTCCGGTCATCGGTATCGGCGGTCCTGTGGGGTCGGGGAAAACCGCCCTCGTTGAAGCGCTGTGCCAGCGGCTGCGCGATCGCTACAGCCTCGCGGCCGTGACGAACGATATTTTTACAAAAATCGATGCCGAAATTTTGACCAAACGTGCCGCACTTCCGGTCGATCGGATCCTCGGTGTTGAAACCGGGGGCTGTCCCCATACGGCGATCCGTGAAGATGCGTCCCATAACCAAGAAGCCATTGATGATCTGCTGCGCCGGCATCCGGACGTGGAGTTGATTTTCTTGGAAAGCGGCGGGGATAACCTTGCGGCCACGTTCAGCCCTGAACTGGTGGACCATGTCATCTATGTGATTGATGTGTCTGGCGGTGACAAGATTCCTCGGAAGGGTGGACCGGGGATCACGCGATCCGATTTCCTCGTCATTAACAAGATGGATTTGGCCCCACATGTGCGCGCGGACCTCTCCGTCATGGATCGAGATACCCGCAAGATGCGAGGTGAGCTTCCCTTTGCCTTCACCAATATCCTGTCAGGCGAGGGAATGGATGCAGTGGTGGCGTGGGTTGAACAGCGTATCCCGCAACGAGTCAAGCATTCATGACCACGCCGCCGCGGCAGGGACAACGGAAGAGGACGTCTCGTAAAGCCGATGCGCCCCAAGCGAGAACATCATCCCGGGGAAGCACGTCTGCCCGGAAGAAAAAATCTCCTGGACGGTTTGCGACAGAGTTAGTCGGGCGGGTCGGTGAGCTGAAGCTGAACTACGCGAAGCTCGATTACCGCACGGTGATCTCTCACTCGTATTTCACCACGCCCTGGAAATTGCTGCCTCCCATCTATCTCGATGATACGGGAGCGGCCTACACGTTGCTGGTCAATCCATCCGGTGGTCTGGTCGGGGGAGACCATCTCTCCATTGACATGACAGTAGAGCAGGGTGCGC
>JAHBWQ010000100.1 GCA_019636915.1 Nitrospira sp. | reverse complement strand
TCAATCATCGTATTCGCGTATTGACATTGGAGTAGGAACGGCATGCTGAAGAGGAAACCAGGTTATGTGGTGGCCATCCTTGGCGCAACCGGCGCGGTCGGCCAAGAAACGCTCGAAATATTGGAGGAGCGGCAGTTCCCGCTGACCAGCCTGAGGTTGTTTGCATCCAAGCGATCAGCGGGCGAGATCATGGCGTGTCAGGGGAAGGAGTGGACGGTTGAGGAACTGACGGAATCCTCGTCATTCGATGGTGTCGATCTGGCCTTTATCTCCGCGACGGATACGATCAGCAAGGAGTATGGGCATCGATTGGGCGCCGCCGGCATCGCGGTGATTGATGATAGCGCCGTCTTTCGCATGGATGAGCAGGTCCCGCTGGTGGTGCCGGAGGTCAATGCGGAGGCGTTACGGGACATGCCTCGAGGCATCGTCTCCATTCCCAACTGCACGACCACACCGTTGGTCATGGCACTCAAGCCGCTGCACGATGCGGTGGGCGTGAAGCGTGTGGTGGTGACGACGTTCCAATCCGTATCGGGAACCGGATCGGCGGCCATGGATGAGTTGATGGATCAGACGAAGGACTTATTGGCGTTTCGTGACGTCACGACCAAGGTCTATCCCTACCAAATTGCCTTCAATCTTCTGCCGCACATCGGCTCATTCAATGAGGGAGGCGATTGTTCAGAGGAGGTCAAGATTGCGAAAGAGACTCGGAAGATCCTTGGTGCCCCGAACCTGAGGGTGACTGCCACGACGGTACGCGTGCCGGTGCTGCGGTGCCATTCCGAAGCGATCAATGTTGAATTGGAATGTCCCTTAAAAGTGAATGAGGCGCGTGCGGCCCTCGCAGCCATGCCCGGTGTGCTGGTCTATGATGATCCAACGAAGAAGCTTTATCCTATGCCGCTTGATGCAACAGGAAAGGACGAGGTCTACATCGGTCGTGTGCGCGAGGATGAATCGATCGCCAACGGCCTTAATCTCTGGGTCGTGTCCGATAATCTGCGCAAGGGAGCGGCGCTCAATGCGATTCAGATTGCAGAGTGCCTCGTGAATGGCTGAGGGGCTATCCCAGGCTGCGGCATGGGAAAAACCGACTGTTCACACAGGGATCGCGAGTGATGCCGGAATGGACCATCATTGGAAAGATTTTCATTGGAGTAGGGCTTGGCATTGTCGCACTGGGAGTGTTGCTGATAGCCCTTGACCGGATTCCCGGTCTTGGGAGCAGCCTTAGTTGGCTCGGCAAGTTGCCTGGTGACATTTCCATCAAACGTGAGAACATCAGCTTCTATTTTCCTATCGCCACCAGTATCGTTCTCAGTATTCTTCTGAGTCTGCTATTCTATATCTTAGGATGGCTTTTTCGCCGATGAGAGCGGCACGGCTTTGGGCCGGCGCAGCGGGATTGGGAGTCTGCCTGGGGGCAGGCATGGTGCCCGAGGCCCAGGCGGCACAATCGATCCGCGTCCTGCTGGCGTCCGATGTTCAGCAGCTTGAAGTCTCGAGTGATCAAGCGCTGTGGGTGACCGATGAACAGCATCAGGCCTGGTCTTATCAGTCTGCTCTGCAGATCAAAGTACGTGGTCATGCCCTGATCCTCAACGGCAAACCGGTGGTGACGGATCAATTAACACTACGGGCAGGTACTCGTGACCTTACCATTTGGCTGAGTGGGAATGGGAAGCGATCTACGGTGCATACCGGCGATGAAAATGGGGCGCTCCATGTCAGTGGCGTCGTCCAGCTTGTCCGACGAGGAAAAAGCCGCCTCCTCGTCAACCATGTTGATTTGGAGGAATATGTCAAAGGTGTCGTGCCGGCAGAAGTGAATTCGACATGGCATCCGGAGATGCTGAAGGTGCAGGCTGTTGCCACTCGGACATACGCACTGTACCAACGTATGTTGAATTCCACTCGAGACTATGATGTGCTGGCCGGAATTCAGGATCAGGTGTATCGTGGCCGCCAAGGCATCGATGCCCGAGTGATCGCGGCGGTGGAATCCACAAGGGGGCTCGTGGTGACTTACCAAGGCGCTCCGATCTACGCCGCGTTTTCATCCACGGCGGCGGGAGTGACGGAAGATGCGATGACGGTGTGGTCAAAGGATCTTCCCTATTTGAAAGGAGTGGAGTGTCCGTTCGACATTGAGTCTCCCTATTATCAGTGGAAAGCATCCGTGAAGATCAGGATGCTGGAGAAGAATCTCCGGCAACAGGGATTTTCGGTGGGAACGATTTCACAGGTTGCTCCGGAGTCGTACAGCCGTGCCGGGCGAGTCGCCACCCTGCGGGTTGTGCATTCGAACGGGGAGTTGGTGATACGGGGGGAGGATCTCCGTAAAGCGGTGGGCTATACGATTGTGCCCAGTACTCAATTTACCGTGCAAGCGATCGGACAGGATCTCGTCCTCTCCGGTTATGGAGCCGGCCATGCGGTCGGCCTCTGTCAATGGGGCGCAAAAGAGTTGGCAGAGTTAGGCTATTCGTTTTCGAGCATCTTGAGCTACTACTATCCTGGGACGGAATTGCGTGATGTTGCGTTGACGCACGCACCGCCTCCCCTGTCAATGCCTCCATCCTAATGCACCTCTCCGAATTCGATTTTCCCTTCGATCCTGCCCTGGTCGCCTTGCAACCTGTTCACCCGCGCGATCGTGCACGATTGCTGCTTTTTGATCGAGCGACAGAACAGCTCGCTCATCGGCAGGTCGTGGATCTTCCAGAAATGCTGAAGCCAGGCGACCTCCTCGTTGTGAACGATACCAAGGTCATGGCCGCGCGGGTGAGAGGGATCAAGAAGTCGACGGGAAGGTCGGTTGAGGTGTTGTTTGTGAAGAGTCTTGGAGATCATCGATGGGAAATCATGGTGAAGGGGGCGTTTCGAGTCGGGCAGATCATTGAATTTGATCAGCAGTCCTACGCGACAATCGTCAAGCGTGATGCAACGGGAACTGAGGTAGTTGTGGAGAGCCCGATGCCCGTCATGCAGCTTTTTGACACACGCGGGGTGATGCCGCTTCCCCCATACATTAAGCGTGTACCGACTCGAGAGGATCACCAGTGGTATCAGACGATGTTTGCAAAACGTGAGGGTGCGATTGCCGCACCGACAGCGGGACTCCACTTTACCGAAGCACTGTTTCGACGCCTACGCAATGTTGCCATCAACGTTGCGACCGTGACCCTGCATGTTGGGCCTGGCACGTTCAAGCCGGTGACGACCGAACGGATCGAGGACCATCAGATGGGAGGAGAAGTCTTTCACGTGAGCCCAGAGACAGCCGATATGATCAATCAAACGAAGCGAGCCGGCGGACGGGTAGTGGCAGTGGGGACGACGGTCGTCCGGACGCTTGAAACGATTATGAAGGAAAAAGGCGAAATGGTGCCGCTGTCCGGCGAAAGCTGCCTCTTCATCACGCCGGGATTTGAATTTAAGGTCGTCGATGCCCTCATGACAAACTTTCACCTGCCTAAAACGACATTGCTGATGTTGGTCTCAGCCTTCGCCGGTATCGAGCCCATTCGTGGGGCCTATGAAGAAGCCGTCAAAGAACGGTATCGTTTCTACAGCTACGGCGATGCGATGCTGATTCTCTAGCACACCGCAGGACACCCACTTCGTTCATCCTTGCCTGATCTATTCACGGATAGGTCGGGTGAGGTAGCGAGAGCCCATTTCCTGGTTTCTTGCGTGTGTGGGAGCACCAATATAGAGGGTCTGGAGTGAGGCGGATCGGGGCTTGTCGGCAACGCTGACGGCCCCGAGCGCTGCACAGATTGGTTTAGAGCAGTTCCCGTCGGATGGTGATCGGGATCTTCGCTTTCATCGACTGCTGGAATGAGACCAATGCGCGTTGTTGCTTCTGCAACAGCATGTCATCCAGTACTCGCTGCTTGGCCTCAGCCATCTTCGCGGGGTCGTTACCATCAGCGGGTCTGGTCATGAGGGACTGCCCTTCGGCAATTTCCTCAGGCGTCAGTGATACGGAGTCTCGGACGATCATGCGGGCCTTGTTGGCCAAGACTTCCTGGTGCTGGATCGATTCAAACGCGGCTGGAGTGAGGTGATTGGCGGCGAGGATACGTTTGTAGTGTTCCGGATCGAACGCGCCGTTTTTCTGAAAAACCGGTGTTTGCATGATCAACTCACGTAAGTCGGCGTCGGAAACCCGCACACCCATCTCTTGGGCGGCGATGATCCAGACGCGGCTGTCGACCAGCTGGCCCATGACGAAGTCCTTGAACTCCTCCTCTTTGAAGTCGGTCTTGACGTTGTCCTTATAGATGCGGTGCATGTTTTCGTAGGTGCGCTTAAACTCATCGAGTGTAACGGATTGTTCGCCGACCTTCGCGACCGGCCCACCAGCCTGTTCACCGAATCCCCACCATCCCATCGTAATGACGAAGGCAATGGCCAAGATCCCCATGATGGACTTCAAGAGCCAAGGATAATTGTGTGCTGCATCCCGCATTGTCTTGATCATCAGACCCCTCTTTGCTTTTGTGAAGCCAACAGTGTACTTATGGGCTGGGCGGAAGGCAAGGGGCCGCTCCGGAGGCGTCCGCCTCAGCAGGGGGATTGCGCATGTGGGAATCTCAGGCTCAGGAGGTTTCCTAGCTGCTTCCGGGTGGTTTGAAAAAATATTCTGAAAAAGATGGCGCTTTGTTTGTGCAAGGTAGCGGATTTTGTTATACTTTGCCACTAATTAGAAGGAGATCCCTTGGTAGGGGAGGGGCCAGACTCGAGGTCGTTCGATTCACGGGTTTATCCGAAGGCCCATGTGCTGAATCGGTTCATCGCGAAGTTGATCGATCTGTTCATTGTCGTCGCTGCCGGCGAAATTGCTCCTCCGGTCGGTTTTCTTTCCGGTTTGACGTACATCCTGATTGCCGATGGGTTTGCGGGGGGGAAGAGCATCGGCAAACGACTGGTCGGGTTACAAACTGTGCGAGTAGATGGTCGGGAGACCGCAGGGTTTCGAGAGTCGATCATCCGCAATCTTCCGCTGGGCGGGGCACAGGTTGCGTACGCGATCCCATACATCGGATGGCTTGCCTCTCTGGCGATCGTCGCGTTTGAAAGTTTTTTGATTATTGGGAATGAGCAGGGGCGTCGCCTTGGCGATGAAGTGGCCCGGACACATGTGTTAGACGCCGGTCAATTAGCAGTCCCGGACTAAGTGCCAGATCGATCACGCACACCAGCTGGACTCTGAATGGGCCAGCTCAGCTGAAGGGAGAGATATCGTGGGGTTTCCGGGAGATGTGTTCGGGTGGTTTTCCGATGACCTGGCAATCGACTTAGGGACGGCAACGACCCTCGTGTATGTGCGTGGGAAGGGGATCGTCCTCAATGAACCTTCCGTGGTCGCGGTGGAGAAGAAGAGCGAAAAGGTGCTTGCCGTCGGCACCGATGCCAAGAAAATGCTCGGTCGTACGCCGGGGAACATCGTGGCGGTTCGGCCCATGAAAGAAGGCGTGATCGCCGACTTTGAGATGGCTGAACAAATGCTGAAACACTTCATCCGAAAAGCCCACAATCGCAGTGCGTTCGTTCGGCCGCGGATTATCATCGGTGTCCCTTCTCGCATTACGCAAGTCGAGCAACGGGCGGTCCGTGACTCGGCGGAATTGGCCGGGGCCCGGGAAGTCTATCTCATTGAGGAACCGGTTGCGGCGGCGATCGGGTCAGGGCTGCCGATCACGGAGCCATCCGGCAACATGGTCGTCGATGTGGGGGGGGGCACGACCGACATTGCCGTCATCTCGCTGGGCGGGATCGTCTATAGTGAGTCCGTCAAGGTCGCGGGCGATCGAATGGACGAAGCGATCATGAATTACATCAAGAAGAAGTATAATCTGCTGATCGGCGAACACATGGCCGAGCGGATCAAGTTTGAAATTGGATCCGCTTATCCGTTCGAAGAACGGAAAACCATGATGATCAAAGGACGGGATTTAATCACGGGGATCCCGCGCACCTTAGTCATTGATGACGCCGAGGTGCGTGAGGCATTGCAGGAGCCGATTGGGACCATTGTCAATGCCATCAAGATTGCCTTGGAAAACACCCCACCCGAACTGGCCGGTGATATCATCGATCGTGGGATCGTGTTGACCGGCGGGGGGTCCCTCTTGAAGGGGATGGATACGCGATTCCGTGAAGAAACGAACTTGCCGATCATTACGGTTGATGATCCGTTGACGTCCGTAGTCTTGGGAGTCGGGAAAATTCTGGACGAATTGGATCTGCTCCGGAAAGTATCGGTCATGTCTCAGGCGAACAACCTCCGGTAAGGTCCCATCCCCTCATGTGGATGGTTAATTTACGCGTGACGTCTAATGCCAGGCGTGTGGCCCTCGTTCTTGCCGTCGTTCTGATCCTCGGCTTTCTCCTTCTGCCAGGCCAACTCCAAAGTGTGTTTCAAGGCGTGGGTGGTCCGCTCGGGTGGATCATCAGTTGGCCCTTGCGTGCCGTGGCAGGGGTTCATGATCGAATTGCCGGGATATGGGGCGGTTATGTCGCGCTTCAGGGGATGGAAGAAGAGAATCGGCAGTTGAAACGGGAGTTAGAACTGCTGAAGGAACAGAATGGGCAACTGCGCGAATCTGCTGCGGCAACGGAGCGACTGGCGACCCTACTGGAGTTCAAGAAGCAAGCCCTGCCGACACTGATTGCGGCTCAAGTGATCGGTCGCGATACCGGTAATTGGTATAAGACCATCATTTTGGATAAGGGCTCGTCCGACGGGGTCCAAGCGGATCAGGGAGTGATTACTCCCGCAGGCGTTGTGGGGCGGATCGTAAAGACGACGGCGTCAACCGCTGTGGTGTTATTAGTGACGGACCCGAATAATGCGATCGCGGGACTGATTCAGCGCACAAGAGACGAGGGAATTGTTGAAGGGACGACTCAGGGCGAGGCACGGTTGAAGTATATTCCGCTGTTGTCGGGCGCGCGGCCTGGCGATCGAGTCGTCACGTCGGGGTTGGTGGAAGGATTTCCACGGGGGCTCGCGATCGGCACGATCACGAGAATTGATAAAGAAGAGGAAGCCTTGTTCCAGTCGGCCGAGCTGACGCCTGAAGTTGACCCCACCCGGGTTGAAGAGGTGTTGGTCATTCAGTCTTCTCAGCTGCCGACGGAAAAGGAGCGATTGAGTCCGCCGAGACCTAAACCATGAAAACCTTTATCTACGGTGCCATCATCGTGGGGGTCGTGCCGGTTCAATCCGTGCTGTTGCCGCATCTGACCCTCTGGGGCGTGAAGCCGGATCTTGGTCTGGTGGCGGTCTGTTTGATCGGCCTCATCAGCGGCGAGCTGGATGGGTTGCTGGTTGGGGTGGCAATCGGATGGGCGTTGAGTCTGTTTTCTGCTCAAGACGTGATTACCGGCGCGATGCTGAAGGGGGGGCTTGGGTTTATCGCCGGCCTGGCGGGACGACAAATGGTCTATCTCAGTCCGCTCGTGCTCGTTGTGGGCTTGTTGGCGATCTCATGCCTCGTCGGCCTGGTGACGCCGATTGTCCTGAAACTGAATCCTCAACAGGATGTCTGGTGGGCGGTCTGGAGTGTGGCGTTACCGCAAGCCTGTCTTGATGCGGTCATCGGTGGGGCCATCTACTGGCTGATGTGGAGTCAGTTCAATATCGAACAGTTGATGTCTGAATCCCGAATGTAGGTAGGTACGTGGCGACGGCCCATTATCCAGAAACAGAGTTTGGTGACCTTCATCGGCGGCTGCTCATTCTCCGTGTGGGGCTTCTGCTGGTTGTGGCGCTGCTCGGGCTGCGTCTCTGGCATCTGCAGATTCGCGAGGGGCCCTACTATCGCGATTTGTCTGAAAACAATCGGACCAGACAAGTCTTGCTGGAGCCGGCTCGCGGGTTGATCTACGACCGGCATGGGGTACTTCTGGCGAATAATGTGCCGAGCTTCAGCCTCTATGTCACCTTGGAAGACGTGAAGGATCGTGAGCTTTTGGTAAAGCAGCTGACGGACCTGCTCGGTCTTGACGCCGCTCTTGTTCGGAAAAAACTGGCCGCCAAGGGGAGTAAACTGCTTCCACGAAAGATCAAGGACCGAATGACGTTACGCGACGCCACATTGGTGGAATCGCACCGTCTTGATCTGCCCGGTGTCATGATTCAGGTGGAATCGCAGCGCAATTATCCTGGTGGGATGACGGCTGCTCACATCCTGGGCTATGTGGGAGAAATTTCCGGGGAGCAACTGGAGAAGCCAGAGTTTCTCGATCTCCATCAAGGGAGCGTCGTGGGGCAGTATGGGGTAGAAAAGTCTTATGATCGACATATGCGGGGCGTCGCCGGTCAAAAGAATGTGGAGGTCGATGCGCTCGGTCATGAGAAGAGGGCAACGGTAGTCGAAAAGCCGCAGGCCGGCAATGATCTGTATTTGACCATTGATGCGCGACTTCAGAAGGTGGCAGAAGACCTGCTCGGTGAAGAGCAGGGGGCCATTGTTGCGCTCGATCCAAATAATGGGGATATTTTGGCCATGGCCAGTCGTCCTGGTTTCGATCCCAATGTCCTCTCGCGGGAACTCACCGCAAAACAGTGGGTAGAAATCGTCCAAGACGAGGGGCGTCCGCTGAACAATCGGGCCTCACAGGGACAATATCCACCCGGCTCGACCTTCAAGATTCCGATGGCCATTGCCGCGTTAGAAACGAAAACCATGTCACCGTCCAATACGGTGTTTTGTAATGGAGGCTACCAGTTCGGGAAACGGCTGTATCACGACTGGAAAGCTGGTGGACACGGGTATGTTGATCTCCATAACGCCTTGGTCCATTCCTGTGACGTGTATTTTTACACGGTCGGGCAGCGTCTGGGGATCGACGTGATGGCGGAATTCGGGAAGGACTTAGGCCTTGGGAAGGTGACCGGGGTGGAGCTGCCATCGGAGCGGTCGGGTATCATGCCGTCAACGGCGTGGAAGCAGAAGGCGAAGAACGAGCAGTGGTTGCCGGGTGAAACGATTTCCGCCGCGATCGGGCAAGGCTATGTCACGGTGACACCGTTGCAGATGGCGAGCCTCATCGGCACGGTGGCCAATAACGGCATTAGTTACCGTCCTCGATTGGTTCAGGCGGTGATGGACCGAATGACGGGTAACCTCCAAGAGCTTCCGGCGGTTCCACGTGGGAAGCTCTCGGTGAAGCCCGAAACCTTCCGTGTCATTAAAGACGCGCTGGCCGATGTCGTAGCCAAAGGGACGGCGACACGAGCCAAGTCCT
The DNA here is from genome assembly GCA_019636915.1 of Nitrospira sp. Taxonomy (GTDB): domain Bacteria; phylum Nitrospirota; class Nitrospiria; order Nitrospirales; family Nitrospiraceae; genus Nitrospira_D. The sequence goes on along the minus strand of JAHBWQ010000100.1, from coordinate 6,300 downwards.
CAGTGGTGACGATCGGGGGCAAAACCGGTACGGCGCAGGTGGCGGCCCTCCGCACTGGGCCTGAGGAAAGTATCCCCAAAAAGTTCAGAGACCATGCATGGTTTGTGGCTTTTGCGCCGGTCGAGTCTCCCAAGATCGCCGTGGCTGTGATTGGTGAACATATGGGGCACGGTGGGGCGGCGGCTGCCCCACTCGCAAAGGAAGTCATCGAAGCCTATATGAAATTGACCCCACAGGTACCGGCGGTCATCTCAGAGCGTTCCAGCATGGAAGAGCCCGGACGGTTCTCAAACGACTCATGATCAATCCATTGACCGAACATCGGGGGCTCGATAGTTTCGACATTCGCTACGTTGCGTTGATTCTCGCCATTCTCGGCATCGGCGTACTCTCTATTTACAGTGTCACGTATGGGCAGCGTGGTGTCGGGACGCCCTATTATCTCAAGCAATTAGTCTGGATCGGTGTCGGCGCTGTGGCGTTCCTCATCATGTGGGCATCGGACTATCACCACCTTGCCCGGTTTGCCTATCCGGCTTATGGCGTGGTCTTGCTGATGCTGGTCGTCGTCTTATTCGAGGGGCGAACGAGCAAGGGGGCTCAGCGGTGGATCGCCATGGGTCCATTGAGTTTCCAGCCGTCGGAGTTTGCGAAGCTCGTTCTTGTCTTGGTCCTGGCCCACTACTACTCAAAGGCCCCAAGGGTGGGGTGGTTGCAGCGGGTCATCGTCCCAGGGCTCTTGGTGCTGCCTGGTCTGCTGCTTATCGTGAAGCAACCGGATTTGGGCAGTGGGCTGAGCTTTGTCGCCGTGTATGCGGCCATGCTGCTTATGGTAGGAGTACGATCACAAGCTTTAGGGGTCATTTTATTGTTTTCGATCATGCTGTTCCCCTTTGCCTGGGAAGGGGCCTGGGGGTCCTTGCATGATTATCAACGACAGCGCATTATGGCGTTCGTTGACCCAGACTATGACCCAGGTGGGAAGGGGTATCACGCGCTGCAATCGAGAATCGCCATTGGGTCAGGGGAGCTGTTGGGGAAGGGGCTCTACGGCGGAACCCAAAGTCAGCTGAAGTTCTTGCCGGAGGGGCATACCGACTTCGTGTTTGCCGTGTTTGCGGAGGAATGGGGATTCATGGGCGTGTTGGTGCTGTTGACGTTGTTTGTTGGGCTGATCTGGCTCTCGTTGGAAATTGCGTCCAAAGCGAAGGACCAGCTCGGAGCGTTGCTCGCCGCGGGAATCGTGGCGATGCTCTGTTTTTGTGTCGTGGTTAATATCGGGATGACTGCGGGTATGTTTCCGATCGTCGGCATTCCCTTGCCGTTAGTGAGTTACGGCGGAAGTGCCACGATTATGACCATGGCGGCGTTGGGCTTGCTGTTGAATGTCAAACGCAAGCGGCTGAGCTTATTTTATTGAGACATGTTGAACAGGTGGACCATCGAGGGCTGCTGTTCGGAACGTATAGAGTGTTGATCGCCAATGGAGCTGGTTGTATGGATGAGGTGCCGATCCGGGTTCTTTCCCGCATCACTCACCGTCCGTTAGTCTCTGTGGCCATGAACCAAAAGGAGTGTGTATGGGAAGTGAAATTGCGATAACGGTCGCGCGGGAAGAAACTCGTGTCGCCGTGCTTGATGGCAGTGTCGTCACGGATTTATTCGGAGACCGGGCGAAGCATAAAGATTTTGTAGGGAATATTTACAAGGGACGAGTCGCCAAGGTCTTGCCGGGTATGCAGGCTGCCTTCGTCGATATCGGGCTGGAGAAGGCGGCATTCATGCACGTCTCGGATTTGTTAGTAGAGGCGGAGCCCGGTGACATGTTGGTTGAAGCGGAAGAAGACGAGAAAGACTCGGACATGCTTCGACCGAAACGTCAGAGGGCGAAACCGATTGAGCAGCTCCTGAGCGAGGGGCAGGAACTGATGGTGCAGATCTCAAAGGGGCCGATCGGCACCAAGGGGTCTCGAGTGACCACCTATGTCTCACTGCCTGGGAGATACCTAGTGTTTATGCCGAACGTCGATCATATCGGTGTTTCCCGACGGATTCCACGAGACGAGGAACGGGCCAGGCTGAAGGATATCATGCGTCGAGTTCGGCGCCAGGGGTACGGGTATATCGTGCGGACGGTCAGCGAAGGGGTCAAAGAAGATGAGCTGAAATCCGACGTGGATTTTCTGCATGTCCTGTGGCAGGACATTTTGACGAAACGGGAGCAGCTTCCGGCTCCGGCGTTGCTCCATTCAGACCTGAGCCTCAGCTTTCGTGTCGTCCGAGACTTGTTCAGTAAGAAAGTGGATCGACTCTGGATCGATTCGCGAGAGGAGTACGACGCCATTCGGAGTTTTGTCCAGCGCTTTTCTCCGGAGCAAACGGCCCGGATTCACTTATATGACAAGGATGAGCCGTTGTTCGACCATCTTGGCGTGGAGCAGGAGATTGTCCGTGCCTTGAGCCGAAAGGTCTGGCTGAAGTCGGGTGGGTATCTGGTGATCGATCATACCGAGGCGATGACGGTGATCGATGTCAATACAGGGCGGTTTGTCGGGAAGCGAGATCAAGAAGAGACGATCTTACGCAACAATCTGGAGGCGGCCAAAGAGGTGGCCTATCAGCTGAAACTGCGCGGAATCGGCGGGATCATCATCGTTGATTTTATCGATATGGAACGGGAGAAAAATCGCGACAAGGTCTACCATGCGCTGGTGGATGCCATGGGTTCGGATAAGGCGCGGACCAGGATTTCTCGGATCTCGGACCTCGGCTTGATCGAGATTTCCCGTGAGCGAGTCCGAGAGGATCTCTTACGCTCGTTGTCGGAACCCTGTCGGTATTGTGAAGGTCGTGGGTATACGAAGTCTCCCACGACCGTCGCCTACGAGATTTTTCGTGAGATCCGACGGATTGAGCCCTCTGCCGATCAGCAACGGATTGTCGTGGGGGCGCACCCGACGGTCGCCGAGCTCCTTCAGGATGAAGAGCGTCATGGGGTCGAATCGCTGGAACGAGACTGCTCGGCAAAAATCATCGTGACACCGGACAGTCAGTTGCATCTGGAACAGTATGACCTTGTCGTGTTGTAGTGGTGTACTGTCGTAGCTGGTGATAGTCCACGGGGTAGCCGAATCCTCCCTGCCGTGATATGACTCCCCCTTGTGTGACCGAGGCCGAGTATGGAAGAAGCCTTCCTGACTGCGTGGCTTTCTCTTCACGCCATCGACGGCGTCGGAGATCGGACGTTACTGAAGCTCATTCATGCCTTTGGATTGCCTGGCGCCGTGCTGCATGCCGCCGGTGATGAGTTGGTTGCAGCAGGGTGCAGCTCAGAATTAGCGGACGCGATTCGTCGAGGACCGCCGGCGGAGGTCCGTCGGCAGATCGATCGTCAGGTTGCCTACGCTGTACGTCACAAGATTCAGACTCTGACGTTCTTTGATGACGACTATCCAGCACGATTGAAAGCGATTCCTGACCCGCCACCGCTGGTCTACGTGAGCGGAGCGCTGTCGCCCCAGGATGCGGTGGCGGTGGCCATTGTGGGCGGACGACGGGCGACTCCTGTTGGAAGAGTGATTACGGAAGAGATCGCAAAGGACCTCGCGGAATGCGGCGTGACTATTGTAAGTGGTTTGGCGCGCGGGATCGACGCGGCGGCTCATCGAGGCGCACTTGCAGGCAAGGGGCGAACGATTGCGGTATTGGGTTGCGGCATTGATCGAACCTATCCGTCTGAACATCAGACGCTTCGGCGAACGATCGAATCACATGGTGCCATTCTCTCGGAATTACCGATCGGTGCGGCTCCCCAAAGTCACCACTTTCCACGGAGAAATCGGATCATTAGCGGGTTGTCGCTGGGGGTCTTGGTCAGCGAGGCGACAACCGATAGCGGGTCATTGATTACTGCAAAGTTGGCATTAGAGCAAGGACGGGACGTGTTCGCAGTGCCGGGTTCCATTAAAGAAGAAGCTTGTCGAGGGTCAAATCGCTTGATCAAGGAGGGAGCGAAACTCATTGAAAGTGCGCGCGACATTCTTGATGAGATTCTGCCCCAAGTCGATGCGCGACAACGGACCATGTTGCGGTTGGATCGCACGGTGGTGGATCCGGTGGCTCCGTTGCGTCACGAGGAGGCGAGGGTCTACGAGGCGCTGTCGTATGAGGCACGGTCGGTCGATATGCTTATTGAGCGCACCGGGTTGAGTGCGGCACAGGTCGTCGCAACATTACTCTCTCTCGAGTTGGGAGGCCGCATCCGTCAGTTGCCTGGTCAGCAATACATCCGTATCTAGAATGAGTAACGTGTGGAGCTGACGTTAGACGATAACCATAAAACGAATGGAAAAGTGGCTACGCATCGGGGATAGGAGTTCCTTTCTCTGATACAAATGATCTGCCGTCAGAAGCCCAAAGCCAACAGTATCCTCGTTGCATCATCATTGGCCTATTCCCTTGTCGATTGTTCCCGACTGCCAATCTAGTTGCATGAATCTTCGATATTTGGTACGGATGATACAGTTCGTGAGGCGAGGACGGAGTTGCTATGGCAAAAAATTTGATTATCGTTGAGTCGCCGACGAAGGCGAGGACGATTACAAAATATCTGGGCCGCGGCTATACGGTGATGGCGTCGGTCGGACATGTCAAAGACTTGCCGACCAGTAAGCTGGGCGTGGATCTCGAGAACGATTTTGAGCCGCAGTACGTCACGATCAAAGGCAAGTCGAAAGTCTTGTCCGAAATCAAGAAGAAAGCGGAAGAGGCAGATAAGGTCTTTCTGGCACCGGACCCCGATCGCGAAGGGGAAGCCATCGCCTGGCATCTTGAGCAAGAGTTGCTCGGAAAGTCGAAGAAGAAAAAGCAGGAAGGAAAAATCTTCCGGGTGTTGTTTAACGAGATTACGCAATCGGCGATCAAACGCGCGCTGCAATCGCCGGGCGAGATCGATATGAACCTTGTCAATGCGCAGCAGGCTCGCCGCGTTCTGGACCGCATTGTCGGCTATCAAGGCAGTCAGTTGCTCTGGAACAAGGTGCGCCGCGGTCTCAGCATGGGCCGGGTGCAGTCGGTTGCGATGCGGTTGATTTGTGAGCGTGAAGCGGAGCGGGAGGCCTTTCGAGCCGAAGAGTACTGGTCGATCACCGCGCTCCTGGCCGGTACCAATCCGCCTTCGTTTGAAGCCAAACTCCATAGTATCGATGGCGGAGAGGCTTCGATTGAAAATGCCGAACAGGCCGGTCGCATCGTCGGCGAGGTTCAAGGCAAGACATTCGTCGTCCAATCGATTGAACGGCGCGAAAAGAAGCGCAACCCTGTGGCACCGTTCATTACCAGTCGGCTGCAGCAGGAGGCGTCGCGCAAGTTGCATTTTTCGCCGAAGAAGACCATGACGCTGGCGCAGCAGTTGTATGAAGGGATCGAAATCGGCGCCGAAGGGGCGACGGGGTTGATCACCTACATGCGAACCGATTCACCGCGTATTTCCAATGAGGCGATGGCCGACGCGCGGGAGGTGATCCAGTCGCGATTCGGAGCGGAGTATCTTCCGGCCACGCCGAATGTGTACAAGACGTCAAAGGCCGCGCAGGAAGCGCATGAAGCAATCAGGCCGACATCCGCGGCGCGTGATCCGGAGTCGATCCGCCAGTACTTGGAACAGGATCAATACAATCTGTACAAGTTGATCTGGAATCGATTTATTGCGTCGCAGATGGTGCCGGCGATCTTGGATGTGACCCGCATCGATTCATCACCGCTTGGGACGACGGCCCGGTACATCTTCCGCTCAACCGGAACCGTCGTGAAGTTTCCTGGGCACACCATCGTCTATATGGAGGGCGTCGATAAGGAAGCTCCCTCACAAAAGCCCAAGGCTGACCAGGAGGCGGACGACGACGAACGGCAGCTGCCGGCGTTGTCAGAAGGGGAACGGTTGCGGCTCGTGGAACAAGAGGCACAGACAGTGCCGGGATTGCTCTCGAAGCAGCATTTTACGCAACCGCCGCCACGGTACAATGAAGCCCTGCTGATCAAGGAGCTGGAAGAAAAAGGGATTGGGCGTCCGTCGACCTATGCGGCGATTATCTCGACCATCCAGGACCGTAAATACGTGGAGAAAACCGAAGGGCGGTTGGTGCCAACGGAGACGGGGAAAACGGTCAATGATTTTCTGTTGAAGGGATTCCCGCAGCTCATCAACGTCGATTTCACCTCACAGCTCGAAGAACAGCTGGATGCCGTCGAAGAGGGGAATAAACAGTGGGTCGCGGCCGTTCGAGATTTTTACGCGCCGTT
>JAHBWQ010000010.1 GCA_019636915.1 Nitrospira sp. | reverse complement strand
ACTTCGATCGGCACACAGGCCTCAAAATAGGGTGTCTTTTCAAATTCCTTGGGCTGCACTTTTTCGGCTGCCATCAAGGTATCGTAGAACGCATTGTACTGCTCTGCCGTCATGGGGCAATTTAAATAATCATCCCCGCCCTTGTCGTAGCGAGAGGCGCGAAAGACGATGTCCATATTAATTGAGTCGGCATCGACGATCGGTGAGATGGCATCATAAAAGTACAGATGCTGCGACTTCGTCGCAGCGCGAATGGCTTGGGAGAGTTTATCTGAGGTTAACGGTCCAGTTGAGATGATGCAGAAGCAGTCTGTTGGGATCTCCGCAATCTCTTCATGCAGAATGCGGATGTTCGGATGGCTCTCCAACGCGCGGGTGATGTGTTGAGAGAACTGATCACGATCCACGGCCAGTGCCGATCCCGCCGGTACACGGGCCTGCTCTGCGGCAGCGATGATGAGCGAATTCAGCCTCCGCATCTCTTCTTTCAAAATGCCGGGCGCATTCAGCGGATCGAGCGATCCCAGCGAATTCGAGCAGACGAGTTCGGCCAAGCCACCCGTCTTGTGCGCCTTCGTCATCTCTTTAGGGCGCATCTCGTAGAGCGTGACCTTGGCACCGCGATTCGCCGCTTGCCAAGCCGCTTCAGACCCAGCCAGACCCCCGCCTACGATGACAATGTCGTCACGCATGTGATTGGAACATCCAATAGTTGGAGAGTGAAAGCGCATTGTACGAATCGATTTTTTGCTCTGTCAAGGAAAAGGGCTGGTGAAAGCGTGTTGTGCATGGGGAGTCTATTTCTGGTGAGTCCTTCAATCAGAGCAGCTTATCTAAGATAGGCATTGTCCCGAGTGCATGGTCCCTCCACAACTCTCAGTACCCTGATGTTCTGGCTGGAGATCAAGCCAGGTGGAGCTGTAGAAGGCGTGAACACGGAGTTGCATGGTTGACGGCCATACGGGGTGCTACTCGTGGGGAGTGCTCTATCTATGGAAAGAGAAATTTCATCAGCTGGGCGCTGAGTTGGGAAGACGACCTCCGCGTTGACTGCCCCCAAGACACAGTGCTAGAGTTTGGCCGCTTTTCAATCTGCTCGCAGTCGGGCGATTAGCTCAGTGGTAGAGCGCTTCCTTCACACGGAAGAGGCCACAGGTTCGATACCTGTATCGCCCACCATCTCTTTCTTCTTGATCCCCTTAAGGGCACTCTGCCCGTCAAACCGCTCGATTCCTGGACAGAAACCGAGTTGTCGGCTAGACTTCAGTTTGTCTTTTGTGGCGTGTCTGGTTCGAGATTCCAATACGAGGCGTCGAAACAAGCGAGGTCATGCTATGAGAGGAACTGTGATGGGTATCGGAGTCCTAACGATGCTACTGGCCACTGGGTGCAGCACGACACACCAACAGACTGCCGGGACGAATGATCGGGAATATGTTCCCCCGACGAGTATTTATAACATCCTGGACAGCACCGCCTTGGTCTATTCCACCCCCGCTGCGGGATCGGCTATCAATGACCATCCGCTTCGATGGTTGGGCTTCCTGACGCACCCGCTCGGACACGCGTTCGATTACGGGCTTAATCGTCCGATCTATCGCGTTGGCGGCAGCTCTCCCTATCTCCATGGGTACACCGCGGAAGATAGTATGTTGGACTCTCAACGCCAGTAGTTGAACGAGTCTGTTCGCTAGGAAGTGAGGCCCGCTCTTCGAGATGAAGAGCGGGCTTTTTTGTTTCCGCGTCGCTCGAATCCGGTCAAGTCGTGCTATTGTAATCGCCCGATGCGTCCCTTCCTGAGTTCGATCCGATACTGGCTTTCTGCTGGCCTGCTCATGCCAATGGGGCTCGCTCTGGGATGCGCGGGATCAGATGCCCCTGTGCGGCCTCCGCTCCCTCCTTCCAAGAGCGATCTTGTACTCTTGGCTTCGACAGCCCTCTGTGAGCGCAAGGCGGACTTCTTGCTCAAACATCCCTCTGCAGCGCAGCTCTCGAGAGACTGGGGCAGCGGTCAGGAACTCACCACTATTGGAGCGCGCAGTACCTCGCACGGAGACGAATCCTATTTTTTCGATGAGGACGGTGTGCTGGTTGGGGCGCTCTTTTCGTTTCCCAAAGGGCTCGATTTGGCCCCTTATCCGATGCTGCGTGATACGCTTTCCCGTCTGAAGCCCTCTCTGGAGTTCTATTTGAACGTGGCTCAATTGGAGACACGAGCGAATATGGAGAGCAGTTCGCTTTTGGAGACTGGTGATGAAAAAAGCACCACGCAATATCTCGTGACCGGATTACGCGACCGTCCGATCCTGCTCCAGGCCTCCTTTACCATCGACCCCTATGTGCGACTCTTTTCTCCCTACCGACGTGAATTTCTTGACCGACTTCGTCAGCCGGCGGGGGGTATGGGAGGCCAGACTATGGAGAGTCAGGGGACCGAGGATAAGGAACCGTTCCCCTCGTTGCAGCAATTCGCACGGGGGCAAACGGCGCAGCTCGCCTATTGTGGTGAGAAGAACTATGACATCGCCACGGATGCCTACCAGCGAGCCATTAGGAGCGGATTCACGAACAAGGTCTGGCTGGCCGAAGCCCGGCATAAACTTGGTGTAGCCTTACTGGTCAAGGGGCAGGTGGAGCAGGCGAAAGCGGAATTGCTCCAGTCGCTCACGCTCCGGCCAAATGTTCCTGAGGTGTTGAATAACCTGGGTACGGTCCAGGTCAAGCTTGGCGACAAGGCTGCTGGTTTGAGTTCGTTTGAGCGAGCGATCGTCCTACGCCCCAACTATGCCTTGGCTCGATACAACTTGGCCGAGGCTTCTGAAGCAACGAATCCCAAACGTGCACTCTCGGAATACGAAACCTATGTCGCGATCGTGGAAGGCATTCCAGAGGAAGCGGACCGGATCGTTCATGCTAAAGAGCGCATCAAAGCCTTGAAGCAATAGGGGTTGTTTTCTCTGAGCAGGGAGAAGACCCCGAGATCAGCTTCGAGCTTGTTCTTCCTGCTCTTGAAGAGTTTTGCACTCGATGCACAAGGTGGTGACCGGGCGAGCTTTGAGCCGCTTGTACGGAATCTCCCCACCACACCCTTCGCAAATCCCATAGGTCTCGGTATTCATCCGGTCGAGCGCCTCGTCGATCTTCTTCAACAACTTCCGTTCTCGGTCTCGAATGCGCATGGAGAAGCCCTGATCAACTTCGGCTGAGGCTTGATCGCTGACATCGGGAAATGCTTCGGGGTTTTCTCGGTGTGTCAGGACCTCACCCGTCTCACTGAGAATTGCCGCACGTTGGCGCTCAAGGTCCTGACGGATGTCGGGATACTTCGCGCTCGCGGAACTAGCTGCTTGATGCGTGACCGAAGCAGGTTGCTTCTTAGGGGGAGGTGTTTTCATGACTAAGGCTCGCTGTCGGATAAATTGGATATATTGATGTATACGGAGAATATATCAACCTTAATGAGAGGGGGTCAACGCGGGCTTGTTAGGTATCAAAATGCTATAAATCTCGGCGCCCCTCGATCGATTTGAGGAGGGTTACTTCGTCCGCGTACTCGATATCCATACCGACCGGAATGCCATAGGCGATACGAGACACGCGGATGCCGAACGGCTTGAGCATTCGGGTGAGATAGATGGCTGTGGCCTCTCCTTCGATGGTGGGATTTGTTGCCAGGATGACTTCTTCGACCCCGCCAAGTTTAACCCGCTCAATGAGTTCTTCGGCCCGGATGTCTCCGGGGCCTACCCCATCCAACGGAGAGAGGGCACCTAATAAGACATGATAGAGCCCACGATAGGCCCCGGCTCGTTCAACGGCATAGAGGGTACTGGGTTCCTCAACCACGAAAATCTTGCTGTGATCGCGTTTCGGGTCACGGCAAAACTCACACAGCTCCCCTTCTGCGATATTCCGGCATTGACTGCAAAACGCCAACCCATCCTTGACCGCTCGTATGGCATCGGCAAGCCGTAAGGCGTCTTCCCGCTCCATCTTCATGAGGTGAAAGGCCAGCCGTTGTGCGCTCTTATGACCGATTCCGGGGAGTCGGACCAGTTCTTTGATGAGTCGTGCGAGTAGGCCCTGCTGATCCACGGCCATTGCTAGAACAGACCTGGGATTTTCATCCCGCCCGTCAAGGCTTTCATCTCACCTTCCATCAATTCCTTGGCTCTACGGAGTGCCTCGTTCGTGGCGGCCACGACCAGATCCTGGAGCATGTCGACATCGCCGCCCTTGACGACCTCCGGGTCTATTGCCACGCTGACGATCTGCATGGCCCCATTTGCCGTGACGGTAACGATCCCGCCGCCTGCTGTCCCACTGGCGGTTTTGGATGCGGCCTGCTCTTGGATTTTGGCCATCTGCTCTTGCATGGCCTGAGCTTGCTTGAGAATGTTGTTCATATTGCCGAAGGGGTTCTTCATTCGCTTGCCTCCTGTTGGGCGATGCTGCGGACTTCTGCTAACTCCACGCCGAATATCTCGAGCGCCTGCTTCACCGTTGGATTTGTCTTTGCCTGTTGAAACAACGCTGCCCGATGTTCCTGTTCCTTGGCTGCCCGTGCCTGGGCCATCGTCGGTCCTTGAGGGTGGGTCTCCGTTAACTCGATAATTCTGACGCGGATAGGCGGTCCCACTTGCCGTTCACATAACTGCGAGATCACTCTGGTATTTTCTTCCTTCTCAAGTCGAGCTCTGGCCACTGTGGCCTGTTTGGCAAATCCGATCGTGACAACGCCGCCTTCTAATCCAACGAAGCGACCAGCCTCGAGGAACGGGGCGATGTTTGGAAACGACGCCGCAATCTCTTCTTGGACCAATTCCCACCGCAATGTTGATGGTTGAGGAGAAATCAGAGCGGACTCGGTGGCTGGGGTGGTAGCCGTTGAATCGACTATGGGTTTCGGAGAAGGATCGGGCGAGGGGACCGGTCGCTCAACCTTTCCTGCCTTAGACGCAGGGGGAGGCTGGTTGGTCGGCTTCCAGGTTGGTGAAGCGGACGGCGTGTTTTTGTGTCCTTCTGATGCAGCCAAGGGTTTATGGCTTGGGGACGGGGATATCTGTTGTGGAGAAAGGGAGTCACTCGGGCGCGGGCGCAGCAGTCGTGTCGCCCGCACGGCTGCGGTCTCCATCACAAAACGGGGGTGAGCGCTGAATCGCAATGAATCTTCCGCCTGAATGAAGATGGCCAGTAGTTCCTGGATTTGTTCAGGCGTCACCGTCTTGGCATCCGACGAAAGCCGATTGAGATCTTCTTCCGAAGTCTCAATCAAACTTTTGAGCTCGGTCGTGCTGGGAACGACGGCTGCCACGAGCAGATTACGGATATGTTCCACGACGTCTGCACAGAATGCCCGCAAGTCATGTCCTCTATCCAGGAGGCTGGCCAGGCTGGCGAGAGCCGCAGGGCTGTCTTGGGTCAAAATGGCTTGAATGAGTTCCTGTACCAGTTCTTGAGGGACGGCTCCCAGCAGCAGCTCGAGATCCGCGTGGCTGATGGCCTTGCCGCTGTAGGCAATCGCTTGATCCAGCAAGCTCAAGGCATCGCGCATACTGCCTTCACTGGCACGGGCCAGGGCCAGGAAGCTTCGTTCCTCCAGTGTCAACTGATCTTGAGCTGCCACGTGTTGAAGTCGTTGGACGATTTCGGACCTGGCAATCCGGCGGAAGTTGTAGTGCTGGCACCGTGAGAGGATCGTCACGGGAATCTTATGGATTTCTGTTGTCGCAAAAACGAACACTGCGTGAGTCGGTGGTTCCTCGAGCGTCTTCAATAGGGCATTGAAGGCAGAATTAGAGAGCATATGGACTTCATCGATAATATAGACTCGGAACTGACCACGAAACGGCGCGAACTTGACGTTCTCGCGGATCTCTCGGACATCGTCCACGCTGGTGTTGGATGCGCCGTCGATCTCGATGACATCCACCGAATTTCCCAGCGCGATTTCACGACAATTCTCGCAGATGTCACAGGGGTGGCTGGTGGGTCCTTGTGCACAATTGAGGGCTTTGGCAAAGATTCGGGCCACGGTCGTTTTTCCAACGCCTCGCGTACCGGAAAATAGGTACGCATGCGCCACCCGTTTGGTGGAAACCGCATTCATGAGGGTCTGAACAACGTGAGGCTGCCCGATCACATCATCAAAAGTGCCGGGTCGATATTTTCGCGCGGAGACTTGGTAGTCCATGTTGCGTCGTTCGTTACGCGTGAAGCGTATCTCGTCTATAGTCCAAACGCTTCACGAATGACACTTCACGAGATACAGCATCAAAAGAGTGGGGCCAGGTGATCCTGCGGCACACAGAACTGGCTGCTTACCGTTGCTTCCTTCCGGATCTAGCGGGGTTCACAGGGTTCTATTGCACAGGGCCCAGCCCCTGTTCTCGAATCTGAATCCACTTCAAACAGTCCGCACTCGAAGTATGCCCGTTCGCCCTTACGAATGACCCTACGTAGTAAGGAACGGCCGGTACACACGAAGTGCGGGATGGCGGAGAGGGTGGGATTCGAACCCACGGTCCCGTTGCCGAGACGCATGCTTTCCAAGCATGTCGATTCGTCCACTCTCGCACCTCTCCGCATCGAGAAGTGCAAAGATCGGCATCTTAGCATGCGTGTACAACAGCAGCAAGGCGACCGAAGTTGATTGGGCAAGGGCCTTGTGTGTGAGAACCGTTTACGGTTTGTAGCAGCGGTGAACCATAGGTGCGCTATTGAGGGAAGACAGCAAAGGCAATGGATAGGGCATCATTATTACCGGATCGGGCCATTCATACTAGGTATGGAATACCCTCGGTCGTATGGGTTGACACTTGTATGGGTCCGACGGTACAACGCTATACAACATCGCGTGTTTAGGCTGTCGTGATTACTAGATAGAAACAGCTCCTCGGCATCCTCCACTGTGCGAGAGTGGCGGAACTGGCAGACGCGCGAGACTTAGGATCTCGTGGGTAACCGTGGGGGTTCAAGTCCCCCCTCTCGCACCACTATTCCGAATCCCCTTAAGCTGGATGGGAGCCAGATTTTGACGATGAAGATGGAAGTCACTGAGTTAGGACCGATGAAACGTGCCTTGAAAATCGAGGTGCCAGCCGCCGAGGTCACCCAACAATTTTCGCGGGCATATGTGGAGCTGAATCGGCAGGTTCACGTTCCTGGTTTTCGACCGGGGAAGGCCCCATTGGCAATCTTGGAAAAGCGGTATGCCAAGACTGTCGAAGAAGATGTCATTCGAAAACTGGTTCCTGATTTTTATGATCGAGCGATCAAAGAAGCGGGAATTCATCCGGTCGTGGTGGATATACCTCCTCTGGATCGCGTCAAGATTAAAAAAGATTCCCCGTTTACGTTTACCGCGACGGTTGAAATCAAGCCGACCATCGAACTTCGTGACTATAAGTCCCCCAGTCCTATGTCGCTGCAAGCCGACAAGCGTACAGTCGCCGAAGAACAAGTGGACCGTGCCCTCGAGGTATTCCGAGAACAACAGGCCCGATTGGATGCAGCTCCAGCTGGTACAGCGTTGGCTGATGGAGATTATGCCGTTGTCGATCTGGAGGGATTTTTGGACGGAGTGGCTCTCGAGGGGACGAAAAAAGAAGGCCAACTGCATCGCGTGGGTTCGAAGGCCTCCCTGCTGGGGATTGAAATAGACGCGCATTTGCTGGGGAGGCAAGAAGGTGAGGTGGTGGATATTCCGCAAACCTATCCAGTAAGCCACCCGGATCACCGAGTTGCGGGAAAGGTGGTTCAATTCCGCCTCGACATCAAGGGCGTCAAGCGCAAGACGCTTCCAGCTCTTGACGATGAGTTTGCGAAAGACTGTGGACCGTACGCCTCCATCCAAGACTTACGAGAAAAGCTGCGCGGTGAAATGGAAAAGGCGCTCAAGAAAGATATCGAAGAATCCTACAAAGACACCCTTCTCAAACGCCTCGTTGAGACCCATCATTTTGATCTTCCCGACACACTTGTAGAGCGAGAGCTCACCACGATCGTACGACAGCAACTGCAGGCACGGCAGCGTGGAAAAGTCACCGACTCCCTTCCTGAACCGGCTGCGGAGGAACTGAAGGCGATCCGTGAAGAGCATCGTGAAGAAGCAAATCGTCGTGTCAAAGCGGGACTGATTCTCGAAGCCATTGCCGAGAAAGAAAACTTGTCAGTGAGTCAGGATGATCTAAACCACGAAGTCACTCGATTAGCCAAGGAACTTCGGGTGCCGATAGCCGATCTTGTCAAAATGATCCAGGCAGGCGGTCAGGATTCCGTTGAGGAATTGCGTGCACGGATCTTGGTCGACAAGGCACTGGATCTTGTCTATCGTCAAGCAGTCATTCAGGGATAGGTTGGCGCTCGATCATCTTGTGTGTTTCGCGCCGACACTCTTTGAGGAAAGGAAGCGAACGACATGTTGGTTCCGATCGTAGTCGAGCAAACTAATCGAGGCGAACGCGCCTATGACATCTATTCTCGTCTCCTCAAAGATCGTATCATTTTCCTTGGGGCCCCCATTGATGATGTGTTTGCCAATCTGGTAATCGCGCAGTTGCTCTTCCTTGAAGCTGAAGATCCTGAAAAGGACATTAATCTCTATGTAAATTCGCCGGGAGGAAGTGTGACAGCCGGATTGGGCATCTATGACACGATGCAATACGTGAAACCACCGATTAACACGATTTGCCTCGGTCAGGCGGCGAGCATGGGAGCGCTGTTACTTACCGCTGGAACAAAAGGAAAGCGGTTTGCCCTACCCAATGCCCGGGTGATGATTCATCAACCCCTAGGTGGGTTTCAAGGACAAGCGACAGAAATCGATATTCACGCCAGGGAAATTCTAAAGATTCGTGAACGTCTCAACGAGATTATGGCCAAGCACACCGGGCAACCGATAGAAAAGATCGCCCATGACACCGAGCGAGATTATTTCATGTCAGGTGAAGAGGCGAAACGCTATGGCCTCATTGATGAGGTCATTACAAGGCCACCCAAGTTTCTGAAGGTGGGTGAGTCCGGAGACGGGGCAAAGGGTAAGTAACACAGGAGGACACATGGCTAAGCAGGAAAAGATGGACCGACATTTGCGGTGTTCTTTTTGTGGCAAGAGCCGTGATGAGGTCCGGAAGCTGATTGCCGGGCCGACGGTCTATATCTGTGATGAATGTGTCAACCTCTGCAATGACATCATTGCCGAGGATTGGGAAGAGGCGAAGGAAGAAATTTCGTCTAAACTGAAAAAGCCTGCTGAAATCAAACATCATCTGGATCAGTATGTCATCGGGCAAGAGCGGGCGAAGCGCATTCTGTCAGTGGCTGTGCACAACCATTACAAGCGCATCTCTTCAAAGGAAAAAGGGGTAGATGACATCGAACTTCAGAAAGGCAACATTCTCATGGTGGGTCCAACCGGAACGGGGAAAACCCTGTTGGCCCAGACCTTGGCCAAGTATCTCGATGTCCCATTTACACTTGCGGATGCCACGACCCTCACTGAGGCTGGCTATGTAGGGGAAGACGTCGAGAACATCATTCTGAAACTTTTACAGGCCGCTGATTATGACGTAGAGCGGGCCGAACGTGGAATTGTGTACATTGATGAGATCGATAAGATTAGTCGAAAAAGTGACAGCCCTTCGATCACTCGCGACGTCTCCGGTGAAGGTGTGCAGCAGGCGTTGCTGAAGCTGATCGAGGGCACGATTGCGAATGTTCCGCCACAAGGCGGGAGAAAACACCCGCATCAGGAGTTTATCCAAGTAAACACGAGCAATATCTTGTTCATCTGCGGTGGAGCGTTTGTTGGTTTAGAGCAGATCATCGAGCAGCGCCTGAATCGAAAGTCCATGGGTTTCGGCGCTGAAATCCGTGGGAAGTGTGACGTGCGATTAGGTGACCTGCTGGCCAAAGTCCAACCTGAGGACTTCCTGAAGTACGGCCTGATTCCAGAATTTGTTGGCCGGCTTCCCGTCGTGGCTACATTGGAGGAGTTGGATGAGCGTGCTCTCATTCGTATCCTGACCGAGCCGCGCAATGCCCTCACGAAGCAATATGAGAAGTTGCTGTCGTTCGAGAAGGTCAAGCTCCGATTTACTGAAGGGGCCTTGGGGGCTGCTGCACGAAAAGCCTACGCTCAACGGACTGGGGCCCGAGGCCTCCGGGCAATTCTGGAGGAGGTGATGTTGGACGTGATGTATGATGCCCCCTCTCAGAAAGAGATCATGGAAGTGGTAATTACCGAAGATGCTATCATGGGTAAGAACCCACCGATGCGTATCTTTGAGCAGGAACAAGACGCAAAAACCGCGTAACATATTGATAAATTTGAATATTTATATAGCCGGAAAAGACTGGTCGTATACTTAGGACTCAATGAGGTCTTTTCCGGCTGACTCGTGCGATCCCGATATCTATCCCAGGCCCCTCTCCTTCCTCGACAAGTAAAAACACCGCGCTATACTTACCACGTGTGATCCAGTGAAGGGAGAACATGTGAAGTATTCTGTCCTGTCAAGCCTTCGTCATAAAGGCAAAGTGCTTCAAATGGATGTGGAACGGGAAATGGTGACATTGTTGGGAGGAAACGGGGATGTCATTGGGAGCTTGTCATGGGACGTTGTGGTCGATCAAGTTCTAGCGTATCGCAAGGGCGCAGTTCAGAAAGAAGTTCGGGTAGAACCTAGGATTTCCCTTACATTTCGAGTGCGTTACAACACACCGGAAGGCCAGCAGTTCGAGAGTCGCGCCGGTGGCATCGGCGGCGGCGGGCTATTTATTGAGAGCCACAGCCCTCTCCCCGTTGGAACTAAATTGGCACTGGAATTCTCACTTCCTCAAAAACCCGACCAATGGCTTCCGGCCAAAGGGACCGTGGCTTGGGTATGCCCGAAAGCTGATCAATATACCTTCAGTCCAGGAATGGGAGTGCGATTTACGGAAGTAGATGCGGGCGTACGTGATCGAATTCATGAGGTTGTGAAAATAACCCAGGTGACAAGTCAGGCCGCCTAAAGCCCTGTACAAGCAGAGCCAGAAGGAGAACATCGTCTCTATATGAAGTTTGCTGTTGTTTCTACTCCAGGTCATCGTGGTAAGTCGTTACTCGTTGATGCTCAACAAGAAACAATACATGTGCATGACACATCGGGTCAGTTGCTTGGCAATGTGTCGTGGGGCTCGCTTATCGAGCGAGTATTGGCTAGTAGTGAGGATGCGCGGTTTGCCCATTGTCGCGCACAACCACGAGCCCCGCTCGCGTTGAAGGTACGTTACACTACTCCAGAAGGAAAGCAATTCGATAGCCTGACGGGAGGAATCGGTGGGGGAGGGCTCTTTATTGAGAGTGGTGCCCCTCTAAGCCCTGGTACCGAGCTTACGGTTGAGTTTGCACTTCCAGATCGACCAACGGAGAAAATTAGAGCTAAGGCAAAAGTTGCCTGGGCTCGTCACAAGCCGGAACGATACCTTCTCTTTCCCGGCATGGGCATTCAGTTCATGGATTTAGAGGAGAAGATACAGGAAGATCTGGTTAGTCTTGTCGAAGCATTAAATCGAAGTCGATCCCCTTCCTGAAATCGTGTGGTGATATGTACCGGACAGTGAGATCTTGACTGCTTCCGGACGGCTGTATCCTTCCTACAGAATTTTCCAGGTTCAAAAAATCAAATGGAGACGCCAGTGTCGGCTTCAAGTTGATTGGTCTGGCATTCAATTGCTTTACCCAAAAGCAGAGTTTCAAAACAGGCAAGTAGTACGTGTTAGATTCAGCTCGGTTTCGGGGACTCGTCTTCCCCTGGCGGAAGCTCTTTTGCTGCTTCGATGGACTGCTGAATTTCTTTTTGAGCGGCGTCTACCTCAGCTTGGATGGTCCGCAGCTGGGGGTCGACATTGTTTCGGATATCGGTCACGGTCTGCCTGAATGTTCGTACAACCTCTCCCAGACCCTCCCCAAGACTCTGTAGATCATTAGGCGATACTCCCACGGTTGAGGGTGAAGCCTTCATCTTGAGTGAGGCTTGTTGTGCCTGCACTCGGGCAACTGCCTCCTGATTGACGATAGCGGAAGGACGTTTGGCCGTAGGTTTCGTCTGAGCTCCTGTTGGCAGAGGTGGGTACGACGCTCGAGACATTGGAGCTGGATTCGCTGACCGCTCTTCCATAGAAATGACCTGACTGGTCTGTGACGACCTGGCTGGCTGAGAAGGAGCGATCGAGGTGGGAGAGGCTTGAGTATTTGCACTGTAAAGAAACGAGGCTGTGGTTCCAGGGGTCAACTCTGGTCCAGGGGCATAGGGGGCATTCGCTTTGGTTGGTGTCTGCGAAGTTGCTGTGGGTGTAACGACTGGATTTGTGGGGGCAATCTGAGTTGGTTGTTGGAGGGAGGTTTCCTGAGGAGGCTGATCAGCACCGGGTTGGGGAACATCGTTCACTTCCTTTCGAAACCCTTTTAACGCTTTGCCGACTCCCTCGCCGATTTGCGGTAAGCGTCCGGCCCCAAATATGATGAACACGATCACAAGAATGATGATGAGCTCGGAAAACCCCATGGTACCAAACAAAGATGACCTCGCGTTGAGCGTAGAACGAAACGTTACCGAAAGACTCTAGCTGCCTCTTTGATGGACTGTCAAGAAAAGGCCAAGCCACGAACCGGCCACCTTATATTAATTAGAGAAGGGGAACAACTTCGGTTTGAAGGGGTAGGCCATGCACGATGGCTTCTTGGTCCGTTACATACACATCGAGCTCGCTCCGAATGCCGAACTCGCCAGGGAGATAGATTCCCGGCTCTATTGAAAAGCAGGTGTGGGGGAGGATACGACGTCCATCATGCGTTTCAAGGTTGTCAATGTTGGCTCCGTTGCCATGAACCTCCTCGCCGATCGAATGGCCTGTACGATGAATGAAGAAGTCGCCATATCCTGCTTCATGGATCTTGTTCCGGCAGACATCGTCGACTTCCCACCCACAGGGAAATCGTCCTGTAGCTAGCTGAGTCTGGACAAACGACAAGGCCGCATCGCGCCCTGCTCGGACATGCTCAAAAATCAGGCGATGCTTTGACGGCACCTGTTTTTCTGTATATCCGGTCCAGGTGATGTCGCCATAGACGGAGCCAGGTGCTGTTTGTTTCGCCCAAAGATCGATCAAGACCAGACTGTCCCGTGTAATCGGAGATGAGGCGGAGTCACTTGGTGAGTAGTGGGGATCTGAGCTATGGGCATTGACGGCCGCGATCGGCGCACTGGAGGTTGTCATACCGGCATCGTAAATACGGGCGAGAATGAATTGTTGCAGAGCATACTCAGTTAAAGGACGTTGGTGTGTGAGGCATGAGGCTATATGGGTGAAGGCCTCATCGACAATGCGTCTGAGGGTAGTGACGGCATACCGATGCGATTCCAGCTGTTCCTCCGTCCAGACAGCCTCAAATTGTTGGACAAGATCGGCGGAGGTCACAACATCCACTCCAAAGCTTCGAATGAGCTCAATCGTGCCGGCATCAACTCTGGAAAGATAGGGAACAGCATTGAGGGACGAATACTGCATGGCAATGCACCGTCGACCTCGTAAGAGGGAGTCCAAGGCGGTCCGTTGCTGTTCCCACGAGACATAGAGATGGGAGTAGCCAGGCAAGTCATCCAGTACATGCGGCTCGATCCGATGAAGGAGTTTTACCGGGTCGCCGGTCCTGGGGATCCAGTAATACCAACGGCGAGTGACATGGTGGGAAGAATCAAGGAGCAGTACCCGATAGGCCAAGGGGTCTGAACCGCGAAAATCATAGAACAGCCACCCCTCAACGGTCTCCTGATCGAGAAGCGCGTTTTGAATTGCACGGATTCTCGTATGATGGGAAGTCTCGGTCATGAGAGTTACATCATATCTTTGAGGTGGAAGGCCGTCAATCAGACCGTTCCTCCATGCATCATGGTACAATAGCGATCGATGATGACCGCACCTGCCCACGATATCGCCGCCTATCGAGTGAGCTTCTTCTTTGGTCCAGAGCCGGTTGAAGGAAAACCGGATGTGCTGGCCTGTCTGTTTAATGTGAAAAAGCGGAGTTGGAAGGCCGGTGTTCAGGTTGCCGTGGAGGTCAACAGTAGTCACCTCTCAGCTATCGAGCGAAGGATTCAGTTGACTGATCGACTCGCGAAGATTTTCGCGACAATGGAGACTCAAGAACGGGCTGGCTATCAAGAACGCAGCGGTGAGATCTTTGTCCAAGCCGTGTGTCGGCGGAAATTGGATCTCCAGCTGGCGTCTGGACTGGCCCAAAATAATCAGAGGATTCCCGCTGAGGGATTGACGGTCGAATTGGATCAAGCGATTAGTGAGCACCCTGAGCATCTTATCTCCTACATCTTGGATGAACTGGGCCTCGCTCCCTGACCATTCGTTCTTCCTTTGTTGTATCTCTGATGTGGCTCCACAAAGGGGGTTGCATTCAGCATCGAATTTGTTATAACGCATGACAGTATTCGTGTATGATTGGACTGATTGTAGGGCTGTCCGTTTGAGCTGTTGAAGAGGAAGGAGGGGTCACACGTGAGACTTCCGATGGTGATTGTGTTGGTTGTCGTTACATACGGGTCAATGCTTGTGGCACCGGCTTGGAGCCAATCCACATCAACTGATTCTCTGCAGGGGACGGCCTCGGGAGCCGGTATGGGTGCTGCTTCCGCCGCCGCCACTATCTTGTATTTCCCGTTCAAAGCGGCCTTTGCTCTCGGTGGAGGAATTGTCGGTGGCTTGGCCTATGTCTTTTCAGGATTTAGTGAGTCAACGGCGAAGAACATTTGGGTGCCCAGTGTGTATGGAACCTATGTCATTACTCCCGAGCATCTCAGCGGCGATCGCCCAGTTCGTTTCCTAGGTGTGGCAGCTGAAAACGAGGGGCTCTCTCCCGCCCCTGCCCCAATACCAGAACCTGTGCAGTAATGAGGAAGCCTGTCATCGGCGTGACCCCTGACTTCAATGCCGGTGACAGGAAAGATATGGGGGGAGCTGAACCCACCTACTTCCTGAGAGCTCGGTACATTCGGGCCATCGAAGAGTTCGGTGGCGTTCCTTTAATCCTACCCTTAGTGGCTGCAGCAGCTGATCGGCGGCGACTTCTTGATAGCATTGATGGACTTCTCCTTACCGGCAGCGGCCCTGATCTTCCGCCGCGTCTGTATGGAGAAAAGCAGCGCTACAAATTTCCATTGGTCAGTGAGCGGCGTGCGGGCTTCGAGTTGGAAATGGTGCGGCAGGCTAGACGACGGGACCTTCCGCTTTTGGGGATTTGCGGAGGGATGCAGGCCATGAATGTTGCCTGTGGAGGCAGTCTCTTTCAGGATATCCCTGCCCAGGTTCCACAGGCGATGGATCATCGGCAAAAGACGAAAGCGGTCTCTGTCTCACATGCGGTGACCGTGTTACCGAAGAGCCTCCTGAAACAGATTGTTGGAAAAGAAACCCTGATGGTGAACAGTTCGCATCATCAGTCCGTGAAAGCCGTTGCTCCATCACTCATAGCCAGTGCAGTGGCTCCTGATGGCATTGTTGAGGCCATTGAGTCCCCTAACCATCGATTTCTACTTGCCATTCAATGGCATCCTGAGTTTCTATTCGACCGACACATAGCGCACCGTCGGCTCTTTGAGGCTCTGTTACGTGCCGCGCGGCGGACCCGGGCATGAGCTTTCGGGACGGTTCAGAAAGGCCGAACCATTCTTGGTCGGTAGTCCTCCGGTATGCTCTTGCGGTTCAAACGGGCGTTTTGCCGGTGATCTCCTCGTGCCAAAGCTCCGCGTCTGAGGCCGGAGACTAGCTGTGAGCAATCCCTTCTTCCGGACGAAACCCATTGATCAAATTCTGTCCGATGCCGAGCAGCCGGAGCATCGCCTCAAGAAAACACTGACAGCGTGGGACCTGACGGCGCTGGGGATTGGCGCGATTATAGGAACCGGGATCTTTGTCTTGGTCGGGACTGCTATTGTGGGTGATGCTCATCGACCGGGGGCGGGGCCTGGGATTGTTCTTTCCTTCGTCCTTTCCGGTGTCACCTGTGCGTTGGCAGCCCTCTGTTATGCCGAGTTCTCGGCCATGATTCCGGTGGCAGGGTCTGCCTATACCTTTTCCTACGCCACGTTGGGAGAGTTTCTCGCCTGGCTTACCGGCTGGAACCTGATCCTCGAGTATGGCGTCGCCTGCGTTGCTGTCGCGATCGGGTGGGCGGGGTACTTCAATAAATTACTCAAGCTCGCAGGTCTCGAACTGCCCTACTGGGCCACCAATCCCCCGCAGTGGGCTGGTGGACCCGAAGGGAGCATTGCGAATTTCCCCGCCGCCATCATCGTCTTGCTCGTCACCACGATCCTCGTAATTGGGATTAAGGAAAGTGCAAGGGCTGCCGGTATGATCGTGCTCCTGAAACTAGCAGTGATTCTCTTCTTTATCGCTGTTGGAGCTCCCGCTGTGAACAGCGACAATTGGACACCGTTTATGCCAAACGGGTTCGAGGGCGTCCGAGCCGCTGCCGCCATCATTTTCTTTGCCTATATTGGATTTGATGCAGTCTCTACGGCTGCAGAGGAGGCGAAAAATCCTCAGCGAGATGTTCCGTTCGGGATCCTCGGATCGTTGAGTGTATGTACGGTCCTGTATATTTCCGTCGCGACTGTACTGACGGGGCTGGTCCCGGTAGGCCAAATCGACATTCATGCACCAGTTGCTGAAGCGCTCACGCTGGTCGGGTTCAAATGGGGTGCCGCGATCGTCGCGATTGGAGCTGTTGCTGGAATCACCAGCGTATTGGTGGTCATGATGCTAGGGCAAATCCGAGTCTTCTTTGCCATGTCACGGGATCAACTGCTGAGTCCACGCCTATCCACGGTTCATGGACGATTTGGGACACCGCATCGTGCGACCATTCTCACTGGTGTCGCCGTGGCAATTCTTTCGGCGTTCTTCCAGATTGGGGATGCGGCCGATATGACCAACATCGGAACATTTTTTGCGTTCGTCTTGGTCAGTTTCGGGGTCATGCTGTTGCGATACACAAAGCCCTATCAACCTCGCCCATTTCGTCTTCCGTTCATGCCCCTTGTGCCGCTCCTCAGCATTGCAGCCTGTCTCTACCTCATGGCCGGGCTGCCGTGGGCCACGTGGATTCGCTTTATAGTGTGGACCGCTGTGGGCATTGTCGTCTACGTCGGCTATGGCATGAAGCATAGCAAACTCTCCAGGGGAAATACCCAGAATTGTTGAGGGTCTCGACGAGGCGGACGGTAAAGCCTGATCTGAGGTATGTTGACTATGTGGAGGGCGATATCGTCGATGCAGGAGTTGCGGCAGGAGGGACCTCAGTCTGGGCTGAAGTTGCTCCAGGCGTAGCCTGATTCGTAATAGCTGGCGTAGGTGGAGTGGAAGCGGTTCCTGCTGGAGTGGCAGGAGGGGGTGGAGGAGCAGCGGCTTTTGGAGGTGCAGCAGGTTTTGGTGGGGCCGGTTTTTCCGGCTTAATTCCTCCTTCCCAGGATGGACCAGAATACATATCTGCGGTTAAGCCATTGGTTTTCCATTTTTCTTCGAAATCAGCCGCGGCTTTGTTCGGTGTTTCTCCAACACCTGTTACATCATTCCAGGGATACACTTTGGGTCCGATCTGGCATCCAGATTCTGTTCGTCGCAAATATAACGCGATTGGATTGCCGCGGTAGGGCCCAAGAAAAATATGAACCGATCCGACGTACTCGAGTAATGAGGCCATAAGGCCCTCCCAGAAATGCTCATGATGCCACAAGACGTGAGAACGGAGCAAGACTACCTTTGAGTAGCACCTTTCGGAGTCAGAGACCGTCCACTTGAAGGGGCAATCCATAGGTCGTCTAACAAAGAGAACAAATCCTCAAAAAGTCTCATGCCTCAGTTTTCATGGCCCGTTCTCGAGTGTGATGAATGGAGCGCAAGAGCGCTCGATGGCTACGGCAGCCAACCGCCAATCTCGCATCAGAGATTATGACGGGTCGATAGGGAAGGAGGTACCGGTCCTTTAGGCGGCGGATGCGGGCAAGAGATTGAGCCAACCGTTGGGAAGAGATATCCGTGTTGGCGACAGCCTTATTGACGGCCTGCATGGCGGTAACCACTCGATTCCGATCCCTGCAGATCAGCGGCATGTCGCAACCTGCCTGGATGGCTAGAACAGCCGCGTCTCCTATACCATAGTGATCGATGATCGCATGCATTTCGAGGTCATCGGTCAGCACGACTCCGTCGTAGTATAACTCTTGGCGAAGCAATTTTGAGATAATGGCCGGGGACAAGGTTGCTGGTCGTTGCTCATCCAACGTCTGATACTGAACATGGGCTGTCATCATCGTCGCGACGCCGCCGGCAATCGCTCGACGGAACGGGGGAAACTCAATGCGCTCGAGACGATCACGAGAGGCGGTCACGATGGGTAATTCTTTATGTGAGTCAGACGTGGTATCGCCATGTCCTGGAAAGTGTTTCCCGCAGGCGACCACGCGATTGTCTTGGAGGCCACCCACCGTGGCGACTCCCAATTCAGACACCAGAGTGGGAGTTGCACCGAACGCTCGGTCGCCGATGACCGGGTTTGATGGATTACTATTGACATCCAACACCGGGGACATATTCATGTTGATCCCGACGGCCGCCAATTCTTTTGCGGTCGTCGCAGCAGCGGCATAGGCCAGTTCTGAGGAGTGGCACTGTCCCAGTACTTCACATGGAGGGAAAATTGTAAACTCTTTCGGCAACCGCGAGACACGTCCGCCTTCTTGATCAATGGAAATCAGGAGAGGCGAATGCGGACTGCAGCGTTGAAGTGCGTTCGTCAGGTCGACGATTTGTCCGGCCGATTCCAGGTTTCTCGCAAATAGGATGACACCACCTGGTTGATATTCTTTGATGAATGACGCAAGATCAGCCGATACAGTCGTACCGTCGAACCCTATCATAAAGAGCTGCCCGACCTGGTCATGAGTCATTGTCATGCTTGCGTGCTCTCTTGTTTCAGTGAACGAGTGATCAGGAACTGAATCAACAGCCTTGTCCCGATACCAGTTGGGCCTTTAGGAATATACGCGCGTTCCCGCTCGCTCCAATCGGTACTGGCAATATCGAGGTGTACCCAAGGATAGTCGCCCACGAACTTGCTCAGAAACAGAGCGGCGGTGATCATGCCGCCTCCACGCCCACCGATATTTCGCATATCGGCCACATCACTTCGTAGTTGCTCGAAATATTCCTCCCACAAGGGCATTTCCCATACCCGCTCTCCGGCTCGGAGACCGGCGCTTGTGATCGCCTCCTTCAACTTCGTATCGGTGCCGAACATGCCGATCGCGAATTGTCCTAGGGCAACAACGCAAGCTCCTGTCAGTGTGGCGATGTCGATGAGTGCGGCCGGTTTAAAACGGGTGGCATAGGCCAGGCCGTCCGACAGAATCAACCGCCCCTCGGCATCGGTGTTTTGGACTTCCACAGTTTTCCCCGAGAGTGTGGTGATCACGTCACCGGGACGCATGGCACGACCGCCAGGCATATTTTCTGCCACCGGAAGGATGCCGACGAGGTTGAGGGGTAATTTTAGTCTGGCCGCAGCTCGTACGGTGGCTAAGACCTCCGCCCCTCCGGTCATATCGGCTTTCATTTGCTCCATGTTTTCCGCTGGTTTGAGGGAGATTCCTCCGGTATCGAAGGTGATGGTTTTCCCGACGAGGACGACCGGGGGATCGTCTTTCTTCTTAGCTCCGTGGTACTGGAGAATAATGAACTTCGGTGGTTCATAACTGCCTTTTGCGACGCCAAGCAACGCACCCATTCCAAGCCGTTCCATCTCCTTTTGTTCCAGAATTTTGAGGCTGATCCCGGTGTCCTTCGCCACGGCCTTTGCCTCGCTGGCGATCTTCGTCGGGGTCATCACATTGGAAGGATGGTTACAGAGATCACGAACGAAGACAGTGGCTTCGGCAGTTGCGATACCGCGGCGAATGCCCTCAGAACTGGAGCTCACCTGGTTTTTCTGCGAGACCAGAATGGTCATGGCAGTCACGCCCTTGCCTGCGGGAGCCTCACTGCGATAGGCCGTGAACTGATAGCTTCCTAAGATTGCTCCTTCGGTGAGGGTCTGTGACAGGTCGTACATGGAAGCCCCGCGTGGTGTAACGCTCGGCAGCGCGACCGTGAAGGAGCCTGCCTTTGCCTGGCGAACCCGTTTGACGGCATACCCCATGGCTTGGCGAATCTGATCCAAGCCGAGCTGATGGTGTTTCCCAAGACCGGCTAAAATCAGACGCTTCGCAGGAAGCTTTCCATGGGTGTGAAGCAGCATGACCTCATGAGCCTTCCCTTCGAATTCACGCGATCGCCGAAGCTCTCGAAGTGCTCCACCAAGGGCTCGATCCAACAGCGTTTCGTCGGGTGTCGAAAGAGTTTCGTCTTCACACAGCAGGATGACGAGCGCTTCTGTACGGTCGGTGTCGACGCGTCCTTGTTTGGCGTGAATCCGCATGATGTCCATTGGATACTCCTTGTGTGAATATGAACGATCAGCCACTGTCAATCCGTGTGCCTTGATAGTCGCACCACGTCTGATGGTCCGATGGTCAACGGGATTTCTCACACGCCTCGCGCATCGGGTGCCCAAATATGTTTATGTAGTTGGAGTTGAAGACGAGCGGCGAGGCGGTCTTCCAGCAGCCATTCAGCCAACTGGCGAGGATCAAGTGTCCCGAACACCGGACTAAAGAGGACTGGACAGCGATCGCTCAAATGGAATTGCTGGAGAACGTCCTTTGCCCATTCATAGTCGACGCGATTTTTGATGACGAACTTTGCTTCATCTCGTGGTCTGAGCCGTTCCACATTGGGCCAGTGCATACGGTCGGTCATCCCGCTTCCAGGGCATTTCACATCCAGGATGATGTGAACAGCTGGATCGATGGAACTGGTATCAATCGCGCCACTCGTTTCAAGGAGGACCGTGAAGCCGTCTTGACACAAGTGATGCAATAGGGTGGGCGTCTCTGCTTGTGCCAGGGGTTCGCCTCCCGTCACCTCGACCAACGAACACCCATACGACCGGACCCTCTCGAGAATGTCCTCAACGGATTGCTCTGTTCCTCCAAAGAAAGCATACTCTGTATCGCACCAACTGCAGCGAAGAGGACAGCCGGTGAGTCGCACAAACACGCAGGGTAATCCAGCAAAAGTGGATTCCCCTTGAACGCTATGGAAGATCTCGGTGATGCGCATGAACGACGTGTGGGCTAACTCATGATGGGACGTGGTGACTTGCCGAAGAAGGGATTCCTCTGGTCATCAGCATTGGCTCATAGCCACTTGACAACAGGCCAGTTATGACGACGGGCAATCGCATCCATTCCCCGAATCGGATTGACCACTGTTGGGTGTCCTACGGCACGGAGGAGGTCAACATCTCCCGGACTATCTCCATACGCATAGCATTGAGATAGATCCAATGTGAATTCGTGGGTCAGCCGATCGATCAGTTGACGCTTTCCCGCTCCGTACGGGAGTGGAGGCACAAGCAAACCGGTATAGAGACCCTGCTGTTGCTCCAACCGACTGGCAAAACACCGATCTGCTCGAAGTGCGTCGGCAACGGGTGCGATCAGAAAGTCGAGCGACCCCGTCACGAAAATGATGGCATGACCTGCGCGGCGGTGCTCATCGAGCTTGCGCATGGCGATGGCCGAGACGCGAGGGCAGAGTTCTTCCCGACAAAATTCTTCACCTAACGGTTCAATCACCTGTGAAGGTTTCCCAGCCAAGTACAGCTTCCGCTGGCGGAGGGGATGGAACGACACAGGAGGAACATGCCGCAAGAGCCATGCAATGCTGTCTCGAGCTTCTGGCCAGCCGACGATCCCGCGACGCCACAGCCAGCGGAAAAATCGCAATTCACTTGCTTCGCCGGGCAAGATCGTATTATCGACATCGAAAAATGCGGCAACTCTAGAGGCAAGGCCTCGTTGTTCAGTTTGTATCATGCAAGCGCAGCGAGGATGTGAATTGTCGGGCAATTTTACCGGACGATTCGTTCATTGACAAGAATTTTGGGCTACTTCTATAATGCACACTCTTTTCCCCTCATATGCTGACTTGAGGGCTTCAACGCAGAGTTTGTGATACAGACGCTGCGAGCGGGCCAGGGTGAGCGAAAACCTATGACGGATGTTGTACGTCGTGGTGTCGAGCAACCCAAGAACATGATGGCAGGCTTAGTTGTATATCCTGCTGAGTGCCGAAGTGGTGGAATGGCAGACACGCACGTTTGAGGGGCGTGTGGCGCAAGCCGTGCGGGTTCAAGTCCCGCCTTCGGCACCATACAGGGTTCATCACCGCGGCCATTGGGTCTCGGTGTCTCCCGCAAATCCGGGGGTGACTCCCCTTGGTCTTACACCTCCTGGTCTGCTGGTCTGGTTGTGCCCTATCGACATGTGCATACCGCCTTCATAAGCAGTTTCATCATCAAGCCTCCCCATAAAGGTGGGTTTCGTCTTGGTCATCTGAGACAGCCGAACCTTTTCCGCCAATGGCAACCCACCGTATCAAAGCGATGATTCCTTCCCCACGGAGTGACGGTCGCCCTCAATGTAGACAGGAGTAGCGCAGATAAGCTGATCTGACCCTACTCTGGGTAATCGTGGTATTTGAGGTCGTGCCATCACAGGGACAATTCTGACGACATTGGGCCATTCAGGCCTAGACTTTCATCTCCGGATCGTAGGACACTATGGGCCATTTGGATCTGGCCACAACGTGAGTGCGCGATATGCCATGAGGGTGTGCTGTTCACCTCCCCTCCTGCGCCACCTCAGGGTGGATTGGTTGCTCCCATTCATTAGGACATAGAGCTTCACATGAACACGACCGGTTCTCTTGTCGATGTCCTGCGTACGCAAGTTGCTCATCTCGTACATGAATTGGCTGAGCGGGACAGTGTGTTGCATGAACGCACTCGCCACCTCCGTGTGGCTCAGGCATTGGCTCATCTAGGTAGCTGGGAGTGGGAAATCGAGGGTGGAGCCGTTCGGTGTTCGTCTGAATTGTACCGGATATTCGGTCGCGAGCCTGGGGTGGACCTTTTAACATTTGATGGGCTTATGACGGCGGTTTTCCAGGAAGATCGAGATCGGATCATTGCTTCCATCAATCATGCTTTGAGTGGACGAGCGTCATACGATGTGGAGTATCGAATCGTTCGTCCGAACGGCGAAGTACGGACCATTCATTCCTGTGCTGAGGTTTTGCGTGATGACGGGGGTAAGCCCTGTCGTATGTCTGGGTCTGTTCAGGACATCACCGAGCGGGCCTGTTCGGAGGCGATGTTACGTTCCTCACAGGAAAAACTCCGGCAAGCACTTCAAGCATCGGGTATTGGACTGTGGGACTGGAACACCCATACCAGCGAAATCGTGCTGTCGGAGGAATGGAAGCGTCAGCTCGGGTACGAGAAGACGGAGCTTACGGACTCATTTGAGACATGGGAAGGTCTGTTGCATCCGGAGGATCGTGCTCGCGTCATAGGCTACTTACGGGACTCGGTGCGCGAACATCATGAAGAGTATCGGCAGGAATATCGGTTGAGGCACAAAGATGGAACCTATCGATGGATTGAGTCTCGAGCCGCGTTGGTGACGGAAGCTGACGGTCGCCGGATCCGTTTCCTTGGTTCGCATATGGACATCACGGATCGTAAACGCATGGAGCAAGCCGTACGAGAAAGTGAAGACCGGTACCGAACGTTGGTCGACCTATCGCCTTCCGGAGTCTTTGTGTTCCGTGAAGAGCAGACCGCGTATGTCAACCACAGAGGTGCCCTTCTTCTGGGGGCGCCGGATCCTCAGCAGCTGCTCGGTCGAACGATGTTCGATTTTCTCCACCCAGACTATCACCGGGACGTCCGTGAAAATGCCCACCAAGTGCTCGCTGGAAGCGTGTCAGTCCATAGTGCAGAACGAATCTTTCTGAAAACGGATGGAACTCCGATTCCTGTTCAAATGGAGGCTGCCAGGATCGTATGGGACGGCACCCCCGCCATGATCGTGCTCATCTCCGATGTCACGGAGCGTAAGAAGGCGGAAGAAGCCTTGCGAGTGAGTGAAGAGCGATTTGCCAAGGCGTTCGAAGCCAGCCCCCATCTCATTCTCATCAGTGAGCTCGAAACCGGTCAGCTGGTGGAGGTGAATGATGCGGCCTGTCAGCTATTGGGCTATCGCAAGGAAGAAATCCAAGGCCAGCTCATCTGGGACATCGAGGTCTGGGGGGTGGCGGAGGCACAAATCCGTTTTCGCGATCGATTGAAACGAGCTGGCTCGGTTCGTAACTTGGAAGTGAGTCTCTGTGCCAGAAACGGTGATGTACGCCGTTTCCTTTTGTCGTCGGAGGTCATCGAGTTAAAGGGGAGACCTTGCAGGGTAACGGTTGCGGATGATGTCACAGATCGGATGCGGGCAGAGGATGAGTTGCGTCGATCCCATGCCTTGTTGCGACAGGTTATCGACGGCTCGCCGAATTTTATCTTCGCCAAGGATCGTGAAGGGCGTTTTACGATGGCCAACAAAGCGGTTGCCGAGTGTTACGGCACAACGGTGGACGATCTGATTGGGCAGACAGACGCCGATTTTAATCCCCACTGGGATGAAGTGGAGTTTTCTCGCGAGAAGGATCTCCAAGTGATGGCATCCCTGCAGGAATGCTTTATTCCTGAGGAAAAGTTCACGGACTGGTCTGGAAAGACACGCTGGTTGCAGACCATCAAGCGTCCGATTGTTGATGACCACGGGCGGTTCCGCATGGTGCTTGGCTCGTCGACGGACATCACGGAGCGGAAACGGATGGAGGAAATGTTGCTTCAACAGGAGCAAGATCTGAATGCCGCACTACAGGACCGGGAGCGGATCAGTCAGGATCTCCACGATGATGTGCTTCAATCGGTCTATGCGGCTGGGCTTGGGTTGGAGGCGTGTAGGTCGATGGTGAATCGGCAGCCTGCGTTGGCTGCTGATTGCCTGATGGGAACATTGGAGCAAGCCATTGGGCAACTCAATCACGTCATAGAAAATATCCGCAATTTCATTTCTGGCCTGAAGCCTCGCGTTGTGCGGGGTGGTGATTTTGTCGCGGATTTGCGAACTCTGGTCCAGACGATGTGTGACGCGTCGTCGATTCGATGCCGAGTGCGGATTGATAACGCGGTTGGCCCGCATCTCTCAACCGAATCAGCATTCCATCTCATCAATGTCGTGCGGGAAGCGTTGAGTAACGCGCTCCGCCATAGCCATGCCACACGCATTACCGTGTCATTGCGTCAGCTCCTCGGATCAGTCCGTCTGACGGTGGTGGATAATGGTATCGGATTCAACCCCAAGTCGGTTCAGGGTCTCGGCCATGGTTTGGAAAATATGGCGGCACGAGCTCACAAAGCCGGCGGGGTATTTGCCGTACGATCTGAGCCTCACCGCGGGACTAGAATTTTCCTTGATCTGCCAAAAGAACCATCCGCTTATTTCAATTAATCCGAGGTGTTATATGGTCACACTCCAGAGGTTGTACGGATTCATATTCTGCCTCCGGTTCCACTGATCTGTGCGGTTCTTACCTAGTCTCTCCCTCAAAATGTAGGCCATTTGGATCTAGACTTTCACCAATTGTCGTAGGACACTAGCATCCGCTTGGTGTGTTTATTAGGAACCAATAGCCTTGGTGGAAGGTAGATCGCTTCTCAAGCGGATATGGAGCGATCACCTAGGGTGTCATAACGTGGTCAGCCACGTGGACCGAACTGGCCCTTAGGGGACTATCAACGTCACCTGGCAAGGAGCCTCACCATGAGTCCTACCAGTCACCTTCGCGAACTGGATTTGTTGAGAAAGCAGGTTGCGGACCTCACACGTGAGCTGACGGATCGCGATCAGACCTTCCGTGACCATAAGCGAGAGCTCGACGATGAGTTGCAAGACTTGCGTGAACGGTCCGACATGCTTCGTGCCATTGTCACCGGTACCGCAGCGGAGACCGGTGAGGATTTCTTCCCAACCTTAGTGCGCCATTTGAGCTCCGTGTTGGGGGTGCAGTACGCGGTTGTCGGGGAGGTCCAACACTGTCCCATTAGGAAAATCCGTACTATTGCTGTCTCTGCCGGTGGCAGCCTCGTCGACAACTTCGAATATCCCTTGATGAATACCCCATGTGAAACAACCCTTAGCCAACCCTTCTCTTGTTTTGAGCGGGATGTTCGGACCGTGTTCCCACTGTTTGAGCGGTTGGGTCAGTTAGGCGTCGAAGGGTATTGCGGTGTGCCGCTCAAGCAGAAGGGTGGGACAGTCATTGGGCTTCTCGTCCTCATGGATACCAAACCGTTGCGTAATACGGATCGATTGCGATCGCTCATGGCGGTGTTCGCTTCGCGGGCAGGCGCCGAGCTCCAGCGACGGTATTCCGAAATGCAACTCCAACAACAGCAGCGCCAGCTCCTGGAAGCCCAAGCGCGTGCCCACCTAGGTAGCTGGGACTGGGATCTCGACAGCGGAACGGTGCACTGGTCAGAGGAGCAATTTCGGATCTTCGGCTACGAGCCAGGGCAGATGGCCGTCAGCTATGACACATTTGTAACCTCACTGCACCCACTGGACCGTGCGCGTGCGCAGAGTGCGATCGAGACTGCACTGAAGGGCGGCACAACCTACGACGTCGAATGTCGCATCATTCGCCCTGATCGTACGATTCGGGCGGTCCATTGTCGTGGAGCAGTCTCTCGAGGTATCGATGATCGTCCTGTTTCACTGTCGAGCAGTGTGCTTGATATCACGGACCGTCAGCGAGTTGAGGAGGAGCTCAAACTTTCTCGGAAGCGACTCAAACAAGCGCTTCGGGCATCAGGCACAGGGTTGTGGAGCTGGAACATTGAAACGGACCAAGTAGTCTTTTCTGAGGAGTGGAAACGACAGTTGGGCTATGGCGGGACAGAGCTTCCGGATGCGTTTGAGACGTGGACGACTCTTCTGCATCCAGAGGATCGCGAGGGTGCCATCGCCTATGCCCGACAGTATCGAACCTCGCCTGATGGGGACTATCGACAGGAGTTTCGCCTTCGGCACAAGGATGGCACGTATCGCTGGATCGAGGCACGTGCTTCCTTTGTAACAGAAGCCGATGGCCGGAGGATTCACCTCCTTGGATCCCATAGCGACGTGACCGACCGCAAACGAATGGAGGAGACGATACGAGAGAGTGAGGAACGATATCGAACCTTAGTCGAGCTTTCTCCATCGGGTGTCTTTGTGTTCTGTGAAGGACGAACAGTCTACGTGAATCGAACCGGTGCACTTCTGATGGGAGCACAGGGCTCGCAAGAGATTCTCGACCGACCGACGTTTGAATTCATTCACCCCGACTATCATCAAGAGGTTCGTGAAAGTGTCAAGCGACTACTCGGGGGCGGTGTATCTGTCCATAGCGCGGAACGGGTGTATGTGCGGATGGATGGGACGACGATTCCGGTTCAAGTCGAGGCCGGACGGATCACCTGGGACGGTAAGCCAGCGATCCTTGGCATGTTTTCCGACATCACTGAGCGCAAACGGACAGAAGAAGCTCTTGCCGATCTGAATGTGACGTTAGAGCGGCAGGTAGACGAGCGAACCGAGGCGTTGTGTCGAAGTGAAGCGCGGTTTCGTCAGTTCTTCGACAATGCTCCGAATGTGACATGCTTGAAGGATCATGAAGGTCGCTACCTGTATACCAACCGACGATTCGAGGAAGTCTTCCACCTGGCTCCTGGTATGGCCTTAGGCAAGACGGATCGCGAACTGTTTCCACCTGCGCAGGCCGATCAGTTGGAATTGCATGATCGACAGGTATTCGCCGAGGGACGAGGACAGGAGTTCGAGGAGGTCACGAAACAGGCGGATGGACTTCATACCAGTATCGTTGTGAAATTTCCCGTGACTGATACGTCCGGTCGTCTCTCTGCCCTGGGCGTCATTGCCACTGATGTCACTGAGCGTAATTATGTACAAGAAGCCTTAAGGGAGAGTCAGGCCCGATGGGGACAGTTTGCCGAATCAGTCAGTTCAGCATTCTGGATTGCGGATGTGACACCGGACGAACGGAAGGTCCTTTATGTCAACTCGGCGTTTACTTTTATCTGGGGTATTGAGCGAGAAGAAATCTATCAAGATTGGTCCCTTTGGCTCGCCTCAATCCATCCGGATGACCGTCTGCGGGTGGCGGCAAGCCATGATCGGTTTGTCGGCGGAGGGATGACCGCACTGTTCCATTGTGAGTACCGGATCGTGGGACGGGACGGCCATATTCGGTGGATTTCCGATCGTCGAGTCCGAATGGCCGGATGGGAACATCGCATTGCGGGTATTGCGGAAGATATCACGCACCACAAGCAGCAAGTAGCGCTGCTGTCCCAAACAGAGGCGATCGGGAAAATTGGAGGATGGGAGGTTGATTTCCTGACAAGCCGTCTTTCGTGGAGCGACGAAACATTCCGGCTGCATGAGACCACCCCGGAGTTGTACAGCCCCACTGTGGAAACGGCATTGGGGTTCTACACCCCCGAAAGTCGCCCCAAGATAGAGGAAGCATGGGGGAAGGGGGTGACGCTGGGGCAGTCTTGGGACCTCGAGTTGGATCTTATCTCGGCAAAAGGACGCCGGATTGCAGTGCGAGCGGCCGGTAAGGTCGATGTTCTGGAAGGGCGGGCCGTTCGGGCATATGGAACGTTGCAAGACATCACCGAGCGCAAACGTGCGGAAGAAGCGCTCCGGCAGGCGCACGATGAGTTAGAGCGCAAAGTTATCGAACGCACCGCAGAATTGCAGGCCAGTGAAGAGCGATACCGGAGTCTCTATGACGAAACTCCCTCTATGTATTTCACCGTGGATGGAATGGGAATCATCAGATCAGTCAATCAGTACGGCGCACGGTACTTGGGCTATCGTGTCGAGGATCTTGTCGGAAAGTCGGTGGAGACGATCATCTTCGAAGCAGATCGAGTGCGTATCGGTGCTGAGCTGAAAGCGTTCTTCCATCATCCTGAAGGAATCGCACAATGGAAATTCCGCAAGGTACGAGGCGATGGCACAGTGCTGTGGGTACGTGAGTTTGCGCGTGTATTGCAACGCCAGGTTGGAGAGTCATTGGCGCTGATCGTGTGCGATGACATCACGGAAAACAAGCGGGCAGAGGAGGCGCTGCGAGCCAGCGAAGAACGTTATGCGCGTGCTACAGCCATCGGCAAGGTTGGGGTCTGGGAATTGGATATCCTCAAGGGGCATTACTATGGCGACACCAATCTCAAGATGCTGTTCGGCTATGGGCCGGAAGAACTCTCGACCGATCCCTTTACCTGGCTGAGGCTTGTTCATCCGGACGACCAGTCAGTTGCGATGAAGAACTGGGAGCAGATGCAATGCGGCGCAACCGAACAGTGCCACTATGAGCTTCGCATGGTCAGAAAGGACGGTTCTGTTATCTGGACGGATGTGCGTGGTCACGGCGTTCGCGATTCTCAGGGACGATTGACGCACATGATCGGAGCCACCGTCGATATCACGGAGCGCAAACAGGCGGAATTAGCCCTGCGTGAAAGTGAGGAGCGATTCTCCAAAGCCTTCCGCACGAGCCCTCATCCAATAGGAATTACGGAGGTCGTAACGGGTCGTTGCGTCGAGGTGAACGATGCTTGTCTTGAAGCATTTGGTTTTCGTCGAGAGGAAGTGATCGGAAACACCACATTTCTTCTCGGTATTTGGCCGAGTCTCGAGGATAGAGCGCAGGTCATCGAGCGATTGAAAACTGGGCAACCGATGCGCAACATGGAGTTTGCGTTAAAGACCAAATCGGGTGCGTTGCGCTATTTTCTGGCCTCCGCGGATCTCGCCGATCTCAACGGAGTACTCTGTGTGGTGACAGTTGCGAACGACATCACGGACCGCAAGCAAGCCGAAGAAGCGCTGCGCATGAGCGAAGAGCGTTTTGCGAAGGCGTTCCAAGCCAGCCCCCATCCGGTGGTGATCAGCGAGCTGGATTCTGGTCTGATCGTGGATGCCAATGAAGCGGCATGGCAGCCCTTCGGATATCGGAAAGACGAAATTGTGGGACACACGACCTTGCAGATCGGGGTCTGGCCTTCCGTCGAGGAACGGGCTCATTATCTCGAGTTGTTGAAGCGCCAGGGATCCATCCGAAATATGGAAGTGCTACTCCGGAGCAAGAGCGGAGATATCCGTCAATGTCTCTTGTCGTCGGAACTGATCGAGTTGAATGGCAAGCAATGTAGTGTGACGGTTGGTGATGATATTACAGAGAGTCGACGCTTGGAAAAGGCGTTGCGGTTGACCCAGTTCTCTGTGGATCAGGCAGTTGAGGCGATCATATGGTTAGACCCGAGCGCACGAATCTTCAGTGTGAATGATACGGCATGCCGAATGCTGGAGTACTCGCGAGAGAAACTGCTGGGTATGACGGTCCATGACATTGACCCCAATTTCCCTGTGGAACGGTGGATGGATCATTGGAACCGCTTAAAGGAACGGGGATCGTTGACGTTCGAAGCAAGGTTTTGGTCACGAACCGGAGCCGTCTTGGAGACGGACGTGAGCGTCAATTATTTGCCCCATGAAGGGAAGGAGTACGCCTGCATGATCTTGCGGGACATCGGGGACCGCAAGCAGGCGGAGGCTGAACTACGCCGATCCCATAAGTTCTTACGTCAGGTGATCGACACGGCTCCGAACCTCATTTTTGCCAAGGATCAAGCTGGACGATTCGCTATGGCGAATAAAGCGGTGGCTGATTGCTATGGGACCACTGTGGAAGACCTCATTGGAAAATCTGACGCGGATTTCAATCGAAATGGGGAAGAAGTCAACTTCTTCCGTCAGCTCGATCGTGAAGTCATCCAATGCGCAGAGGATCGATTCATCCCAGAAGAAAGAGTCACTGATGCGGAAGGGAAAACCCGCTGGCTACAAACGGTCAAACGACCAATCTTCGATGATGAAGGGAATGTGCGCATGGTACTTGGAGCGGCGACCGATATTACGGAACGTAAGCGCATGGAAGAGATGCTGCTCCAAGGCGAGCGAGATCTGAACACAGCGCTTCAAGAACGAGAACGAATCAGCCAAGACCTCCACGACGGGATTCTCCAATCACTGTATGCCGTCGGGCTTGGCTTAGAGGCCTGTAAGCCAATGCTCAAGCAACAGCCCGGGCAGGTTTCGGTCAAGTTCCTGACGATACTCGATCAGACGATTGGCCAGCTCAACCAGGTGATGACAGAAGTGAGGAACTTTATCGCGGGTCTCGAATCTCATTCGATAGAGGGTGGTGATTTTCCGACCGTTCTTCGGAACATGGTGAGAACCATGTCCAGTTCGTCTGCTGCAAAGTGCACCGTCAGAATCGATAAGGCGGCAGTGCATCAACTCTCAACGGAACAGGCCCTGCATATTATTAATATCGTTCGTGAAGGGCTGAGTAATGCCCTGCGCCACAGTGAAGCCGAGCGAATTACGGTGTCGCTTCGACTGCTCCGGCATTCAGTTCGACTGGCCATCACGGATGACGGCATCGGTTTCAATACCAGTTCGACTCAGGGTGTTGGTCATGGATTGAGCAATATGGCTGCACGAGCTCAGAAAGTCCGCGGAGTGTTCTTTCTTCAATCGACACCCAGCAATGGGACGAAGATCTCCCTCGATTTGCCAAAGGAGACGACCTATGCTCACAACTAAAACTTCAACCCAACCCATTCGTGTGTTGCTCGTCGACGATCATGAAGTGATTCGTGTGGGACTCCGGACAGTGCTGGGCCAGAACCAAGGCGTTAGCATTATTGGGGAAGCCGGCACCATGGGAGATGCGATTCAGCAGTCCCAGAAGTTGAAACCCGACATCATTTTGATGGATGTCCGGCTTCCCGATGGATCTGGTGTCGATGCCTGTCGAGAGATTCTTGGAATGCTTCCGAGCACCCGAGTGATTTTCCTGACCTCCTACGCCGACGATGATTCTGTGCTGGCAGCCGTTCTGGCTGGTGCACAGGGCTATGTGCTCAAAGAAATCGATTCAGGCGCCTTGCTAGAGGCCATCCGCTCAGTTGCCAGAGGGCAATCGATTTTAGACTCGACAGTCACCGAGCGGGCGTTGCGATGGCTGAGAGGATTGCACGATTTGCCGGCGACGCCGGGTACGGATCAACTGTCATCCCAAGAGGAACGAGTGGTGGCGTTGGTTGCTGAAGGCAAGACCAACAAGGAAATCGCCGTTGCCCTCGGGCTCAGTGACAAAACGGTCAAGAACTACTTAGCGAATGTTTTTCAGAAACTTCGCATCACGCGGCGCGCGCAGGCCGCGGCTTTTTTTGTGAAGCGGCAAGGATAGGCTCATCACATTTGGCTCTAGCCAGGTAGAGACAAAATTTGTCTCCAGCAACCCCATCGTCCTGTGGTGTTCCACCGTCGATTCCTGTAAGTTTGCTTTGATCTATTCGTGTTCATAACTAAAAGTTGGCGACGAGACTCCAATCCCTCTTTGGGGGGAGTCTCAGCACCGTTGCTCCTTGTGATCATCCGTTCGTTCGGAATCGGTGGGCGATGATAACGGGGCACTCGACGTCGTTGTGTATCGTTCGAGCATACCGGGAGGTTGTCCCTCATGGCAGCCGGTCTTTTCCTAGGAATGCTGGTTCTCCTGAGCCTCTCTCTTTGGCGTGTTCTTGGACTTCAGCGTGAGAACCGCCTAAAGACCAAGGTTGTTGAGGCGACCAAGTGTGGTGTCCTTGTGACCGATGCCACTCTCCCGCACCACCCTATCTGCCAGGTGAATGGAGCCTTCCTCGCATTAACCGGCTATGCAGAGCATGAAATTCTTGGTCAAACCAGCATGATTCTGAGTGGTCCTGAGACTGATCGTGCGTCGATGGAAACGCTCGGACTGGCCCTTCAAGACGGATGGAGCTGTCGGGTGTGTCTTCGCCATTATCGCCGGGATGGCACATTGTTTTGGAATGAGGTGATGCTCTCGCCAGTCAAGGACAGGGCTGGGCGACTGACCGAAGTCATTTGGATCATGCGCGATGTCTCGCAGATTCGAGAGTTGGAAGCTGATCGGCGGGGGAGCCCGTCGCCCACCCTGCTGTGTGAGTCTGTCTCAGAGGGCATGTTGGTGATGACGGATGGGGACGTGGTGTATGTGAACATGGCCGGATTGAGGATCCTCGGAGCAAGTTCCGAAGCTCAAGTCGTCGGCCAAGCGTTCTTGGGCTTGATTCATCGGGATTTTCGGGAGAGTGCTCGGGAGCAATTCGCCCGAACATCGTCACCTGATTCAGAGCGTCAATGGGAAACCAGAGTGCTGCGTATCGATGGAGATGTGATCGCGGTTGAGGTGTCGATCACGCCAATCGTGTGGGAGAGACGGGAATCGGTTCTTGTCTGTTTTTCAGATCGATTGTCTGCGAATCGAACAGGAACTGATGCCTCTCCAGGGCTCCCCTATCTTCGCCGCTCGGAGTCTATGACGGAGATGAATAGTTGGGCATGGGACGAGGCTCAGGGTGCAGAACTGTGGTCGGCCGAACAGTACCGGATCCTTGGATATGGGCCTGGGGCAGTGCCGCCGACGTATGATACCTTTAAAAAGGCCCTTCATCCAGGGGATCGTGATCGTGTCCTCGCATTGTTTGAGGAGACGTTCACCTCCGACCGCCCGTACGATATTGACTGCCGAATCATTCAACCATCCGGTGTCGTGAGGTTTGTCCGGTGCCGGGGTGTTCTCATGCATGGACTGTCGGGTCAGCCGATCCGGATGTCCGGAACCATTGAAGACATTACTGATTACAAACTTATGGCGACGCTGGCGGAGGAACGAGTGCTTCAACTCAAGGTCGTGTTGGAGGCGTCTTCCAGTGGGATGGCCCTGGTAAGCCGAGAAGGAACGATCTCTCTTGCGAACCGGAAAATTGAACAGATGTTTGGGTATGCGTATGGAGAACTGGTCGGCCGTCCCGTCGACTCTCTGTTCCAGAGCCTTGATCGTGCCCGGTATGCTCGTGACTCACGCGAGGTGTTGTCGGCTTCGGGCGATGGTCTTTCAATAACTGGTGTGGAACTGTACTGCTTGCGGAAGGATGGTTCGGGATTCCCTGCCGAGATCGGCCTATACCAGATTGCTCTGTCCTCGGGGCCGTCGCTCCTGGTGAGCATCGTGGACATCGCGGATCGCCGTCAAGCCGAACGAACACTCCGGGATGATCGCATGCGCTTGGATCTCGCCGTGCAAGTCGGGCAGGTCGGGATTGTGGAATATGATCACAGCACGGATACGGTCTGGTGGTCTCCAGTCCTACGGACTATCCATGGCATCGGGATGGAGGAGCCGGCTTCACTGGAGCGGTATCTGCAGCTGGTCCATCCCTCGGATCGAGATAGGATGGGTGTGATGGCTCGACCCGTCACCCCTTCCGATGAGGATCGAACCGTTGAGGTGACGTACCGTATTGTTCGGCCTGATGGAGCTGTTCGCCTGATCAATCTCTATTATACGACCTGGTCTGATCGAGGAGATCCGTCACCGCGGCCTTGCCGGACCGTAGGGATGCTTGTCGATATTACGGATCGGAAGTCCCTTACGACGGTTATGCCACCTCTCTCCACGATGAAGTCACCTCAGGCCATCCCTCGCAGTGTTTTCCATGAGTTCAACAACAGTTTGACAGCGGTCCTTGGGTTCAGCGAGTTGGCCTTTTCGCTGATTCCCGTCGACAACAAAGCCCATTGCCATATTCAGCGAGTGATTGCAGCCGGTAGAAACGTTCGTGAGCTAGCCCAAACCATTCGACGTGCGGCGGATACCGTCGCCGCCTATCCGGAATCCATCTCACGACCCGGATCGGATCCAACGCCATCACAGCCTGGGGTGCCAGATGTTGTCGGTCCTTATCGTTGACGATCAAGCCGAAATCCGTCAGCTGATCCGGGACGCCTTGGAGGGAGCTGGCTATCATGTCGAAGAGGCTTGCAATGGGAAAGAGGGCCTTGAGCGCTATCGCGCGAAATCCGCTGACCTCGTTCTCATGGATATCGTGATGCCTGATCAGGACGGATTGGAGGCCATTATGGCACTGCGGCGTGAATTTCCAGAATCTCGCATCATTGCAATGACGGGAGCAAGCGATACGATCGGCATTCTCAATTTCTTAGATGTGGCAAAGATGTTTGGAGCCAAACGGACACTTCAAAAGCCATTTGAACTTCAGGTTCTCCTTGATGCTGTCGCGGCTGAAGCGACGACCTAGCCAACCCTTCTGTGCGCCTGTTCCTCCCGCGATTGACAACGCCGTGCAATCCCGTCAGACTCCGCCCCTTTCAGGCATACGTGGACCATCTCGATGCAACTGTTGAATTGCCTTCTAGGGATCCTTGTCACGGTCGTCGGATTCTGGCTGATCTGGGGAACTATTGCTCCAGTCGTTGTACTGGGATGGGGGCTTGTCGTAGGGGCCTTTGTCTGGCTGAAGGCGAAGTCGATTACAGAGATCTGGGCGTGGGCGACTCTGTTGCTCGGATTGGAAAGTTTTGCGTGGCCGGTGGTATTGATGATTCAACTCAAGGGGCCGTCAGAGTCGCTCCCTGAAGCTGAGATGGGAACTATCCTCTCAGCGGTCGTGCTGGGTCTGTTCTCTTCCGTATTTTGGATTTCCTTTTCCTATGGTCTATTCAAACGAGCATGGCGAACAGATCAGCCAGTATGCGAGGAAGAGCCTACCGGGACGTCGCTCTCGCGCTCTAGGAAAAAGAAAGCCGTGTGATGTTATCCGCTCTCTACCGGATCCATATCGACGACGAATTTGATCTGGCTCTGTCGGTATTGTCCCTCCATCCTCTCGACTGACTCTCGGAGCCGGCGTGCTAGCATACCAGGATCGGTCCCCTTCACGAGGAGCCGACGGTGATGTTGTCCTCGAGATCGTCTTCCTAGCGTCGGTACCGGTCCTAGCACAACAATATGCTCCTCCACAGCGGTCTGTTCTTGAAGGGCAGCGCCCCAACGGGTGGCGGCCTCTTCGACGAGGGTGGTGTTGTGTCCAGTGACCGTGAGATCGGCTATGTGGCACAGTGGTGGATAATTGAGAAGCCGACGGGCGGCGAATTCCTCGTCATAGAACTGACGGGGGTTTCGAGATAAGAGAGCCTGTACGGCGTGGTGGGAAGAGAGACGGGTCTGCAAGATGACTCGCCCTCCGTCGGATGCCGGGTATGCCAAGCTTGCCGCATCGACCAGGTGGTGGTATGTCCGCTCCGCAGCTCGGAAATCTGAGATGTGCAATTCAGAATCCGCCTGAAGGATCCCGACCACGTGGTGTTGTGGGAGTGGCTCCCG
The DNA here is from genome assembly GCA_019636915.1 of Nitrospira sp. Taxonomy (GTDB): domain Bacteria; phylum Nitrospirota; class Nitrospiria; order Nitrospirales; family Nitrospiraceae; genus Nitrospira_D. The sequence continues at coordinate 8,404 of JAHBWQ010000010.1, read as the reverse complement.
AGTGAAGAGTGCTTGCGTCCCTATCAAAATATCGCAGGATCCCGATTGGGCACGTTCCCACAGTACGCGAGCAGTAGCTGGACGACGGAGCGTATCACTGTCGAGGCGTACAATCGAGGCATGGGGAAACAAACGATGCGTCTCAGCCTCGACTTGTTCGGTCCCTTCTCCAAGAGGACTCATTGCGGGTGCGTGACAGAGAGAACAGACATCAGGCACCTTTTCCGCGACTCCGCAGTACCGGCAGGTAAGGCCGTCGGCTTTTCGATAGTAGGGGAGTGCGACTGCACAGGAAGGGCAGCGAGGTACCCAGCCACAGTCTCGACAGATCAGTGTTCTGGCATATCCTCTCCGATTGAGGAACAGCAGGATCCTTTTTTTGCATGCGAGTGCTTCGCGCATCGTGGAACGGAGGGCCTGGCTCAGGAGGGTTCCTCCCGATTCCTTCGTGAGATCAACCAGCTCAATCTTGGGCTGGAGGGTCACGTCCTGCTCAACGTGATGCACTTCAGCTTCGGTATCAAAATGCGATTCCAGAGAGGGGTGTGCCGATGCAAGGATCACCACTGCGCAATCCTCCTTCGCCCGTAGGCAAGCCACGTCTCTCGCATGATATCGAGGCTCTTGGGGTTCTTTGAGGGCTGAGTCCTCTTCTCCTTCAACCCAGATGAGTCCGACTGCATCAAGCTGAGCAAAGACAGTCGAACGGGTTCCTACGAGAACAGACGGAGTCAGCCTTTGATGATGATCCTGTCGTTGAGGCGAGCTGGATGATTGGGCAAAGACAATCTGAAGTCCGGTGAGTGGTGCGAGTACGTGTGTCAACCATCGCGCTCTTGCTATTTCTCCGCATACCACGATCGTCGATCTGTTGTGTGAATGCACCTGACGAATGGCGTCAACAAGGCAAGCGATGCGGTGTTGCCATGGGGCGTGGAGAACGATTTTCTTCGTAAGGTGAGCCTGAAAATTCTGATGGAGACGAGTGCACCAGCTAGGGTCTACTTCGGAGAGTTGAGCGGTGTCGATTACTGCATGAGGCAGTGTTTGTTGTCCCTCTGGCTCAGTCAGGGGGTGAGGGTGTCGCGCGCGAGCCTGACTACGCTCTGTGTTCGGTGGTGCAAGCTTGACCCACGAACGTTCGATCAGCGGGTCGATCGCTCGCACGGCATGACCACGTAGGGTTGGCTGAAGCGTGGATGACAAGATCCCAGAAGCGCGGTGGGCAATTCGTTGTAGTGTCGGTCGCAGGGAATCGGGGCAGGTACCGGTTGCCAGCGCCGTGCGGCCTAGTTCCGTGGCTAGATAGCGTATGGGGCGGACGGGTGTTGGTGGACAGAGTAATCGAAGACATTGGCCCCAGGGGGCCACATAATATTGTGCAATCTTGCGAGATAGTTCAAGCCGGGCGGGAGAGATCTTCGAATTGTGCTGATGTTCGACCAGAGAAAAAATTAGTTTGAGGGATGCTGGCGGTACCTCGGGTGCGAGATTGGAGCTGATGGAAATCACAACTCCCTCTAGGACGGATCGACCAAATGGTACCTTGACGAGGCTGCCGATCTGAATACGGTCTGTGATAGATGAGGGAATGAGATAGGTGAATGTTTTTGCAATGTGACGCGGAACGAGTACATCCGCAAACAGTGTCTCTGTTTGCGGCCGCGAGGCCGAAGCATCTTGGAGAGCCATGCTGCATTCTAACAGTATGGAATTATGAAGGACACCGGGTGTCTTGCCAGGTCAGAGCAGGACGGTGTAATCGCTCGCCAGCGTGATCCATCCTTGTTCCTTACTACCCCTTCGAGAAGATTCTATTCCGTCGATGTTCCTCCTCCTGGCTGGTACTGAGACATATCCGGTTTATTCGACTCCATTGGAGTGGAAGAACTGCTGGCATCGGGAGTACTGGTATGGCTGGCAGATCTAGTCTGGGAAGTCTGTGCGGAGTCGTCTACAGGCAACGTTCCAGGGGTGACAGGGTTTCCGGCATCCAAAGCAGGTGATGGGGTGCTTGGTTGATCGTTATTTCCGCGCGCGTTTAAATTGGGAGAATTAGTGCTCAGCGTGTGCACCGGAGGCGGCTCTTCAGAGGCATCGGCTTCGGTGGTGTACAGAACGATCTCCACACGGCGATTTTTCTTGCGACCATCTTCCATCTCATTCGACGCAGTTGGTTTGCTGTCCCCAAGGGGTAACGCAGTGATTCTGACTGAGTCGACTCCGCCTTTTTCGACAAGATAGCGGAGAACACCGTTTGCGCGGACCTTGGACAATTCCCAATTGCTCGGATAACGGGCCTTGAGCGAAGGGCCGATTTCGACATTATCTGTATGGCCTTCAATGCGAATCAGTCGGGTGTCGCCACTGGTACGCAGATAGTCAATGAACTGATCAAGCACGGCATAATTCTCGGGCTTGATGGCGGCATCCCCAGATTCATACCGCAAGAAATTAGCCAGCTCGCCAAGATTGAGGCGACTTTGTCCGGAGGCATCGTGTGCTTTTAGCTTGCTGCTGACCAGATCCGAAGCGGGTGTAGTAGGGGCTGGACTGGTCGGTTCCGCAGATCCCTGCGCAAGTGCTACGACAGGGTGAGTAGAGAGCTCAGGACCTCCAACGAACTTGAACCGATCTCCCTTCATAACACGGGTATTTGCTTTCAGGACTTTGGCAACGGCTGTGTGGGGTTCCGTAGATAGGACTTTGAGTTGCCCGATCTTACGGGGCGGCAACCCTGCGCTATGCCGCTGAATATCAAGGAGATCTCCTGTTTTCAGCCCATCCTCTCTCCCCCGATCGATGTACACAACATTGGATTGTGAAACCAACGTCATTGCACGGTCGGCCTGAAGCTCAATAATCATACCTTCAAGGTCGGAAACGTTCATCGGAGAGCTGGTCGTGGCATCCGGGGTTGGCTCATTAAATCGCGCGACAGGGTCTCCGGGGGCAACTGGTCCATAATTCACCATGATTTCCGCCGTTGTGAGGGCGTGATCAGCAGATATCACTCTCACGACTGCTGAGCGATTAATCACAAACCCAAGGTATTCTCGAGTGACGGGATGGAAGACCTTTCGTACCCGTCGATACACAGTAAAGAGATCTCCTATTGCCACATCAGCAGGGTTGTCCAGTTTGAGATATAATGAGTCTCCTTTTCCTAAGAGCATTCGATTCCCTGATGATTGATTGTCACCGGTGATCAAGTTCACGGTTCCATCGATTGGAGACGTTTTTTCGATCATCCCACTGGCGAAGGTAAGTCCTCTGTCCAGTATTCGAACGGAGTCGAGATTCGAGACTTGGGCGAGTGCTTGATGAAGGGAGAGACCCATTCCCGAACACAGCACCAAGAGGAGGAAGATCGTGATTTTCATAGACGGCGTCCTTAATTAGAGCGAAGGCTGCTTGAAAAACCATAGCAAACGACGCTGTCTTGTCAAGAATTTGAGCTGAATGTGCGAAGGGTTTGACCGCTATTTCTTTCAGATGGTAATGTGCTCGAAATACTGGTTCCGCGTGATTTCTCAAGGCACGTACTGAGAGGCGGTATGGATTCTGAGAAGCTGGCCGACGGACATCTCCCCGTTCTTGCGGAATTTCCTAGAAAAGCCCGCATCGAAACGCAGATTCATCGGCGACGCGGGGTCAAGGCGTTTTCTCCTATGATGTTAGAGTGGGAGCAGGCGAAGCCTGCTTCACCTGGCCAGTGTGCCGACCAGGAATAGCTGTGCATGACCAACTTTCTCCCATACTTGTGGCTCACGTAAGTCTCTAACCTCGCAACAGTCAAGCAAGTTCCTGTCATTCCTCTCCTAGCTAAGAGATGTAGGGCTTTCGGGTGAGTGAGACTTAGGTCCTTTGTTCTCTTGCTATCCAAAAGGACAGCACACTAAGATTTCACCCCTTGAGCCTGGAATAGTCTTTCAGGTCAATGCTTTGTAAGAGAAAATCACATGAGTGGAGCAGAGGTTCTTCTTGAATATCTGACGAAGTATTTCCCAATTTTTCTCTTTATCTTCGTAGGGTTAATTTTGGGAATGCTGACCTTGCTGGTCAGCTACTTTGTGCAGCCAAGGTACCCAGAGCCTGAAAAGTTATCCACCTATGAATGTGGATCTGAACCATTTTCTGACGCGCGAATGCCGTTCCCTGTCCGGTATTACATTTTCGCGATGTTGTTCGTCATCTTCGACATCGAGGTCATTTTTCTCTATCCCTGGGCAGTTGTGTTCACCAAAATAGGGATAGTCGGATTGGTCGAGATGTTGATCTTTATTGGGTTGTTTGTCGTGGCCTATGTGTATGCCTGGCGCAAGGGCGCTCTGGAGTGGGATTGAGGGCTGTATGGGACTGATCCAGTTGGGACGTCACGAGAAGGATGGGGTTCCGGATGTCATTACGGGATCGCTTGAAAAGGCCGTCAACTGGGCCAGAAAGGGTTCTCTTTGGCCAATGACCTTCGGGCTCGCCTGTTGTGCCATAGAAATGATGGCTGCTGTCTCGTCACGATATGATATGGATCGTTTTGGGGCGGGTGTGTTCCGTGGGTCGCCACGGCAATCTGATTTGATGATCGTGGCAGGCACTGTCTGTCGTCGGATGGCGCCGGTCATCCGAAAAATCTATGATCAGATGCCAGAGCCGAAGTACGTGATTGCGATGGGTTCCTGTGCCACGTCTGGGAATATTTACGATAGTTATCCTGTCGTACAGGGCGTCGACCGCTTTATTCCGGTTGATATTTATGTGCCCGGTTGTCCCCCAACCCCAGAGGCTCTCTTGGACGGTATCCTCAAGCTGCAAGAGCGCATCATGCAAAAGCGCGTGTTTGTGGCTCAGCCTGATCAGGTGAAGGCGAATTTGAAGGTCTAACGTACGGTCATGCATCCTCTCTTACTTCGGGTTCAGCACACGTTCTCGGTCGGCGTGGTCAGCGTCAGCGAATGGCGTGGTGATGTGGCTGTGACGGTTACTCGTGACAAGCTTCACGAGGTTGCCCAATTCCTACGCGATGATCCAGGGATGGATTTTGACTATATCGTTCATGTGAGCTCTGTGGATTGGCCGGATGATGAAGAGCGATTTGAGGTGGTTTGGGAGTTCTATTCGATTCGAAAACGCCAGCGGATCCGACTTAAAGTTCGGGTGCCCGAGTCAGATTGTGTGGTGGATTCTTTGACGGATCTCTGGAAGGGGGCGGACTTCATGGAGCGTGAAGTCTATGACATGATGGGGATCCGATTCCGGAACCATCCGGATCTTCGTCGCATTCTGATGCCGGATGACTATACTGAGGGGTATCCCTTGCGAAAAGACTTTCCGTTGCGTGGTAAAGGATGGCGAGACACGTTTGAATTTTTGGATGAAGTGCAGCGCTAGGGTTGAAGAGTCGCATGGCATTTGAAGATCAAAGAACCACCGTCTACAAGGTGGATCCCGAACATCCGGAAAGCGAAACGCTTCCCACGCTGCGCACGGAGGAGCTCCTGCTTAACATGGGGCCCCAACACCCGAGCACGCATGGTGTGCTCAAGGTGATCTTAGAGTTGGAGGGGGAGCGGCTGGTGAAATCGACTCCGGTCATGGGTTATCTCCATCGCGGGGTTGAAAAGCTCGCAGAAGATGGGACCTACCACCAGTTCATTCCCCACACCGACCGACTGGACTATGTCTGCGCGATGTACAACAACTTTGCCTATTGTCGCGCCGTTGAAAAACTCCTGAATCTACAAGTGCCGGAGCGGGCAGAGTACTTGCGGACGATCGTCGCGGAAGTTCAGCGCATCATCGGGCACCAATTTTGGCTAAGTGCTCAGGCGCTCGACATTGGTGCCATGACCGTCTTTTTCTACTGCTTTCGAGATCGTGAAATCTTGCTGGACTGGTTTGACGAACTGTGCGGAGCCCGTCTCACGACTAGCTGGTATCGAATCGGTGGAGTTGAGCGCGACTTGACCCCGTCGTTGATCGATAAGCTGAAACAGTTTCTCGACTATTTCCCACCGAAGATCGATGAATACCAGGTATTTCTTGAAAAAAATCGCATTTGGCTGGGACGTACTAAGGGGGTCGCCGTTATTTCTGCGGAAGATGCCGTTAATTTTGGGCTGAGCGGGCCTGTTCTGCGTGGGTCCGGCGTGGACTATGATCTGCGCAAGTATGAACCCTATAGTGCGTATCCGAAGTGTGAGTTCAGTGTGCCGGTGGGGAAAAATGGCGATACCTATGATCGGTACTGGATTCGGATCATGGAATTGTACGAGAGTGTCAAGATCATCCGACAATGTCTGGAGCAGATGCAGGAGGGGCCCATCATGGCTGATGCTCCGAGCGTGACGTTGCCTCCGAAGGAACGGGTGTTCACGAACCTGGAAGCGATGATCCAGCAATTCAAGCTGTTCTCGCAGGGGTTTGATGCTCCGCCGGGAGAAATCTACTGCGGCACAGAAGCCCACAAAGGAGAACTGGGTTTTCATATCGTCAGTACGGGTGGGGGTAAACCGTATCGATTGAAGATTCGTGCCCCATCCTTCATCCATATGGGTGCGTTCGATCATATGGCCAGAGGCTACATGATCTCTGATGCCTGCACGATTTTCGGGACCTACGACATTGTGATGGGCGAGTGCGACCGGTGAGTGTGAAGCGTGAGATGTGAAAAGTGAAAGGTAAAATCAGGATTTCATTTTACGGTTCACGTTTTCCCTTTCACGGAGACGAACAATGGGACTGAAGCCAGCGACGAATCCCGACGTTGAAGCCACAAGCATTGAGCTGAGCATTGACGGAAAAACCGTCACGGCGAAAGATGGTGTGTCGCTCTACGATGTCATCTCCATGACGGGGAAAGTCATCCCGGCGATGTGTTACCACTACACATTCGATCCATTCGGTTCTTGTGGGATGTGCCTGGTGATGCAAGAAGGGAAAAAGGCTCCTGTTCGATCTTGTACCGCGAAGGCGGCGGCGGGGATGGTGATTCGTACCGAAGGAGAAGATCTCTTTCTCGCCCGTAAGAAAGCCGTTGAGAAACATTTGTCCGTGCATCCTCTTGATTGTCCAGTGTGCGACGCAGACGGGCATTGTGAACTTCAAGATATGGCCTTTCAGCACGGCGTGACCAATCTTGCCAATGCCAAACAAAAGTTCATTCCTGAAGATACGCGGAGCCCGGTTCTTGACTTCAATATGAACCGGTGCATTGCGTGTGCCGAGTGCATCAATGTCTGCAAGGATGTTTTGATGATTGATGCCTTGCAGTTCATGAAGAAGGGGGGATTCAACCAGGTCGTCCCCAAAGGGGATCTTCCCCTCAATTGCGAATTCTGTGGCGATTGTTTGGCGATCTGTCCTGTCGGTGCGATCACCAACAAATTCTCCAAGTATTTGTATAAACCCTGGCAGATGAAAAAGACGACCACTACCTGCAATTATTGCGGTGATGGTTGCCAGATGTATTTGGAAACAAAAGACGAAGAAGTCATCCGTGTCACATCACCATTATCCTGGAAGAATAAGTGGGGTGATCGATCTGACACGGCTAAAGGGCACGGTGGGCTGTGTGTGCGGGGACGCTTTGGGTTTGAATCGTTGGACAGCCAAAGTCGGCTTGTACAACCGTTGGTTCGTGAAGGCGGGCGCTTGGTTGAAAAGCCATGGTTGGAGGCCATGCACACGCTTGTAGATCGGTTCGTCGAAATCAAAGGGAAGCACGGTTCCGACGCTATTGCCGGCCTCGTGACGGCCCGGTGCACCAATGAAGAGTTGTATCTGTTCCAAAAACTCATGCGTACGGCGTTTGGAACCAACCAGCTTGATAGTAGCGCACGCTACGGCCATATGAATTTTGTGTTGGCATCCAAACATGCCATCGGCCTGGGGAGGACCTCTGTTGATTGGGAGGATCTCACAAAGGCAAAGGCGATTATTGTGATCGGTTCCAACATTACTGAGACGAACCCGCTCACGGCCGTGCGCATTAAGGAAGCGGTGCGAGTGTATAGGGCTCAGGTGGTGACGTTCGACAGCGCTATTACGAATATGAGTAAGCTCGCCTCACATCCATTCTTGATCAAGCCAGGGACGGAAGGAGCGGTGATCGACGGTCTGGTGAAAGCGGCGATTGATCTGGATCTAGTAGATGAAGCGGTCGTGGGGAAACGCCCCCAGGCGTTTGCGTCGCTGAAGAAGGCAGTGGCAAATCTGTCGATGGACCAATTGACGGCTCAGACTGGATTGGCCAGCGACGTTTTTGGAGAAATCGCCAGAATATTTGCTGAATCACCACGCTCAATCATTCTGTGCGCGGAAGGAATTGTTCGACGGGCGAACGGCTATCAGAACGTGCTCAAGCTGATGGATCTCGCCTGGATTACCGGAAAGCTCGGACAGCCCG
>JAHBWQ010000001.1 GCA_019636915.1 Nitrospira sp. | reverse complement strand
GCAACCGATGATTCCCGGCACGGTGTTGCTCTTTACCGATGAAACGCTTCGTTTCCAAAAGGTGGAAGGTTCGGAGTCGATCGGCCACTTGAGCGAGCCAAAAGGCAAGTACCTGGTCATTGATGGACAGCATCGTCTCGCCGGACTCCATTTTTTCCACGAGAAACATCCGGACCAGAGCAGGCAGGTCGAAGTGCCCTGTCTCTTGTTCGACGGGCGGAGTGCCGATTTTGCGACGGAGATGTTCGTGATCATCAACTCCACCCACACGCGTATCAACCGATCACATCTGGTCGATCTCTATGAGAAGGTGTCTTGGGAGAGTCCTGAAAAGAAGTTCACCGCCAAAGTCGTCAATCTGCTTTACAGCGAGTCCGACTCGCCGCTGCAGTACAAGATCAACCGCCTTGGAGGACGGAGTAAGCAGGAAAAATGGATTCTTCAGTCCGAGGTATTCAACGAACTCTTAAAAGTGGTGACGGCCCATAAGCGTTGGATCGAGTCACATTTAGACATGAAGGCCGATCGGTGCTATGCGTTGGTGCGAGACTATCTCAAAGGTGTCAAGGATGTAATGGGTGAGATCTGGGGACAGAACGAGCGCTATATGTTCACGCGCGACGTTTCCCTCAAGGCGTTGATCCGGGTGCTGGACGACCTGATTGTGGATCGTAAACTCATCAGCGCCTGGGAGGACCAACGCTCACATCAACCGTTCGCTGAGCTGGTGAAACCTTGGGCCACGCTCACCAAGGATTTCCGTGCCGATGGTTTTTACGAACGGTTCCCTGCCAAAGGTCAACTTGAACGGGTTCGCAAGATTCACCAACGGCTGCTGGATGCGATTGTGGGATAGACGCAGTGCTGTCCTACTGGTGGTCCTGTGTCTGCTGATCAGTCAGAGTCTTCCGTCGACGTTCGTCGCAGGGCCAGGTGGTGCATGGGCAGCGGATACTGATCGCCTGGATGTCACGATCGAGCCAAAGGGTGGAGTTCGGGCGACGGCCAAAGTGCTCTTCCCAGCCAAACCGGCGATCGTTCAAGTGTTGTTGACCGATTATCAGCACTGGCCCGAGTTATTTGAAACACCCATGCGGGTGGCTGAGGTGAACGTTCACGAGGGGGTGGCGACCGTCGATCTGCGCATTACACATTCTGTGATGCCGGGTGAACACCGACTGGTGACGGAATCAAGGGCTTTGTCGAACGGTGTCCTGTCCACGGATCTCAAGGCCGGCGATTTCAAGCGCTATCATCGGGTGTGGACGTTGCAGCCGGTGGGAGATGGGAATCAGACGTCGGCAGGTTTCGAGCTGGTTGTTCAGCCGGCCTTCATGGTGCCTGATTGGCTTGTGGCGATGGTGACCAGACAAGAATTGGAAACGCACTTCCGTCTCGTCAAGCAGAAGCTTCTCGAACAGGCCACACGATAATTGCTATGACCCAGATTTCGGGGGAGAACGATCACCGGAGGGCAGGACTCACCGGCCTCTATGTCATTCTTGATCCATCGGTCAATCCTGATCGCCCGCTTGTGGAAGTTCTGAAAATATCAGCGGGAGCGGGAGCCAGGTTCTTTCAGTATCGGAACAAGACTGTGTCGATGAAGGAAGCCTATGCGGAGGCCTTGCCTCTCCGAAAGATAGCGCGTGAGCTGGGCGCATGGTTCATCGTGAACGATCGCTGCGATTTGGCGTTGGCCGTCGATGCAGATGGAGTCCACTTGGGGCAAGGAGATTTGCCGCTTGGCCTCGCTCGAAAGATCATGGGGCCGGACAAGCTGATCGGGATTTCGACGCATAATCCAGAGCAAGTGCGGGTGGCAACGGCAGGTGGGCCGGACTACCTCGGCTTCGGTCCGATTTTTAAGCCGGGCTCGAAGACCGATCACGATCCCGTCGTTGGTGTGGCCGGGTTGAAGGCCATTCGTCCGCTGACGCCGCTTCCGATCTTTGCCATCGGCGGGATCACGCTTGATCAGGTCGGGGATGTGATACAAGCGGGAGCGAACGGAGTCGCGGTGATCTCCGCAATCCTCAAGGCACCGGAGATTCGGCAAACAATCAGCGACTTCGTCGCTCGGCTCTCTTCACCAACTGCGCCAATTTCTTAATGGCCGCTGATCGGGCCAGATGTTGAACGGCGGGTCGGAATCGTCCCGGAATGCCTGGTTCATAGGGAAGGGGGCCGAGCACTGGGACGCCCGCCTGTTTGCGAAGAATCTCCAACGTAGTCCGCTGTTGTAAACGAGCGACTGCTGATCGAGCCGATTCGGTTTGGTTGAGGACCAGGGCGAGGATGGGAATTCTGCTCCGCTGCAGCGCCTCAATGGTCAGCAACGCATGATTGATGCCTCCCAATCCGGATCGCCCGACCACGACGACCGGAAGACGTAGCAATCGGATCAAATCAGTCACGCCGATTTTTGGGGTAATCGGCACGCGCACCCCGCCAACTCCTTCTACAACCATGAAGTCGTATCGGCTGGAGAGGAGCCGGTAGATCTTCTTGATCGTCTCCAAGTTGATGGCCTGTCCTTCCTTTTGTGCTGCAGCCAGCGGAGCAACCGGCAGTTCAAACGCATAGGGACGGATGGCGCCCAGCGGTTCGTCGCTCTCAATGATGGCTCGGAGCCGTGCGGCATCGGACTGGGCTTCCCTTGACGGTGAGACCCCTGTCTCAATGGGTTTCATCACGCCGACCGATAATCCCTGCTTTTTAAAATGAAGAGCGAGCGCCGCAGTGACCAGGGTCTTTCCGACTCCTGTATCAGTGCCGGTTATGAATATGCCGTGGTTCATAGGACAGAGGTGACTGTTTTGAGTTTCAGGTCTAATGTTTCATGTTTGAGGTTTCTGCACAACTTGAAACTTTGAACGTGAAACTTGTGACTCGCGATCGACGGAACGAGCGTCTCATCACAAGATACGTTCCCATTATAGATGCCGGCTATCGCTGTTCCACACCTGTCCAGAGGTATCCTTGAGTTGAGCCAGATGCACGATCGTGCCGACGACTTCGTCAAGCGCAGCCGGCCGGCGTAAGGCATGATCGAGCCAGCCTTTGTCTTCGGGGAATATTCCCTCCGTCAAGTCGGTCTTTTGCCATCCCGGCAACACGAGATTCACCCGAATGTTCTGCGGCCCCCATTCCAACGCGGCCGATTTGACTAACCCAATCAGCCCCGCTTTCGATGTAGCATAGGCACTCTGTCCCCTCGCGCCGTGGAATCCGGTGTGCGAGCCGATGACTATGATGGAGCCTCCGCCGCGCGCGAGCAAGAGAGGTGCGCTGGTTCGCAAACAGTGAAACGTGCCGGTGAGATTCGTGGCGATGACATCGTCCCAGATGTCGTCCGCATGACGCACAAGCAATTCGCTCTGTCCGATTCCGGCGTTACAGATTACGGCGACGGGGCCATGGGTATCGCGGGAGAATTGATCGAACATGCGGCGAACGGACTCTGGTTTCCGAATGTCCGCGGCGTAGGCCTCACCGGTTCCTCCGACCTTGCGGAGTTGGTTCAATGTCGCTTCGGCTGCCGATTTGTTCTGATAGTAATGGACGCCCACATACCATCCAATCTGTCCAAAGGCCTGACTGATCGCTCGACCGATCCCTCCTGAAGCTCCGGTGACGAGGACGGATGGAGGATTAGCTTGTTTTTCTCGTTGACCTATTACCGCTGGTGTCGGGAATGTCTGATTTTCCATATCTGGCGAGGATTATGCGGCGAGAGGCTAGTCAAGGCAAGCACAAGGCGTATCTTGATAGAGTACCGATCGGCTTGCCGCTATTGTGATAGCTATGGTACCGTGAAAATCACGTCTCTGTAGTGCACTGAAATGATGAAACCTGGAGTGGCTATGCGATTGGTCTTGCAAGTGGGAGTCTGTTTGCTGTTCGGTCTCTTGACCTGGCCTGGGGTTGGTGGGGCGGAAGAGCCCTTCACGATTGCCAAGTCCGAGGAGTATTTCCCTGATACGGTCGGCAGTCGTTGGACCTATCGTGGTCAGATCACCGAGGGACCGTTGCAGACGATTGAACGGAAGTTTTTCGAGAATGTTTCCACGGTTTCGGGAACCAAGACCCTCAATGGGGTGGCGGTGACCGTTTTTCACGATACGAACCCGGGCAATCATGGAGATTCGGATAGTTTTTATCGCCGCGATGTGGTCGGGATCGTCTATTATGGATCGGAGCCGGGCACGCCGCTGGAGAAGCAGATCACCCCCTATCAGATTTTCCGGTTTCCCCTCAAAGTCCCGTCTTCGTTCCAACAGTTTGATCGAACGGGGCTCGACTTCGGAAGCGACATGGATCGTGACGGAACGGACGAAAGGGTGGATACGCAGGGGTGGAGCAAGGTGATCAGTCGCGATATTGTCACGGTTCCGGCCGGAACGTTTCAGGACGCCGTCAAGGTTGAAGCGCGCATGAATATGCACATTCATCTATCCGACAGCAAGCGCACCGTGTCAGGCATCGATGTCATGACGGCCTGGTTCGCCAAAGGGGTCGGCCTTGTGAAATATACCGAGCGCCAGGAATTGTCCGCCATTAAAGAGGACCGTGGTGTGGTGACGGAGATTATGGAGGAGCTGGAAGAGTACGAGATCAAACCCGCCAAGGGTCACTGAGTCGATTCGAATCCCCGTCGGAGGGTATTTTCACTCGTGATGCGGGTGATCATGAACTGAGCCAAGTAGTCTTCCCCGCCGGCTTTCGCGCCTACCCCTGATAAACGGTGTCCCCCGAAGGGTTGCCGAGAGACGAGCGCCCCGGTGATGGGGCGGTTCACATAGAGGTTTCCTACATCGAACTGCTCACGGGCCATGGCGAGGTTGGCGGGGCTTCGTGAATAGATTCCGCCGGTCAGGGCATATCTTGTCGCGTTGGCCATCTCCAGTGCCTCAGCCAAGGTCGTCGCTTTCATGACCACCAGCACTGGGCCGAAGATTTCTTCCTGTGCCAACCGATCGTCTGGCCCGACATCGGCGAATACGGTCGGGCTTACGAAGTACCCCGGTCCTTCCGTAGCACGGCGAACGATCACCCGATGCGTTGCCATACCCAACGTGATGAATTCTTCGATGCGTCGCTTCGCCCGGTCATCGATCACGGGACCGATCTGCGTGCCGGGATCGCACGGGTCGCCCAGCGTGAGACTCATCACGGCATCACGCAGCCGCGTAAGAAACTGATCGTAGACGCTGTCTAGCACGATGGCGCGGGAACAAGCCGAACACTTCTGCCCCGCGTAGCCCGTGAAGGATGCGACCACGCCGGCGATGGCTTCGTCGAGATCTGCCGTGTCGTCGACGATGATGGCGTTTTTACCACCCATCTCCGTGATCACCCGCCTCACCAGTGTTTGACCGGGGTGGACCGTCGCGGCGTCAGCCCATAACCCCAGTCCCACATCCTTCGATCCGGTGAAGGCGATCGTGGCGATTTCCGGTCGCTGGGACAATGCCCGTCCGATCTCAGGGCCACCGGGAAGGCAGGACAAAACATCTGTCGGCACACCGGCTTCATGGAACAGGTCCGTCAACAGCACTCCCAACAAGGAAGCACGCTCGGAAGGTTTAAAGAGTACTGCGTTGCCGGTGACCAGGGCCGCACTGATCATGCCGGCTGGAATCGCCAACGGAAAGTTCCAGGGCGCGATCACCGCGGCCACGCCACGAGGACGATACCACCGCTGATTCAGTTCTCCGGGGTAATGTCCGAGTCGTAGCGGCTCGCTGAGACGCGTCATCTGCTGGGCGTAGAACTCCAAGAAGTCGATGGCCTCCGCCACGTCGGCGTCGGCTTCCCGCCAGGGCTTTCCGACTTCGAACAGTTCCCAGGAAGCCAGGTCATACCGGCGCTCGCGCATGAATCCAGCCGCGCGTCGCATCACGGCGATCCGTTCCACTGCGGGCCGTTGTCCCCATGCTGCGCCCGCTGCCACCGCAGCGCCGACCGCGGCAACCACGTCGACCGGTGAAGCCGCCTGAACGGTCGCGACGAGTTCGTCAGGCCGTGTGGGGTTGTGCGACGCCATCAGGGGACCGGTCAGCCGCTTCCACCGAACGGTCGACGGCCAGGTCCGCCCCAGATCGGTTCGCACCCGGTCGATTGCGGTCTGCATGGCCGTACGGATTTCCTGCCGGGAAAAATCGCTGTGCGGCTCATTGAAAAACGAATCGTCCTCTCTGGATCGTGGCAATGTGGAAGCGGGGACCATCGGCGGAGTGAGGAGGGTCGCCAATGACTGCGACTCCACGTACTCCTTCCGTAGAAACGATTCGTTCGACGTATTTTCCAGTAATCGCCGGACCAGATAGGCCATCCCCGGTAGTAATCGGCCGACCGGCGTATACAATCGCACTCGCCGGCCATGCGCGACCATCGCATGCTGAAACGGTTCCGCCATGCCGTAAATCATCTGATATTCGACCGTCTCCGGGCCGCACCGGTGCGCGTCCGCCTCCGCTTCGATGACGGCCAAGGTTCGTAGATTGTGCGTCCCGAATGCCGGGCGGATGACCTGACGGTGGTTCAGGAGCAAGGGCACAAGTGCCTCATAGTTCGCGTCGGTCTCCGCCTTGTGCTCGAACAGTGGGACCGGCCACCCCGCCTGGCGGTAGCGCACCGTGTCCGAATCCCAATAGGCCCCCTTCACCAGTCGAATCGTGATCGGACAGTTCCGTCGTTCCGCCCAGGCGATGAGGGATCGAATGTCCTGGTCGGCTTCCCGATGATAGGCTTGCATCGCCACGCCGGCGTGGGGAAAGGTCCGAAACGCCGGTTCGTCGAAGAGGTTCCTGAACATCTCGAGCAGCAAGGTTTTCGTCTCCGCTTGCTCCATATCAAAGATCAATCCGCACCCGAGGGTCGCCGCCTGTTCCACGATCGGGTGTATCCGGGCCGCCACGGCCCGATAGGTGCCGACGGGATCGATCGGGTCTAACCGCGAGGTCAACGCGGAGATCTTCAGAGAAAGTTGTGCCCGCGGCAGCGAGCCGAGATGATCCTGTTCCAACATCGTCGACGACGGCCATGTGTCGACGGTCTTGCCTAGTAGCGTCAAGGCGTCGAGGCATCGATCCCGATACCGGTCCGCCTCGATGTCGCTGATCGTGGCCTCGCCGAGCAAATCCACCGACCAGGCACGTCCGTCTTTCCAGAGGTTCGCCAGGACGGGGAGTGCCTCTTCCACCGAACCCCCGGCAATGAAGATGCGCGCCATCTGCTCGATCTGATGACGGATGGATTTCCCCGTGATGGTGGCCCCGACACTCGTCGCCGCCAACGCCTTGAGGCCCCATTGCAGTCCGAACACTTGACCATGGAGTGCTCCAAAGTATTCGTCCGCCATCCGCACGATGGCCTGATCCGAAGCGACGGCGGGGAGCACATCGATAAACCGGAATAGCTGCACTTTGAACGTGGGATCTTTCATCGCCAGGTTGATCACGCTTTGTGACCACCAGCGACTGTCGAAGACG
Organism: Nitrospira sp.; assembly: GCA_019636915.1. Taxonomy (GTDB): domain Bacteria; phylum Nitrospirota; class Nitrospiria; order Nitrospirales; family Nitrospiraceae; genus Nitrospira_D. Next base: position 53,864 of record JAHBWQ010000001.1, on the reverse strand, counting down.
GTCGGGGTACGACCGGCGGACAACTGGGCCAGGTGTTGTCCGATTCGGAGTATGACTGGTTCGCGCGCCGATGGATTCGTCGTCATGCCGCCTCTTTCCTGGTCGTCCCTGCTCCTATGGGTAGTATACTCCCAACGACTGCCACGGAGATCATGTGTGAGCGATCCTGTCCATCGGCTGGTTGAAAACGCGCAGTGGTTCCGTTACAGTGCGGCGTCTGCAACACGTTCACCGAAGCCCGTTTGCCATGGTGGACCTCGTTGGGGTTGTTGACCACAGGACACATGGTCGAGACGGATCCGCTCGCATCACACCCGACGTCAGGGTTTTCCTACATCACGTGCGCGCTCTTCTGCGCAATCGTTGCCGTGACGGTCGTCGGCGTATGCCTCTATGGGTACTATATCGGCTATACGCTGTTTGACTGGATACATTTTTTTGTCATGTACATCGTGACAGGGCTGGGGATCACGGTCGGTTATCACCGGCTGGTGGCGCATCAAAGTTTTGACTGTCCCGATTGGGTAAAGGGCCTGGCTTTGATCGCCGGCGGGTGGGCCTTACAAAACTCGGCGTTGGTCTGGGGTGCGGACCATATCCGCCATCATGCTCGCACAGACACGGATGAAGATCCCTATAATGCGACCAGAGGATTCTGGCACAGCCACTGCGGCTGGCTCTTCTACAATACGCCGCACCGCCTCGGTAAATATGAAATTCGGCTGCGCCGAGACCCGGTGATTCTCTGGCAACACCAGTACTACTGGCCGATCGTCGCTTCCGGCCTTGTCGTCCCGTTCTGTATCGGATTCTGGTGGCATGGTACCCTTTGGGGCGGCATCAGTGGGCTTCTCATGGGCGGGCTGTTTCGGATGTTCATGGTCCTCAATTCGACCTTCACCGTCAATTCCCTCTGCCATATGATCGGCAGGCAGCCCCACGGCACGCAGGACAGCAGCCGCGACAGCTGGCTGATCTCTTTCATCAGCTTTGGCGAAGGCTACCACAATTATCACCATACCTATGCCCGCGACTACCGCAACGGCCCGCAGTGGTACAATTTCGATCCGTCCAAGTGGATCATCTATGCCTTGTCACTGGTTGGCTTGGCCAGCAAGCTGCGCCGGCTCGATTCCTCGGTGTATTGACCATCACCCGACCTTCCCCGGTCGGCATATCACGGATAGCCCGACCGACCCATATTATTTTTCGTATTCCATCGTTTATGATATTAAATCGGTGTGTCATGGCGGCTCGATGTCTGTGTCAGTGCATAGTAATGAACGACGAGTCCAATCAGATGGGAGAAGAGATATGGCTGATGAACATGGTCATGGGGCACAGCAGCCCCAGGCAAAAGATAATTTGATCCCTGGAGTCAAACACGTCATCGCAGTGAGCAGTGGAAAGGGTGGCGTCGGCAAATCTACCGTTGCCGCAAATCTGGCCTGTGCGCTGGCGGTTGCCGGTGCAAAGGTTGGTCTATTGGATGCGGATCTGTATGGCCCCAACATTCCGATGATGATGGGAAGCACCACTGGACCAGAACAAAAAGACGGCAAGATCGTTCCCGTCGAGAATCACGGGGTGAAGCTCATCTCCATGGCCTTTCTGGTGCCGGAAGAAGCTCCGTTGGTGTGGCGTGGGCCGATGGTGCATCAGTATCTCCAAGCCTTCTTCCGCGATGTACTCTGGGGTGAACTGGAGTATTTGTTGATTGATTTGCCGCCTGGTACAGGTGATGTGCAACTTTCCTTGTCACAGATGGTGCCGTTGGCCGGTGCCATTACCGTGACCACGCCGCAAGAAGTCGCCTTGTATGATGTCCGTAAGGGCATGGCCATGTTTCAGAAGGTGAATGTGCCGCTCTTGGGGATTGTCGAGAACATGAGCTACTTTGTCTGTAGTCATTGCCATGAGCGGACAGAGATTTTCTCGCATGGAGGTGGAGAACGGGCAGCGGCTAAAGTCGGTGTCCCATTCCTGGGGCGAATCCCCATCGATCCCGCGATTCGCGATGGTGGAGATACCGGTCATCCGATCGTCGTGGCTGATCCGGCCTCGCCACAGGCCCAGGCGTTTCGAGATATCGCCCAGAAGCTCATGGATCAGCTGAAAGGTAGCGGGAACAGCGGTTCGTCGATCGACAGTTTACTCAAGAAGATCAAGCAGCCGTTCAGCACGAATTGATCGGCCTGACGTTGGAGGGAAGCTATGGCGGAGTTCGTACGGGTCGCGGCATTAGCGGATATCAAGCCTGGGCACGGAATTGTGGCGGAAGCACAGGGGAAGACACTGGCTGTCTTTAATGTGGATGGGACGATCCACGCGATTAATAATACTTGTTGCCATCGGGAGGGGCCCTTGGGGGAAGGCGAGTTGGAAGGTAACGTCGTCACCTGCCCGTGGCATGGGTGGCGGTTTGATGTGACCTCCGGCGCGTGCGTGAACAATCCATCCGCCAAGGTGGAAGCCTATCAGGTGAAAGTAGAAGGCAGTGACGTGAAAGTGTTGCTCTAGCCCGGTACGTGAAGCGGGCTGTACCAATGAAGGAGTGTGACAATGTCTATTTCATCGACTGATCAGACCGAGATCGCCGCAGCGCTCGTACGCCTCTATGTATTTCTGACGCAGTATCTCGATCGCTGTACCGATGAAGCCGCTCGGAAAGGGTATCCAGATTCAGAATTGCAAATGCATTTGGATGAGACTCGCCGACAACTGATGGAAATTCTGTCAGTCAATCCGGTCGTAAAGCGGAAACTCGCCGATGAGTGCGACCGAATCCTGCATTTGGGTGCGTCTTGTTTGAAGCTCGGTGCGGACGATGCGAAGACCCGTGAAGCCATACAGGCTGAACGAGCCGTCCTTAAGAGCAAGACCATTGCACTCAGTGATCTGGTGGCTGTCTACCGGGCGTTAGCATGAATCATGACGCAGGGTGGGTTTGACAAGCATCAACTCGCCGGGCTGGATAACAGAGAGCGGGGATTTAGCCGTCCGGTCGAGTGTGAGCAGGCAGGGGAGGGCTATCGGGCTGTCTTGCGGTACGAAACTATTCGCGTTGCAACAGACGTCCACCCGTCTCAGGACGATGCACTCACGGTCTTGATCCAAACCTTACATGCGCAAGGCTACCGACAGCTCAAAACCCAGCGGAGTTTTCGCAATGGCGTCTATCTGGGTTCCCAAGAGCTCTGGGTAGAATATCCGGATCCTCCACAGGCTGAGCCGGAGCGATCTGGTTTCTTTGGGAAGATCAAGAACTGGTTTACGCCGCGCTCTACTAATGGGTAACCAACCATGAGCTTTGTCCCTCTTGATCATCTCCGGTCCTCCTGTTCTACCGCCCCTCACCCATCAACGATCAGTGCTCCCCGTCTTCCTGCTTGGTTCAAGGTCACAGCGAAGACCGGTCCTGATTATCTCGATCTCAAACAGACCATGGAACGGCTCAAGCTCCACACGATTTGTGAAGAGGCTCGTTGTCCGAACCGCTGGGAATGTTGGAATGCCCGTACTGCGACGTTCCTGATCCTCGGCGATATCTGCACCAGGCGCTGTCACTACTGTTCCGTGGAGACTGGAAGGCCGCATTCGGTAGATCAAGATGAACCAAGCCGGGTTGCAGAAGCTGTCCATGCGTTGGGATTACGCCATGCGGTGATTACCTCGGTCAATCGCGACGAATTAGGTGATGGTGGGGCATCGGTCTTTGCAGAAACAATCAAGCAGACCAAACGCCTGAATCCCATCTGTACCATTGAAGTGTTGATCCCGGACTTTGAAGGTAACGAAGAGGCGCTTGCGACGATTTGCGAGGAGAAGCCGGAGATTCTGAATCACAATATTGAAACTGTCAGACGGTTGTTCCCATCAATCCGCCCTCAAGGGAAATATCAGCGGTCCATCGACTTGCTTGCGAGGGCGAAGCAGCATGGAATGAAAACGAAATCGGGCTTGATCCTGGGTATGGGAGAGACACTCGATGAAGCTTACGAGGTGATGCGCGACCTCCGATCAGTTGATTGTGACATCATGACCATCGGCCAATATCTCCAACCGACCAGAGAGCATCTGCCCGTTGCCAGATTCTACGATCTCTCCGAATTTGCACTGCTGAAAGAAGAAGGGCTTGCCATGGGTTTCAGCCATATCGAATCCGGTCCACTCGTCCGTAGCTCATATCATGCGGAGCAGCAGGTCTCCTCAGATTGAGGTCAATTCTTTTTCCATCCTGATAGGACACAGCGCTGGGCAATAAGCGGTGTGAAGCTTTGGACGTCCTCTGATAGCTTCACCATGAATTCCTCCGCACGCCGTTCATCCTCAAAACATTCATACACGTCGTCGAGAAATCCACCACGCAGGAGTGGGTGATAGAGAAATTCTTGGCCAGGGCCAGTTTTTACTTCAAGCGGGTATTCAATGGCTCCAATTCGCTCAAGATCAAGCTTCTCCAACCACGTTTGTCCTTCCTGTGCCGATGGTCGTTCATACAGATAGGCCTGGAAGCGTTCTCGCTCCTTGAGCAGCCCCTGCTGGATCATTGCCGTATCCACTCGCTGCCATAGAGAATCAAAAGTACCATAGGAAGGAAAGGTCAGGACAATCTGCCCTCCTGGTGCGAGGTGCGTCACCAGCCCTTGAACTGCTTGAAATCGATCGGGGCGGAAGAACATCACGGAGAGGTTTCCTGTAATGCGATCAAATAGTGGCAGATCCGGAGGTAGGGAACGCATATCCATGCATTCGAATCGGAGCCGTGGTAATTGCGCACCTTGAATGGCCTTTGCGCGGGCAACTTGTCCAGCACTCAGATCAATGGCCAGTATCTCTCCAGTAGGACCAACCTGTTCGGCTAAATAAAAGGCAGGGATGCCGTGACCGGAGGCGATATCGAGGATTCTCAGGCCTGATCGAAGGTCGAGGTGTAGCAGTAACGACTCAGCGAACGGGGTGGACCAAAAGTCGTGCTTGGGAAGACCCCAACGAGGAGCAGGAGGAATGTTCATGTTAGAGAGGGAATCATGCCGACCAGCACTCATGCCGAACCGCAGGTTGCCCAGAACGTCTTCAGAATGGTCATGGTTCGATGCGCGAGGCAGGCCGAAAGGATGAGCTGACGCGGATAGACCAAATCATTTGGAGGCGAGGTGCGAATGGCTTTGGTGCAAATCCATGTCTCGTACGTGTGCGCCGTATTTCCCGCATCGGCTCGAACCGTTGCATCAGAACATTGACCATAACCACTGGTTGGTGACCTCGTGGTGGAATTGGACCTCTGCCGGCTTGATCAAGGCACCAAGTTGCTTCGGACAGCGGTCTGCTGTCATCTGCTTCAGCTCGGCGAACTTGTCACGTACTTCCTCACCGTACAACATCGACGTCAGCTTGCTCGATGTAAACAGTCGAATTGCATCGACAATGTTGCCTGGCAGGAAGTGGGTGTTGCTGCGCTTGGTCTCTGCATCCTCCTGTGACGTTGGGCCGTCAAGCCCTGTGCGGATGAGAGTATAGAAGACCATATAGGGATTTACGTCCGGGGCGACCGATCGGACCTCAATCCGCGCCGAACGCTCATTGCCGAGCGGGATGCGGACCATGGCGCCGCGGTTGATCGCAGATGCCGTGATCTGATTCGGTGCTTCATAGTGGGGGTCGAGGCGGCGGTACGCGTTGACGCTGGGGTTTAGGACAAGCGCGATGTCGTTCGCGGAATTCAGGATACGGTTGATGATGTCCCAACCAGCTTTCGATAGCCCGTCTTTGCCACTGGGATCGTGGAACAGGTTCTTGCCGGCACGCGCCAGGCTGATATTCGTGTGCATGCCGCTGCCGTTCACGCCGGTGACCGGCTTCGGCAGAAAGCTTGCCGTGAGGTCGGCCTGAGCGGCCACTTGCCGGCATAAGAGTTTGTAGAGTTGCACCTGGTCCGCCGCGACGAGCGCGTCCGAGTACGAGAAGTTCATCTCGAATTGGGATGGCGCCACCTCCGGGTGATCTTTCTCGTTCTCGAAACCCATCGCGCGCTGTACCTCGGCGGCGCGATCGATGAACGTGCGGAGTGCATCGCCCGGCAGTGAATGGTAATAGCCGCCGGTCGACACAAACTCAAACTTGCCGGACTCGGTGTAGCGCCGCTCGGCATCTTTGCCCTTGAAGAGGAAACCCTCGATCTCAGTCGCCACGTGAAAGACGGTACCGTCTTTCTTATAGGCTTGCTCGCACCACTGTTTGAGCTTGAGGCGCATGTCGGCTCTGTATGGGTGGCCGCCGCGCTCGAGCACGTCGCCGAAGACTACGACCTTGCCGGGACCAAAAATATCGGCGGGCACCATGTAGAAGGCCGTCCAGTCGATGGCCAGGCGCAAGTCGGACTCGGCTTGCTGAGAAAACCCGCGGATGGAGCTACCATCGAAGGTGAGGTTGTCGCCGTTTCTGAGCAGAAACTTCTTGTCGTAGTCCAACATATGCAGGCGGCCTTCTAGGTCAGTGAAGCATACGGTGACGGCTTTGATGCGCTTTTCGTCGGAGAGGTATGCTTGTCTGCGCTCCCTGATCTGGTCGGCCGAGGTCGGGCCTAGTCGTTCCTCTTTATACGCGAGGTTCATCTCTTCGAGCTTGTCGTACGGAATCTCAAGAAAGTCTCGAAGTAGAACGTTGTTCATATATTCTCCGTTTACAATACTTTCGCACCGTCATTGACCTACCCAGTCCGGTCACTTTGGCTGGGATAGTGCTCTGGCGATCAGCGCCTGCGCCTCTTGTTGGATCTGCTTCAGATGCGTTTTCCCTCTGAAGCTCTCCGCATAGAGCTTGTAGACATCCTCCGTGCCAGATGGTCTGGCGGCGAACCAGCCGTTCTCGGTCACGACCTTCAATCCCCCAATCGATGCACTATTGCCCGAGGCCTTGGTGAGCATCGCTGTGATCTTATCGCCTGCCAGTTCCGTCGCCTTCACTTGCTCCGGTGATAGTTTGGAGAGAACGGCTTTCTGTTCCAGGGTGGCAGGGGCGTCGATTCGCTCGTAGACCGGTTCCCCTAATTCTTTCGTGAGGTCTCGGTAGAGCTCAGATGGATCTCGGCCCGTCTTAGCCATCATCTCAGCCGCCAGTAGATCCATGATGATACCGTCTTTGTCTGTCGACCAGACGGTGCCATCGCGGCGAAGGAACGATGCCCCAGCGCTTTCCTCGCCCCCAAATCCGAGTGAGCCGTCGAGCAATCCGCCGACGAACCACTTGAATCCCACCGGCACTTCGACCAGTTTTCGTTTCAGTTTGGCCGCGACGCGGTCGATCAGACTGCTGCTGACCAAGGTCTTGCCGATTCCGGCGGTAGATCTCCAGTGAGGGCGATTGGCAAAGAGATAGGCAATCGAGACAGCTAAGTAATGGTTGGGATTCATTAAGCCTGAGCGGGTGACGATTCCATGCCGGTCATTGTCCGCATCATTTCCGAATGCGACATCGAAGCGATCTTTCAAGGCGATGAGATTGGCCATGGCATAGGGGGATGAGCAGTCCATACGGATCTTTCCGTCCCAATCCAGCGTCATGAAGCGAAAGGTTGGATCGACTGACGGATTCACAATCTCAACATTGAGCCCATACTGCTCGATAATCGGTTTCCAGTATGCGACTCCAGATCCACCAAGGGGGTCAATCCCAAGCCGAAGCCCGGCGGTCTTGATCGCAGCCATGTCGACGACGTGGTTCAGCTCACCGCCGTAGGCTCCGATGTAGTCATGGCGATGGGTGGTGGCTGCCTGTTGCGCCTGTTTGATCGGAAGTCGGTTACATTCCCGTAGTTTGTTCGTCAAAAGAGTATTGGCTCTGTCCTCGATCCACTTGGTGACCTGTGTATCGGCTGGGCCGCCGTTCGGGGGGTTGTACTTGATCCCACCGTCTTCCGGAGGGTTATGCGAGGGAGTAATGACGATGCCATCAGCGAGACCGGAAGTTCGGTTACAGTTATAGCGCAGGATGGCATGTGAGATGACCGGTGTCGGCGTGAAGCCGTTATCCTGATCGATCATGACCTCCACGCCATTGGCCGCGAGGACTTCCAGGACAGTCACGAAGGCTGGATCGGAAAGGGCATGGGTGTCTTTACCCAGATAGAGCGGACCGGTCGTACCCTGCGTGGCACGGTACTCACACACAGCCTGAGCGATCGCTACGATATGATGTTCATTGAAGCTTCGCTTGAAGGAGGAGCCGCGATGTCCTGATGTGCCGAATGACACGCGCTGCTCGTGGGCGGAGGGGTCAGGTTGCTCAGCCCAGTATGCAGCGAGGAGCGTGTTGACCTCCACCAAGCTTGAGGGAGGTGCCGGTTGGCCTGCGAATTGATGAATGGGCATACGTAGAGGTGTAGTTCCAATGCCTGGTGGCTGTCAACTCTTAAGATTTGATGGAGATGGGATGACGATATACCTGATCAGGTGATGCTGTCATCGGTCGTGAGGATGTTGGGTGTTGCGCAGTATGGAGAAGGTATGGCGAAAAGTCGATGGAGTCGGTCTTACTCGAGACATGTGGGATGGGAATCTCCTTGTGAAATGCAGAGTTGATAGATTTCATCTAGGTGATTCGGTAAGATGCCGCCGAAGCCCTGTCCGGTATTCAAAGGGGGTGGTGTGTCTCATTTTCGGCTTGCCTTCCTGAGCCTATTGATCTTCATCGTTCTTGCCGGCGCGTTCCTCGCCTTTTCGAGAGAGCTGACCGGTCAAGACTATCTCAAGGACTTTGTTCTGGAACAACTGGAGCAGAGTCTTGGTCGAAAAATCGATGTCCATCGAGTGAAGTTTGTGGTGTTCCCTCGCATTCGTGTGGAACTGTCAGAGGTCGCCATCCATGACCCGCAATCGGCACAAGTGGTGCTGACGGCGAAGCGCGTCGATTTGGTCCTTCGGCTCCTTCCGCTCCTGAAGAAGCAAATAGTTGGAAAACGACTGCTGATTGAGGAGCCCACGCTGACCCTACGGCGAAACGAGCGTGGTCGGTGGAATATCTTGGACGGGGTGAATGGGCAATCAGAGACTGACCAGCAGACGATGGGTCTGATGGCACGGACCTTCATGGTCAGACAAGCGAAATTGGTCAATGGAACCATCACGGTGATGGATGCCGCCAGACCCGATGGCATTCGATCCATCACCTTGGAACATGTTGAGTTCGACATCACCGTTCGACCGGAGCAGGGACAGGCCGATGTGCACGTGGCGATGTCCCATCAGGGCTCGCATGGCGTCTCGAGGGTGTCCTTGGACGGAGTGATCAAGCAGGCGGAACAGCCCGTGGCATTGTCGGGTGATGATGTAGGAGAACCGGTTTCGAGATTCCAGTTCGACGGCCATATCGATGCCGCTGATATCAAGGTGCGAGACGCCGCCGATTTTCTCGGTCCGAGACCGGTTTCCGATCATCTCCAAGGCGCGGTGAATCTTCGGAGTGCCGTACGTGTCATGCCGGGCGTGGCCGGTTATGACATGGTGTTGTCCGATATGAGCGCACATCTGAACGAGATTACCCTGACGGGTACTGCCAGTCTTGCCGGCGTTTTGACTCCACAGCCCACCTTCGCTGTGACATTCGCCAGTTCGCTTGTGGCGCTGCCGCAACTACTGAAAACCATTTCCCCGGAATGGCTCCACCCGCAGTTGCCGGACATACTGGCGGAACGGCAGATCGACGGAAAGGTACAGGTTGTGAAGGCCACCCTGACTGGCTCGACTACGACCGGCCCTCAATTGTCGGCGACCGGGGAATTTCGTGTCCAAGAAGGTCAAGCGCTTATCGGTCGTGATCATATCGCGGCAAAAGACTTGGCGGCGGTGATCCTGGTCGAAACCGGGCGAGTGCGTATCTCCAAGATTGCGGGGAACTATGGAACGATGCAGCTGACTGACGGGAAAGCGGAGGTCTCTTTCCTCGATGCAGGCCCGTGGTTGGACCTGGAGATGACGGGTGAGATGGGGGCCACATCCTTGGTGGAGTTTCTCTCGAAGACGGTCAAAACAGAGCGGATGGCACAGGTGTTTGCCGGTGTTCGGGATGCAGAGGGAACGGCGGTTGCGACCTTTCGCCTCGTCGGTCCGTTGAATCAACCAGGCGGAATCACGTTTGCGGGTGGGGAGATTACGGCTCGCCACATCAGCCTCAATCATCCGGCACTACCGGAGCGGATGACAGGGGTGCAAGGACGGTTTGTGTTGGCTGATGGCGCGACTCAACTGGATCAGGTGACCGGAAATCTTGGTGGGATGGCCGTGCAGGTCCAAGGGACGATTACCGGCGGACCGACCGGTCAGTTTCAAGATGTGTCCATTCGGATACGTGGCGATGCGACTCAGATGGTCCGGCTTTTCCGATCCTCGACGATTGGTCAGGGTATGCTGGAAGGGACTCTGAGTTCGACGGCGACGCTCTCGGGCGTGACGACGAGACCTCATGTCCGAGGATCCATTGTATTGGATGAGGTGAAAGTTGCGCTTGGGGTGATTGATAAACCCATTGGGTCTCGCGCGACGGTCGAGTTTGAGGGGGTGCTCCCTCAAACGGCGAGCATCAAGCTGGACCGAGTCGCACTGGTTCTGCCCTCCTTGACGATTCCCGCCAAGGGCACGATGCAGTTCGGGAATGGTTTCCTGGTTGATATGGCGGTCGCGACCGGGATCATTCCGGTCGCCAGTCTTCCGAAATGGATCTCCAAGAGCGGACTTGAAGTGGGAAATCTCGAGCTCTCGTTGGACATCAAGGGCCGAGAGCCCGACTGGCGAGCATGGCGAATCACCGGGTGGATGGGCTTGACGAATGGGGTGCTGCAGGCCAAGGGAGTCGATGGGCCAATTCAGGATCTCTATGCCCGTGTCAGATTTCTCCGCAACGAGGCTGAGCTCAAACGACTGTCGTTCAAAGTTCAGGGCAGCGATGTCGCCGTGGAGGCTACGGTTCGAAATTGGTCGGCGAAGCCCTCCATCATTGGAAAGATTGAATCGAATCAGCTTGACCTGAGCTTGCTGATCCCGAAGGGCGGGCGCTCGCCCGTCCGAGAGTTCCTGGAGACGCTGGCGACAACCAGTCAGGTGACGATGACTGCAGCCGTGGCACGTGGGCATTACCAGCATCTGAAGTTCAACGCGTTGTCTGCACGCATCACCATTCAGGATGGGGTACTCGACGTGGATCGCTTGTCCGGTGAATCCAATCATGGGCATGTGGCGGGGCGGCTGGTTGTACAGCTTCCACCGAACGCGCCGGCCGACCTTGATCTCTCGTTTCGAGCCACGGGGGTGGAATTTGAGGACGTCTTGAAGCTGGCCAAGACACAAGCGCATGGGGTGTCGGGAGAGCTTCGGATCAGTGGTGCCATTCGTGGCCATGGACGAAATCCCCATGGGATCTACCCCTCGCTGAATGGCAAGGTTGACGTCTTATTGGAAAACGGACGAATTCTGAAAACAAATGAGCGAGCGGTCTGGAAAATCATCAGTCTGTTGAATCTTCCCGCCGTCCTGCAAGGGAAGGTCGAGTTAGAAAAAGAAGGGCTCCCCTACAACAGAATTTCCTCGACCATTGCCGTCCAAAACGGGATGTTTCAGACGGAAAATTTGATCATCGACAGCCCAATCCTCAAGATCACTGCGGCGGGGAATTATGATTTACCCACGGACCAGCTGGATCTTGCGGTGGCGGTGAGCCCGTTCGGATCCTATTCTCAATTTCTCAAGACGATTCCACTTTTCGGACGAATCATCGCGGGAGATCGCAAAGGATTGGCCACGGCAATGTTTACAGTGAAAGGAGGGCTGGAAGATCCGGAGGTGACCTACCTGCCGGTGAAGTCGTTTGCCTCCGGTCTCTCAGGTTTGGCACAGCTTGCGGTCGATGTGCTCACGAATACCTTGACGCTGCCGATGGATTTGGTGACGCCTGATGAAGAATCCGGTGTGCGACCCAAAGATCTCACGCCATCGCCGGCTCCCGCCAGGCCATAATCGATCGCAGCGTTCGTCCGACCGAATTCTTGACCGACCCCGGCTCCCATGCTAGCATCCGCTCAGGATGTTGAAAATGCTCGCCAGCTGCGTTCTCAGTCATTTGAACTCCTCGACGTACCAATCAAGTACGCCTCGTCATTCAAATTCCTTTCGGCCTTGCTGGACGACCATTTTGAACATCCTGAAAACTGTACTCCGATCGTCTCAGATGGTCTACTCGGTGCCACTGCTCCGCTAGTTATCCATGAAACGCAGTACGATCTCTCAACCTGAAGTGGCTACTCTGTTCATTGCTGCCAGTGAACAGGATTCGAATTTGTACTATGCCACGCGATTCATGGCTCCCGATCCCTTCATCTATCTCGAAATCCGAGGTGAACGGGTAATGGTCATGAGCGATCTGGAAATGGATCGTGCCAGATCTGAGGCATCGGTGGATCGAGTACTGTCGTATTCTGAGATCGAGCAGAAGGCGAAGAAGCAAGGCATCAAAGCCCCGACCGCCGTGGATATCGTCCATGTGGTCTTGAAAGAGTCGAAGATCCGACGCCTGTCGGTGCCCGCGAATTTTCCGGTCATCCATGCAGCCCGATTACAGGAGCGAGGCTACAGCCTCAAACCGAAGTCGGATCCGTTCTATGAGCAGCGTGTGGTGAAGACGCCGGAAGAAGTGCGTCATATCGAAGAGGCACAACGAGCCACAGAGGAAGCCGTGACCGCGGCCCACGCGATGTTACGCCGGACTGAGATCAAGGGCGCGCAGCTGTGGTTGGATGGTCTTCCGGTGACCTCGGAACGGATGAAGAAGTTCATCAACGTGAAGCTCATGGAACGGGACTGTATCGCCCAGCATACGATCGTGGCGGGTGGAGAACAGGCCTGTGATCCCCACAATGAAGGGAGCGGACCGTTGCCTGCTCATCGCAGCATTATTTTCGATGTGTTTCCCCGCTCCGCCACGAGTCGCTATTTTGCCGACATGTCGCGCACGGTGATACGTGGGACGGCGAGTGCTGAGCTCAAGCGGCTGTATAGCACGGTGAAAGATGCGCAGGAAGAAGCCGTCACGAAAATCAAGGACGGCGTCGACGGCATGAAGATCCATCAAGGTATCTGTTCACGGTTCGAGAAGGCCGGTTACAAAACAGGCCTGGTGAACGGACGCATGCAGGGATATTTTCATGGGACAGGGCATGGCGTGGGGCTGGATATTCACGAAGCACCTCGTATCAGCCGAACGGGGTCACTCCTTCAGGAAGGGCACGTGGTCACGGTCGAACCGGGCCTGTACTATCCTGGATTGGGCGCGGTTCGCATCGAAGACATGGTGCTGGTGACGAAGGATGGCTGCCGTAATCTGACGAACTTCCCGAAGCAATTCGTGCTCGACTGACGTCCGCTCTTCTGACATTCTGCTTCCTCTGATGGCGCATTCGTTTCGATTTCTCGACGATATTGCGGTGGCGGACCTTGCGTTTGAGGCGGAGGGTGACTCCGTTGAGGAGCTGTTTCGTGCCGCGACCGACGCGTTACTTGAAACACTGGCCGATCCTTTATCAGTGGCAGTGACATGGGAACGCAAAATTGAACACGTGTGCGAAGATGTCGCGGATCTCCTCTTTGAATGGTTGTCGGATCTGGTGTATTGGAAAGACGCAGCGGGGGTGGTGTTTCATGACGCGGACTTGTCCGTCATTCAAGAAGGTCCCACATGGATCCTTACGGCTGTCCTGCGTGGCGCTCCTGTGGACCAGACAACACAGATACTCCACAATGATGTGAAGGGTGTCACGAAACATCTCTATGAAGTGAAGCAGCAGGGAACACGCTGGTATGCCCGGGTGGTAGTCGACGTATGAAGTTGAATACCGATATGCGAGTAGATCGGGTGACCGATGAAGTGTGGGAGATCCCCGTCACTGAGAAAGCCGGTATGCTGGTCCCGGCGCGGATCTATGCCACGCCGGGTATTTTACAGACGATGGACCGTGGCGTCTTCGATCAAGTGACGAATGTGGCCTGTCTGCCTGGCATTGCGCGCTACGCGCTCTGCATGCCGGACGGGCATTGGGGTTATGGGTTTCCCATCGGGGGGGTGGCCGCGTTTGATACCAGGTCTGGAATTATTTCTCCTGGAGGGGTGGGGTATGACGTCAATTGCGGGATGCGCCTCATTCGTACGGATCTGACCCTGGACGATGTGCAACCGAAACTGGAACGGCTGATGACGGAATTATTCCGTCGTGTACCGGCCGGAGTTGGGGCGGCAGGATTTGTTCGGTTGAGTCGAGGTGCGTTCGAGGGGGTGATGACACGAGGTGCTCGCTGGTGCATTGAGGAAGGTTATGGCTGGCATCGGGATCTCGCGCACATTGAGGAAGGAGGTTGTATCGCAGGTGCCGATTCCTCGAAGGTCAGCGACCATGCGGTGGGGCGAGGGATCAACCAGTTAGGGACACTGGGATCCGGAAATCACTATTTGGAAGTTCAGGTTGTCTCGAGTGATCGCGTGTTCGATTCTGAGACGGCGACTGCGTTGGGCATCACCGGCCAAGATCAGGTTGTGGTGATGGTCCACTGTGGGTCCCGCGGGTTTGGCCACCAGGTTGCCAGCGATTATCTCAAAGTCTTTGAGAAGGCGATGCGGCGATATGGGATTTCCGTCAAAGACCAGCAGTTGGCCTGTGCTCCGTTCCGTTCGCCGGAAGGGCAGGACTATTTCTCGGCCATGAACTGTGCCGCCAACACGGCCTTCGCCAATCGACAGGTCATCACCCATCAGATTCGCGAAGCGTTTGCCGCCGTGTTTGGGACGTCGGCTGAAGAGTTGGGCATGGAGTTGATCTATGATGTGGCGCACAATATCGCCAAGGTCGAGCGCTATCCCGAAGGAGATTTGCTGGTCCATCGCAAGGGATCAACCAGGGCGTTCGGCCCGGGCAGTCCGGATTTGCCATGGGATTTTCAGAAGACCGGTCAGCCGGTGATCTGTGGTGGGTCAATGGAGACCGGCTCTTATCTCCTGGTCGGCACGGACCGGGCTGTCGATGAGACATTCGGTTCCACGATGCATGGGTCTGGGCGGACGATGTCACGGGCTCAGGCCAAAAAATCGATCCGTGGCGAGCAGCTGCAGCAAGAGATGAAACGGCGGGGGATTCTTGTCAAAGCCGTCTCAATGTCGGGCTTGGCGGAAGAAGCCGGGTTTGCGTACAAGAATATTTCTGACGTCGTCGAGACCGTCGATCGTGCCGGTATTACCAAAAAAGTGGCGGAACTCCGTCCGATCGGGAACATCAAAGGATAGTCCTCTTGTGCCACGAAAAGAGATACAGGCTGAGCGCGCCGCTCGCTGAGCTGTGTCGTGAGCAGGCCTCCGTGCGTTCGTTCGAATCCCGCTTGTGTCTTTCAGCATGCGTGCAAAGCTATTCCCACATAGTGGGTGTTGTGCTGGGCAGTGCCTCGCCAAAGAATCAGCGCTCTTCCTGAGCATACGAAATCTCCCAGCTGGTTTGCACAACGATGCAAAGCTAATTTTCGGCAAATTCTTTACGCGTCAAAAATTGCTGGTATCGTCAGGTGTCAGGGCAGAGAACCGAATGGTCGAACGTGTGGCGGAGGGCTGATCGAGATAGAATCTCTAAGAGGAATATCCATTCCTTGTGCGCCCAAGTGCATAGGTTGAAGCGACTCACATTCTCCGCTGGAATGCATTGCTGCATGGGCAATGTAGACCCATCGCCACAACTCTCGACCTTCTTCGGTCGTCGCACGAGGCGTGGACCGCATTTCTTGTGTATGGAAGTAACCAATCAGGTTGAAGCAACACATCAGTCCCTCAGCCGAACGCCCCGGGGACTTTTGGAGAAGGTAGCGGCATGAGTCGTCCAGAGGGACGACCAACGAGAAGTCTTCGGAGTGAGACCGAGCGGGAGATGCCAGGAGTAGATGAAGCAGGAGCGGCCGTCGTCCTCGTCGTGGATGATGACGAGCTGATCAGAATATTTGTGCGCGAGGCTTTGGAGCAGGCCGGGTTCGAGGTATGCGAAGCATCAAATGGGGCGCATGCCTTAGAGCAGTTTTCCGCGCGGCGTCCCGATCTGATCATCATGGATGTGGTCATGCCCGTCATGGATGGATTTGCCGTCTGTATGAAGCTGCGGGAATCGGTAGAGGGGAAACGTGTGCCGATCCTGGTCATGACCGGTTTGGATGATGAAGACTCGATCGGCCGTGCCTATGCGTACGGCGCCACGGATTTCATCGCCAAACCGACGAACGCGACGATCCTCAGCCATCGAGTTCGGTATATGCTGCGAGGGAGCCTCATGCTTAATGCATTGCTCCGTAGCGAGGCACGCCTGGGATTGGCACAACGGATTGCCAAGATCGGTAACTGGGAATGGCATCCCTCCACCGGGAAATTTCTCGTGTCCTCGGAACTTTGTCGGCTGGTGGGAATTCGATCGGAAGATTTTCGAGGGACGAAAGAGGCGTTTCTTGACATGGTCCATGTGGATGATCGTGATCTGGTCGACCGAGCTCTACAATTGATCCTTGCGGAACGGAAACCTTGCGACATCGATCACCGCATTGTGTTTCCACATGGGGGTGAGTTTACGGTGAATCTACAGGCTGAGGCGGTCTTTGATGATCTGCTGAAAACCATGGCGATCGTGGGGACGGCCAAAGACATCAGTGAACGGAAACGCTCAGAGCGGGAAATCCATCGGTTGGCCTATTACGATAGTCTGACCGGGTTGCCGAATCGCGTCTTATTCAAAGATCGTGTCACGCAGGCTCTCGCCCATGCACGTCGCTACCAATCCACGCTTGCCGTGTTGTTTCTTGACCTGGACCGGTTCAAAGTCATCAACGACACATTAGGTCATAACATCGGCGATCTCTTATTGAAACAGGTTGCAGATCGCTTGGCGGAATCGATCAGGCACAGCGATTCCGTCAGTCGGCCGGTGGAGAAGGGCGAGGGCCATGAATTGGCTCGCCTGGGGGGAGACGAATTTACAGTCTTGTTGACGAACATCCGGCAGGTTCAGGATGCTGGCCTGGTTGCCAGGCGTATTCTGGAATCGCTGGCACGACCATTCTTGATCGACGGTCATGAAATTGCGGTGACCACCAGTGTGGGGATTGCGATCTTTCCGACCGATGGGGACTCAGTGGATCAACTCCTGAAGAGTTCCGATGTCGCAATGTATCAAGCGAAAGAGCGAGGTCGGAACAACGCACAGTTTTACTCGGCGACCATGAATTCAATGGCTGCAGAACGGCTTGAGATGGAAAATGAGTTGCGAAAGGCGTTGGATCATCGCGAGCTTGTCGTGCATTACCAGCCCCAAGTGGACATGCAGACCGGCAAGATCGTCGGTGCGGAGGCATTGGTCCGATGGCAACATCCCTTGCGTGGCTTATTGATGCCGGCCGTGTTTCTTTCTGTTGCCAACGAGACGGGCATGATTCGAAAGTTGGATGAAGCCGTGTTGGGTATGGCGTGCCGGCAAGGCAAGGCTTGGCAGGATGCCGGTTATGCCCCCATTCGGGTGTCGGTCAACATCTCAAATTCTTTCTTTCATGGGTCCTCGTTGACGGCCGCCGTTTCCCGAGCCTTGGAAGAGACCCAGTTTGATGCTGAATTTCTGGAGTTAGAGCTGACCGAGTCGATTGCGATGCGCCACGTCGAAACGTCCATTGAGATGTTGCAGCAGTTGAGGGCGATGGGCGTTCGACTGTCGATCGACGATTTTGGAACCGGGTATTCCTCCTTGAGCCATCTACAACGGTTTCCCTTGAACATGCTCAAAATCGATCAATCATTCGCCTGCGATGTGCCGCAGAATGTCGCCAATGTGTCGATCTCCCGCGCGATTGTCTCCCTTGCGCACAGCATGAACCTGACAGTGTTGGTTGAAGGCATTGAAACCGAAGCGCAGTTACAGATGTTTCGTGAACAGGGATGTGATCAAGCGCAAGGGCATTACTTTGGGCGTCCGATGCCGGCAGAAGAATTTGTACAATTGCTCACTCAGGGTGATGCCTCTACGCGAGGGAGACGTGCAGCCTAGATACCTCTGACGCAGCGTTAGAACCCCGTCAGAGAGGGAAGACACAATGGACGTCGGTTCTGAAAGAGGAGAGAGGATCATGGAACAACGGAGAGATCGTAGATTCCCTGTTGGGTTTCGGAGTTCATTCAGTTCGGCGAACAGTCTGTCCGGCGATGGGACATTGAATGAACTGTCCATTCGGGGATGCCGCATCCGAAGTTTGGTTGAAGTGAATCCGGGCACGGTTTTTCAGTTGAGGGTCCACGTGTCTGATCACGAGTCTCCCATCGTGATCTCTCACGCGATTGTCAGGTGGTATCGGGACGGTAGTTTTGGATGTGAATTTGTGAACCTTGGAGCAGAGGAATGGGCCAGGCTTCGCGCGATGACGACGGAATTGGAGAAAGAACCCTACCAGAAAGCGAAAGACGATGGTGAGGCCGCATAACTCCACCGCGGCGAAGAAGTCACGCCGCTCGCCCCCGGATCTTAGCTTCAAATATCTTGCAGGCCAGCTCGACGCTTTCTATGAGCGGGTTCAGCAGATTGGCGGCGGAATCCAGCTGCTGTTGTCGCGCGAGTCGCTCGATTTTTCCTGCTTGAAAGCTGGCGGCGAGAGCCCCGACTTGTGCACTTGTTGATTTCAATTGGTGCGCCCCATCTGTGAGCGCGGCTCCATTTCCTGCCTGGATCGCATCACGAATCACTTCAATGAGTCGCCTGGAATCTGAGAGATAGAGTGAGAGAATCTTGTGCAGGGGGTGCGAGCGGCCTGCTCGTTCCATGGCCAGCAGATTCTCCCAGACGGCGTCATCGATGATGGGAATTCCTAAGGGAGTTGTTGGGGCGATCTGTTCATCGAGTGTCTGAGAACTGGGCGGAGAATCCGTCGGCTTCGTGTTGCCCCACCGACGTATGGTGGCCTGCAAGCTGTCCTGCGAAAACGGTTTCGAGAGGTAGTCGTCCATTCCAGCGGCCAAGCATTTCTCCCGGTCACCCTCCATGGCATGCGCGGTTAAGGCGATGATGGGAACATGACGACCGGCATCGATTGATCGTTCATGACGTCGAATCTCAGCGGTCGCAGCATACCCATCCAGGATCGGCATCTGACAATCCATCAACACGAGATCGTAGTGGTGCTTCGAGACAGCCTCAACAGCTTGGCAGCCATTCTCGGCCATGTCGACGCGGCAACCTAGGAGTTCCAGCATCCCCAATGCGACTTCACGATTGACCGGATTGTCTTCAGCGAGAAGGACGTGAGCTCTGAGTACGGGCGGTTGTGGTTCCGGCTGTTTCGTGAGGGGTGCTGTTTCCGGCAAGGCGTACCGTTGCCGCAGTAAGCAATCTCGAAGGAGGGACTGTCGAGCCGGTTTCCGGAGCCAGGCAAAAAAATGCGATGAGTTCGTCTCCTCCCCAGACGACGGTTGGTCGATCGAGCTGAGAGCCAACAGAGGAATGTTGGTAAAAAGAGGGTCGGCCTTGATCATTCTCGACAGCATGATGCCGTCGATATCGGGCATGTGAATGTCGAGGATGACGATGTCCACAGGCTTGCCCGCGGTCACGGCCTGGTTCAGTTGTTCTAAGGCAGCTATTGCACTGGAGGCGCTGAGGGGATTAGCCTCCCAGGCCATCAGCTGGGATTCCAGAATGAACCGATTGGTGGCATTGTCATCGACGATCAGGACCCGAGTACCGGCAAGGGATTGCGTTGATGTCGTCTCCGATGACTGGTGTCTTGGCTCGTATCTCAGTTGCATCGTAAACGAAAAGGTGGATCCTTGGCCTGGTATGCTCTCGATCCCGACCGTGCCGCCCATCAGGTGCACCAGTTGACGGACGATGGCCAACCCGAGACCAGTACCGCCGAATCGTCGAGTCGTCGAGCCGTCTGCTTGTGAAAACGCCGAAAACAGCCTCGTCTGAGCCTCGGGTGCAATCCCGATGCCGGTGTCCCGCACTTCGCATTTCAAGGTCACCCGTTCAGCCTCCTTGGACACACAACGCACCTGGACCGAAACCTCTCCTTGTTCGGTGAACTTTACAGCGTTTCCCACGAGGTTCAGCAAGATCTGTCTCAGTCGCATCGGATCGCCGATCACCGTATCGGGTATCTCTTCCGGCACATAACAGGTTAACTCCAATCCCTTTTCCCCCGCAGGTTTGGAAAAGAGCTCCACGGCTTCCTCAATGGTTTGCCGGAGGTCGAACTTAATCCGATCCAATTCAAGTTTGCCTGCCTCGATCTTTGAAAAATCAAGAATGTCGTTGATAATCCCCAGCAAGGCGGTTCCGGATCGATGGACAGTGTCGACCATGTGACGTTGGCGTTGGTTCAACTGGGTGGTCAGCAAGAGCTCCGTCATGCCCAAGACTCCGTTCATCGGGGTACGGATTTCGTGGCTCATGTTCGCGAGAAACTGCGACTTGGTGACGCTTGCTGCTTCGGCCGCCTCCTTTGCCTGAACGAGGTCGCGGGTGCGCTCCGTGACCTTCGTTTCCAGTTCCTCCCTGTGCCGTGCCAGCTGCTCATGTTGTAGCTGAATCTGTGCCAGCATGGCGTTCAGTCCGCCGGTCAGCACATCGATCTCATCGTGAGTGGGCAGCGGGGCCGCCCGCAGAGAGTAATTTTTTGTCTCTGAAATCTCCCGCATGGTTGCGACGAGGCCGAGGAGCGGGACGGTGATGATACGTTGGAGTTGTCGTGAGATGAACAGCGCCAAAAGTCCTGACGCGATAAAGATCGCAAGCGCGATTGTCCCAGACCGTCTCAGCCTTTGATCGACTTCCGTGAGGTCTGATCGGAGTAAGATCCAGCCGATGCGCTGCCCATCGAGGATAATCGGTGTCGAGACCTCCAAAAAGTCATCGACGATGCGACTCTGTCGTGTCGTGGACAACTCTATGCCAGATGGTGTTTCTAAAATACTGGGTGTAGAGCCAGCGTACTCGGGGTTGATGTACG
The DNA here is from genome assembly GCA_019636915.1 of Nitrospira sp. Classification (GTDB taxonomy): domain Bacteria; phylum Nitrospirota; class Nitrospiria; order Nitrospirales; family Nitrospiraceae; genus Nitrospira_D. Next base: position 32,820 of record JAHBWQ010000001.1, on the reverse strand, counting down.
TGGAAAACGTCTTCCGGTCGACGTCTATCGTGAAGGCGGACACGACGTGCGGCTCCTGGCGAAGGGCGGAGAGCGTTTCGCGGGCTGTTTTGTGATCCCTGAACGTCAGGGCTGCGGTGCTATTGGTACCGATGACATCAGCGAGTGCGGCCATACGGCTCTCAACCGTGACACGAACTGAGAGCTGGTCGTTGATGACGAACACAACGAGGACTACGAGCAGGGCCAGGCCGGTAGACAAGAGGCCAAGACCTGTCAGCTTTTTTTCGATCGGCCAGTCGCCGAACCGGCGCCACATCTTATGGTTGTCCTTTCACGATACGCGTGAGCCTAATCAGCTGGGAGCTGAGTTTTAGTTGGGTCTGTTGGACTGCGTCCAGGTTTAAGTCCAGCGCGACTCGGTTCTCGACCATCCGCATGTTGAGGATGATTCCTGTCTCTGCGCAGCCTTCAGTATCGCAGACGGTCAGGACTGGTGACGTCTGAAGCGCCTGCAAGATGTTGCGCGTCTGCTTGAGTTCATCGGGACCGATATACAGGATGTGGCAACTGATGAGATTGTCATCAGTATGGATAGGCTTCGTCACCAGCGGCCGATCTTTGACCAGTTTCCCCTCCAGGCTTTTGAGGTTGGGACCAAAGGGATCATTCCCGGCTAGGCAGATGACGAAGGGAGCATGACTGTCGGAAAACGATGCAGCTGGCCATTCGGCGAACTTGGCGAAGTTATAGAGGAAGGCGGCTTTCAACGCATATTCTCCGTTGCGGTCCTGGGCCATGGTCTGAGGAGTTACTTGAAGCCCTAAGAACGTCAGGAGGCAGATCAGGCCAACCAGACGCCGTGCGGACACAGGCATCCATCCCAGCCACGTTTCGGCAGGCAGACCTCGTTCAGCTGTCTGAACAGGACGAAGCGTGGTGCGATGATGGGTCAGAATCGCCATGTCACTTTCCCGTACATGCCTCGTTGAATCTGGACTGGTTGGGTATTGAGGAGCTGTGGCATATATTCAAGATGCTGTTGTGCTAAGAGATTGTGTCCCACCAGCGATAGTTCGATCGATTCGGTCGGTTTCCATCCAAGACGCAGATCCAGGTTGGTGTAGGACGGAACCTGCACGCCTGCGAGCTGATCGACAAAGCGAAAGGTCGAGTCAAATTCGAGCGTCTTGCTCAGATTTATCAATGAGCGGAAGGATAGTTGATACCGGGGTATTTCTCCGGACTCATCGTCGTGGCCTTCGCCGGCTTCAGAATGCCCGTGTGCATACAGGTAGGTAAAGGCCGGTCGTATCCGCCACCAATCCCTGAGTTGCCAGTTCATGGCAATTTCGGCGGCATACCCATGCATCTTTCCTTTGCTGGCACGCGCTTCGATCCCAGGTGCAAGTTCCGCCTCATCGGCCTTGTATCGTTCTGTCGTGTAACTGAGGGCAATATCTGCTGATAGAGATGAAGTCCATTGGGATCGATAGCCGAGTTCGTAGCCAATCAGATCTTCGCTTCGAAGTTGTGGGGTGCCGCGGAGTTCTTCGAATCCGCCGGCTCCACCTGTAAGTCGTTGCAATCCGTCTCGTTCCAGTCTGGTCGGTAGACGCGCTGAGCGAGTAATGGCACCCCAGATTGTGTGATTGGATACAGGGCTCCAAGCCATTCGAATGTTGGGGAGAATCAGAAGGTTTGTATAGGTGTGTTTGAGAAACTTCGATCCGATCGTGAGCCGAACGCTGTCGTTGAACAACCTGATCTCATCTTGCAGCATTCCGCTGAAGGTGGTGAGCGTTCGTTGCGAGGGATCAAAGGACAAGAGGGCCGATTCGCTGAGCGTATCGGTTGTGTGTCGATAGCCAAATCCCCACAACACGTCTTGGTTGAAGGGGAGGGAGAATCGATGCTGCAAGTCGAGGTCATATGTCTGACGTGATTCATGGAAGGAGAGTTCGTTTCGGCCTATCCGGTCATAGTAGACTTGAACGGCCAACTCGTTGGCCTTCTGAAAGGTATGCGTCCACCGGAGCATGGTGTTCGTGCCGGAAAGGCGTGCGTCTTCGGCAGCGGTTCGAGAAAAGTCGGGAGCGACCAGAGTCGGGACGGTGGTTTGTTGCCCTGCGCGGCCTTGATAGGACTCGGCGTGAATCATCAGTTGATCATGTTGACCGATCTCCCAATCAGCGCGGAATCCCGCACGTCCCATTCGCCAATCATCATGGGCCCCCTCGGGGTTGAAACTACGGTCCCGATCAAAGGCTTTCCCAAAGACGCGGTAGTGGAACGTGTCACCGATGTGGCCACCATGACGGAGCGACGTGAAGCCGCGTTCCTCGGTGCCACCTCCAAGAGTGATCAGGTTGCCGTGCGTGTCCTTCGCCCGTTTGGTGATGATATTGATTGCCCCGTTGACAGCATTGGCACCCCAGAGGGTTCCTCCAGGACCGCGAATCACTTCGATGCGTTCAATATCTTCGAGAATGGTGTCTTGCACCTCCCAGAATGTTCCTCCGAGAGAGGGGGAATACACGGTTCGGCCGTCCATCATAACCAACAGATCATCTGCAAACCGACCGGTATCGAAACGGGAGGAGATGGCCCATTTATTGGCATCGATGCGGGCAACGATGAGACCTGGAACCATTCGAAGCGCTTCGGGGATGCTATTGGCGCCGGAGCGGCGAATATCTTCTTGGGTGAGGACAAAGATGGCGGCGCTGGCTTGTGATAGAGGTTGGACTTTCTTCGAGACGGAGGTCACCTCGATCTTCATTAAGTCTTCGAGTCCGAGTTCAGTGAGGTCTTGTATGGATTCTGCAATTGGCGCAGGGACATCCGCAGCGTGAGCCATTGACCATTCTGAGATGCCGTGACCGACTATTGAGAAGAGGGACCAGAGTAATGCTATGGCTATCGTTAGTACAAACCACAGGTATGTTTTTCTGACGGTCATGTGTTTCATCAGTCTCGGTTTGGCGTCATGCGACTTCTTCAGTGCCGCCAGGTTAATTTGATATAGGTTCCCCGCTGAACCTCGGTTCCGTTCTGTGCCACAAAGGAGGTGGCGAACTCAGGCCGTCTGGATTCGAGCAGGTTTTGCCCAACAATGGAGACCTCAACATTCTTGCTTGGTTTCCAGCCGAGTCTGGTGTCCATACTGATGTATGCCGGGATGTTCAACGCCGGCAGTCGATCCACAAACCGACCCCACAGATCGAGTTCGATATTGCCGGGGAGTTGCATGAGGGACCGGAGGGATGCTTGGTGTTGCGGGCTGTCTCCATTGGCATTTCGTCCCGTGGGATCCAATGAGGCGCCGGTGATCATCTGGATTCTCAAATAGGAGTAGGTCGCTTGCAGATGCCACCGGTCGATGGGGTGCCACTCTGACGACACTTCCACCCCATGGGTTTCAGCAGCCAGCTTATTGCTCGCCACGAAAGGGATCAGCAAATGTGGCGGCAGTGGATTCGTCGCGAGCGAGGAAGTGCCAGGCTCGATGCTTCTGAGGCGATCGTATCGGTTGTAGAATGCCGAGATGTCGATAGACCAGGCCTCGACCGGTTGATAGCGTGTGCCGATCTCATAGGCCAGCAACGACTCATTACGGAACCCACGCTGGCCTCCGAATGTCGTCAACGCGACTGGCGCTCCTGGGAACAGGGCATTCGGTGGCAAGGCAATCTGGTCGAGTGTGGAATCGTCCTCAGCACGCGAGGGAGTGCGGATCGCATGAGAAATAGCTCCCCAAAACATCAGAGCCTGGGTTGGGGTCCAACGCAGACGACCGCTAGGCTGCACAACCCACCCTGTAAAATCGTTATGTTCGACTTTTGTCCCAGCGGTTAATGCCAGGGTATTGGGGATAAGGGTGAACTCGTCCTGAACGAATCCGTTGAAGAGATTCAACACACGACTAGTGGGAGTCGTGCGGATGGTGGTGGAATTGACGATGTGGTCGGTCGTGAATCGATAGCCAAGTCCCCAGATGACGCGGTGGGTCTGGCCCCATGCAAACGAGTGTTGGAGATCGATGTCAAAGGTGTCTCGTCGCTCATTGAATAGACGACTCTCCCGTTCAGTTCGATCGTAATAGGTTTGGACAAGGAGAGAGGAGCTGTCTGAAAAGGCGTGTTTCCAACGTGAGAGGACATTGCCTCCGGAGTAACTCCACCTGTCACGAATCGACTGACTGAAGGGTGTCGTGAGAAGCGGTTCCGCGAACCTGAATCCTTCTGAGCCTCTGTAGTAATCGCCCTGTACGGTCAGGCTGTCCCGTGAGGAGAGTTCGTGGTCAAGGCGGAATCCTCCTCTGCCGTTTCGCCAGTCGTCCTCTCCGGGTGTACCATCGGACCGAACGAAATCGTCACGTTCCGAGAACTTCCCGTAAAGACGGGCATGGGTGTGCTCTCCCACTGAGGTTCCATAGCGGAGCGTGGTAAATGCCCGTTCCTCAGTGCCACCGCCAACAACGGCGAGGAGGCCTTGTGTGTCCTTGGCTTTCTTGGTGATGACATTGATGACGCCGTTCACGGCATTGGCTCCCCAGAGTGAAGCGCCTGGCCCACGAATGATTTCGATACGATCGATGTCTTCTAACACCGTGTCTTGCGCGTCCCAGAACACACCTGAGAACAACGGTGAATAGGCCGTTCGTCCGTCAATCAGTACGAGTAGTTTGTTGGCGAATTCACCGTTGAACCCCCGTGAGCTGACGGCCCACCGATGGGTATCGAGGCGGGCAACTTGAATGCCTGGTGCCATGCGAAGGGCTTCCGGAATCGTGGTGACGCCCGATCGTCGGATATCTTCTTGAGAGATGACAAAGATGGCTGCTGCGGCTTGGAAGAGTGGTTGCGCTTGTTTACTGACAGATGTGACTTCCACTTTCATTAGCTCTTCCAGGCTGAGTGCCGTCAATTCAGGGGGCGTCTCTTGGGCTGGATCAGCGTTCGCGGCAAATGTTATCTCACTCGAAGGCAGCAGGCTGACTAATCCAGTAAGGCATACCACCAGAACATGGATCGAGTGCAGAATGGATCTTGTCTGTTGAAACATAACCACTCTCACGGGTTGTTCACCGTATGCTCGCTTTATAGGCAAAACCGTTCTCCGTGATTGGCCAAATCTGACCGTTCAAGTCACTTATCGGTTGGCGCTCGCGATTGATTGAATGGCTGGTGGTCGGAAGCATTGATGGCTCAAGCTCAAGAGTGCGGCAGTCTGGTGTTGTGTGGATTGGAGGAGTAGGCTCTTGCGTTGTTGGATCGTGCCGGTGTGTCAGGCTTGCGTGCTCATGGGAGTGTGCGGACAGAGATGAATGGAGGAGAAGATGATGGCTGTAGATTTGTTGTTATGGGGGCCGCTGAAGCAGCTCATTGCAGATGATGTCCTGACGTGCTGTACAAGATAGCTAGGCGGCTTTAGCCTGTTGGCGTTTCGCTACTTGGCCGAGGATATCCAGCGCAGCGATGCGGTAGGCTTCGGCGTAGGTTGGAAAGTTGAAGACGTTGTCGATGAAAGATTCAATCGTCGCACCGCTTTGCAGTGCCAGTTGTCCGATGTGGACCAATTCCGTGGCAGAATCGCCTACGACCTGCACGCCGAGGAGCCGCTCACCGGCTGGATCGGCGATCATCTTGAGCAGCCCTTGCCCACCACCGGAGATCTGTGCACGGGCGATTTCTTCAAACTTCGCTCGGCCAATGAGCGGATCCTTATACCGTTCTCTGGCACCCCTCTCATCCAGTCCAATGCTGGACATTTCAGGGATGGTATAGATGCCCAATGGAATGGTGGATGCGGCATCACCAACGGGGAGATTGAGCGCGTGTCGGACGGCGCGTCGTCCTTGTTCCATGGCCTTGGAGGCGAGTGCAGGGCCGCTGACCATATCTCCAACCGCGTATACCTGTTCGATATTGGTCTGGCAAAACTGATCCACGGGGATCAATCCCTTGTCCGAAAGGGAGATACCTGCTGCATCCAGATCAAGGTCTTCAATATTCGCTTGCCGACCGAGAGCGACCAACATTTTTTCGCTCCTGATGATGGGCCCACTCTTGAGCGTGGTTACGACATGGGTGATCCCGTCCCATCGCACGTCGGTGATGTGGCTGTCACCGAGATAGTGGCTACCATAACTTTCAAGACCTTTGACAAACTGGTCGACGAGTTCTTTGTCCATAAATTGCAGCGGGTATGTGGCACGGTCGATCAACGTGACCTCAACCCCAAGCAGGGCAAAGATCGAGGCATACTCGCAGCCGATGACCCCACCTCCGACCACGGTCAAAGATTGGGGGAGGTACATCATCGACAAGAGTGAGTCGCTGTCCAGAATATGCTCATGGTCGACCGGAATTTCTTGTGGGTTTCTTGGGCGTGACCCGGTCGCAACGACGATCGTGCCCGCCGTGAATTGTTGCTGTGCCCCGTCGACGGTTTGCATCTCGATGGTATGGGCGTTGACGAATCGTGCGCGTCCATGGAACAAGGAGATGCCGTTTCGGCGGAGTTGCTTGCTCATGAATGAATCATGGGCCTTCACGACGTCTTCAAGCCGGCTGAGGAGTGTCGAAATTTGAGTGTCCGGTTTCAGGTTGAACTGCAACGCTTCACCAGCCCGTTTGAGCCGGTCGAGGTGGAGGGCGCTTTCTCTCAACGTTTTACTGGGAATGGTTCCGCGATAGACGCAGCTCCCGCCGATGCCCCGTTCTCGTTCAATGAGGGCGACTCGTTTCCCGGCCTTGGCGCCCTGCACCGCGGCCTTTTGGCCGGCAGGACCGGCGCCAATGACAATGATGTCATAGGTACTTGGTGTGCTCATAGGTTCATCGTATTCACAATGGTCAGCACATGGTCATTCATCTTCATGAGCTGGTCAATGTCTTGGGGGTATAGGTTAAGTTCGGCAAACACGGGATGGTCACGAAGTGTCTCATCCGGCATCTCGTCTGGACTGAGAAGGTGACTGGCCAACCGATCGGCGACACAGGTAAGTAAGCACTCCTGACGGAAGGCTGTGGCATGGTCGTAGTCCGCATAGTATTGAATGGCGGCAGCGACTTGCTTAGGAAGGCCCCACTTGTCTGCGATGAGGAGGCCGACTTGAGTATGATAACCATCGACCCAACTGTAGAGTAGAGGTTTATCGAGTGGAAGGCGGCGTTCTTGCGCCAGCATGGTGACCGTACGCAAGATGACCGGTTTTCCGATGGCATGGAGGAGACCACATAAGTACGCGCTTTCGACGTTCACACGACGCATGCGGGCTACTTCTTTGGCGTATGCGCCGCTGGCAAGCGAGTGCCGCCAGAGTCGTTTGACGTCGTCTTCAAACCCTGGAACCTTGAAAGCCCCAGTTTTCAGGGAGGCGGTAAACGCGATCTCAGACAACAAGGTCATGCCGAGCATAGCGACCGCATGTTGGAGTGAGACCACAGGGCTACGGGGCATATAGGCCGGAGAATTGGCAATTCGTAAGACGTGTGCGGCAAGAGCCTGATCCTGATGAATCAGCGATGAGAGTTTTGCCGCATCGGCATTGGGGTCCGATGCGAGCGCCATAACACGGCTGGCGGCTTGTGGTAGGAGTGGAAGTTCGACATTGCCGGTCGTAATATTCTGTGCGAGAGCCTGTTCAAGCTGTTCGAGTTGAGTCCCCGCCGGCTGTGCTTCAGATGGCATGGAGAGGCTCCCAGGTTGTGATCCTGCTGTTCACGACAGTGCTTTGTCGGTTGCTTACCACAGAAAGTTTAGCAGTCGTGACTTTGCTCTGGGTACTGACTATACTGATCTCTTCATGGGAGGGAGCGGCGATGCGATGTCCATGGTGGAGAGCGGTGTTTTGGGTGCCGATAGCCGGTTTGATGGTCTGTCAGAACGTTGGAGCTGAGTCGACGACTGGGACGGACAAGGTCGTTAAGGAGGCCCGTGAGACGCTCGAGGCGACCAAGGAGTATACCGTCCAGCAGAAGGAGGCGATTGAGCGGAAGGCGCAAGAAGAATTGGCGGCGCTCCAACGACAAATCACCGAATTGCGGGGGAAGGTGACAAAATCGTCTGAAGCGACGCGCGCGGAGTTGCAGAAGTCGCTCAACGAATTAGAAAAAAAGAAAGACGGAGTAAGAGAAAAGCTCAATGAGCTGAAGCAGACTACTGATAAGAAGTGGCAGGATGTGCAGGATGGGATGAACAGCGCGTTGCAGGAGCTTAAACAGTCCTATCAGAAACTGTTATCGCGTATGCCGTAACATTCAATTTCATTGGTCCACGTGACGTGAATGGAGTGCCCATGATGAAGGTCATCACTCTGGCGGATTGTCAACAGTTTGCCAGCGACAAAATGAAGAAGAACAATCTGTTTCAAACCGAGCGTTTGTTCTGTGATATCTACTGCTTCGAGCCTGGTCAGGAACAAAAAGGCCATGTCCACGGCCATCAGGACAAAATCTACATTGTTCTGGAAGGACAGGGAACCTTTCAGGTTGGCTCAGAACGCCGTGTGCTCCAAGCTGGGCAAGGCACGCTCGCCCCTGCGGGAGAAGAGCACGGCGTGAAGAACCACACGACCCAACGGCTTCAAGTACTGGTGTTTGTCGCCCCTAATCCAGCCTGAACTTTGTCGTCACACGCAACGGTCTGAAAAAGTACAAAGGGAGGTGAGCGTTCTGCCCACCTCCCTTTGTGCCATGAACCTGTCCTGTTGTGAGGGACGATGATTGGCTCGTTACGGCTTGTAATCAGAATGGTCTGACGGCTTCCCGTCGTGCGAGAACATATGTTGATAGGCGATGACCTGCCAAATCTGCTGTTCGGACAACAGTCCCTTCCAGGCCTTCATTTTCGTCTTTGGAATCCCTTCCGATACACGCCAGTACCAATAGCTGTCCGAGTACCGCGTCGTATTCTTCGGGTCGCGGAGATCCCGTGCCCCCTTCTTGACCGGCTTGCCGTCCTTACCGTGGCAACTGGCGCAGTTAATGTCGGTATTGAACTCGCCGCGATAAATCTTTCCACCTTCTTCGATGGCTTTCGGATCGGTCCATCCACCGGCAGGCATGTGTTTGCCCGCATAGTCCGCAGGGACCGGAGCGATGGGCGAGAGATCTTCGGCTGAGGCCACACCGCCTGAAAGTATCAGGGCACATCCCATTGCGAATACTGAGACACTGATAATCCTTCTCGTCATTCGTCCCTCCTATTGAGTTGTAAGATGACCTGCCTGTCTTCTGTGTTGACGTTGAGCGACATGTTCAACGTATTGATCCAATCGGCATAAACTATACCACAGTTTTTTTCGGAAAATGTGAAAACGTTATACGGAGGGGGTGCCTTCGTAACCGAATAATTGGGTATCGTACAATCGTATTGAACAGCGCCTAGAGGCCTCTTGTGCTTCCGAATGATCGGATAAGCATGATGTTGGACAACAATGAGGTGAAGAGACCCGGGCGCATGATCTGAAGTTCAATATTATTTGATGATGGCTTTCACGGTCTCTACGATGGAGCGTACTCCGATCCCGTAATGGTCGATGAGTTCATCCGGTTTCCCACTGTGTGGAATTTCTCGAACGGCGAGTTTATGGATGGACATCCCTTCGGTACTCACGGCATTGAGGACGGCATCGCCCAGGCCTCCATGGGCGTAGTGATCCTCCACGGTAAGGATCCGGCGCTGGGTCGCTTGTCCACTCTCCAGCAAGGTTGTTCTATCGATCGGGGCGATGCTGTAGAGATCGATGACACGGACGGCGATGCCCGTCGCTTTGAGTTGGTCATGGGCCTTCAAGGCCTCAAATAGTGTCACGCCGGCCGCCACGATGGTGAGCACATCCTCTGCGCTTTGCCTGAGGACCTTACTGCCGCCGATGTGAAAGCGTTCGTCCGCTCCGTAAATCACGGGGTTCTTCGGTCTGCCTGCTCGGACATAGACCATTCCCTTATGTTGGGCCGCAGCCGCGACGAGGTGATAAGTTGAATTTCCATCGGAGGGATAGAGCACGGTTACATTGGGCTGTGCTGCCAGCATGGCGATATCTTCCAGTCCCATTTGCGAGGGGCCATCCTCGCCGATGCTGACGCCGACGTGGGTTCCTACCAGCTTAATATTTGAGCCACTGACGGCCGCCATGCGGATGAAATCGTAGGCCCGGCTCAAGAAGCAGGCGAACGTCGCAGCAAACGGAATTTTCCCGCAGGCAGCCAAACCAGCGGCAGCGCCCACCATATTTTGTTCTGCGATGAAATTTTCGAAAAACCGATTGGGAAACTTCTTCCCAAATTTGTCGGTATACGTCGAGTTTTTGACGTCGGCATCCAGCGCGACGGTGAGGGGATGCACAGCCCCCAGGGCTTCCAATGCCGCTCCGAACGCTTCGCGTGTCGCAACGGAGTCACCGATTTTGTATGGAGCTGCCGGCATGGTTCCGATGGACAGCGAAGGACTGGCTGGAGCCGGTGGTTTGGAGATCTGGATCGCCGTACTGTTCGGACGTAACTGTTGAGTCAGTTCGTCGATGGCTTTCTGTAGTTCCTCACCTTTCTTCAGTGGTTTCCCATGCCAGTCTGCTTTATTCTCGATGAAGGAAATACCCTTGCCTTTGTACGTTTTGGCCAACAAGACGGTTGGTCGTCCTTTTGTCTGTGAGGCTTCATGGAATGCCTTAAGAATGGCCTCGATGTCATGGCCGTCGATGACGATCGCATGCCACCCAAATCCGGCCCATCGGGAACGATAGGCCTCCATGTCGTGTTGCAGCATGGTGGGATCACTCTGACCCAATCGATTGATATCAACGATGGCGCACAGATTGTCTAACGCGTAATGGCGCCCGACTTCGGCGGCTTCCCAAACCGACCCCTCAACTGATTCACCGTCTCCCATCAGTACATAGGTACGATAGTCCAGTGTATCGACGAACTTGGCATTCAGTGCGATCCCGATTCCGACAGAAAGTCCCTGTCCCAGCGAACCGGTAGCCATATCGACGAATGGCAAGCGGGGAGTCGGGTGTCCTTCTAGATCGGACGCCAGAGTACGCAATTTCAACAGATCGCTGGTCGGAAAGAGCCCGGCTTCGGCCCAGGCTGCGTAGAGCAGCGGAGCGGCATGCCCTTTTGAAAGGATAAAGCGGTCACTGTTGCGGGCTTTCGGATTGTGCGGGTCGTATCGCATGACGGAGAAAAACAAGGCGGCGACGAGATCCGCCGCCGAAGCACAACTCGAAGGGTGCCCGCTGCCTGCTTCGCTCGTGGCTCGCACACTGTCGATCCTGAGTTGGGTTGCTTTGTTGTGTAAGGCGGTGAGGAGTTCGGACGAAGCCACTGAACCGGCCATAGCGAAATCCTTTCAGTATAGAGATAGATGTCAAACTGCGTAAGCCGTGTACTGTCCTCTTTTCGGAAACTACAAAAATAGCGTGACGTTAGCAAATTACCTGAAAGAGGTCAATGAAGTGAACTGGGTATGTCTCTTGAGAGAAACTGTGAGGGGTGATCGTCAGAAGAACTAGGACGGAGCGGAGGTGGGATCACCACGATCTCTGAAAAAACGAAAGAGCAGGTACCCATTGATCAAGATTACGATGGACAAGATGCCGTACGTGGTCATCGGCGAGGCCAGATCGAGTTCCCCCAAGACGCGGGAGAGTCCGAATCCCACCACCAGGCCGTCGAACGCCATGCAAATGCGTCGAAAAGTTTCCGGGTCCATCAGGCGAATGATATAGGTTCCAAGAGGGATCCCGATGATAATGCTCGGAATAATGTAAGGGATAATTTCCAGACTGCCTGCGCTATAGAAGCCGATAAAACCGTAGGCAATGGCTGTCAGCGACGATTCTGCTAAACGAATGATTCCCAGAGCGGCGCGGAAGTCTTGTTTGGGGTACCCTTGATTGTTGAAGAGGAGCGCTAACGGCGGGCCGGAAATTGTCGTGACGGAATACAGAGTGCCCAGTCCAAGTCCGAACGGGACGGCGATGGCTTTTTCTGCCCGGATAGGCTTCCGAATGCCTGCAGCTTGGAGGAGAATCAAGGGCAACAAGAAAAAATAGGTGACGAATTTGATCCAAGCCGGTTGTACCAAAAAGAGGAGATAGCTCCCGATGCCGACTCCCACTGCCAGGCCACCAAGAATTGGGGCGACGCGCCAGAAGACGTTGGGAATACTCTTCCGGTTTACGAACAGCACATAGGTATTGATGACCAATTCAACCAGGACAAGGGCGGGGTTGAGGATCCGATTCGTGTAAAACACCAGGGCAATGGGAACCGTAATGGAGGAGAAGCCATACCCGAGTGCACCATTGACGGTGGCGGCGACAAACGTAATCAGAACCAGAACGACCGTATCCATGAATGGTTATTCTCTCCGATCTCCTGCGGCAAAGTCGGCCAGCGAGTAGTGATCGAGGATCCCGGCGATGGCATCACGGACGGTGCCCATGGCCTGCTGCACAGGACAGCGAGGTGCGTTCGCGTAGGGACACTCATTGCATTTCTGGTATGCCGTTTTACTGACACAACTGATCGGCGCGAGCGGGCCGTCGAGGATCCGGATGACTTGGCCCAGGGTGATGTCTTTGGGTTGCTTGATGAGCGCGTATCCGCCTTTCATCCCGCGGCGGCTTGAAACCAGTCCGGCACGTTTGAGCATGAGAAGAATCTGTTCCAAGAATTCGATGGGAATATGTTGGCGGGCCGCAATCTCCTGGCGTTGGAGCGTGGCCTTCCCATAAGTCGTCGCGAGCTCGAGCAACGCTCGGAGACCATATTCGCTTTTCTTGGAGAGTTTCATACATTAGCTTAAATTAAGAGTAAGTTTGTCAACAATTTGTACAATAGGAGAAATCTCTTACTCACGTCAATCTCAAAAATCTCAAGGGAATGGTGCAGGGTCTTGTGTTGATGGGCAACGTTGGCTCGGACGCCAAATCGCCGATCGGAACCGGCTTGTTCCTTGACAGGGCAAAAGCGTTCTTGCTAGCTTGACGTCCTGTCTCACAGGCAAGTATCAGATCATCTCCCCTGGCCAGGCTGTAGATTCAGTGACGTTCCAAGAACTGATCCTTACCCTCCATCGCTTCTGGGCCGATCAGGGTTGTGTCATTCACCAACCGTACGATATGGAGATGGGTGCCGGGACGTTTCATCCTGCCACATTTCTCCGCTCACTTGGTCCGGAACCCTGGCGTGCTGCCTATGTGCAGCCCTGTCGTCGTCCGACGGACGGCCGCTATGGGGAAAACCCCAATCGCATGCAGCATTATTATCAGTATCAGGTCGTCTTGAAACCGGCTCCCGACAATATCCAGGAGCTTTATCTGGAGAGCCTGGCCCGACTGGGGATCAACCCCAAGCAACACGACATCCGTTTTATGCAGGATGATTGGGAATCGCCGACCTTAGGCGCGTGGGGTTTGGGTTGGGAAGTGCGTTTGGATGGGATGGAAATTACCCAGTTCACCTACTTTCAGGAAATCGGCGGGATCGAGTTGAGTCCCATCACGGGAGAAATCACGTATGGGACCGAGCGGATCGCCATGTACTTGCAGCAAGTGAACAATGTGTTCGATCTGGCTTGGACGGACTCGATCAGGTACGGCGATATTCACCATGAAACCGAGGTGCAGGGATCGCGATACAACTTTGAAGAGGGCGATGTGCCGATGCTGATGCAGCTGTTTCAGTCTTATGAAGCGGAATGCAAGCGACTGTTGGCCCAGACCGACAAGCGACTGACGCTACCCGCCTATGACTACTGCATCAAGTCGTCCCATGCCTTCAATCTCTTGGACGCGCGTGGTGCCATCAGTGTGGCAGAACGGACGGGGTACATCGCCAGGGTACGGGCGCTGGCCAGGCAGTGCGCTGAACGCTATATCGAGGAACGGGCTGCGATGGGTCATCCGCTGTTGAACCGTGAGGAGAACGCCGCGAGGTCCGGCAAGGCCCATTCGAAGGCCAGAGCAGGACGGCGATAACCCGCTATGGCGACTCGGAAGAAAATCGCACGACGGAGTGCCGCCCCGAAAAAAGGCAAACAGGTATCCGGACCTTCCGTGGCGGAGCTGCTGCTGGAAATCGGTGTGGAAGAGTTGCCGTATCAGTTCATCGTTCCTGCACTCGCTGCACTCAAGGAATCCGCCGAACGATTGTTTTCCGATCAACGCCTGACCCTTCAGTCGGTCCGTACGGTGGGTACGCCACGTCGCCTGACGATCGTGGTCGATGGCTTGGTGGCGAGACAGACGTCCGTGACCAAAGAGGCGATGGGGCCATCCAAGTCCGTTGCATTCGACCAAACCGGCCAACCAACCAAAGCGGCTGTTGGGTTTGCCGCAGGTCAGGGTGTTGCGGTTCAGGATCTCGAAGTGAGACAAACGCCCAAAGGCGAGTATTTGTTTGCAGTGAAACATGAAGCCGGCCGCCCCACGGCCGCTCTATTGATCGAGATACTGCCGCACCTGGTGGCAACCCTCTCGTTTCCCAAGGCGATGAAGTGGAATGAAACCGGTGTGCGGTTCGCCCGTCCGGTGCGGTGGGTGGTGGCGGTCTATGGGGGTTCGGTCGTGCCGATCAAGGCTGCCGGCATCACCGCATCCAACCAGACAAAGGGGCATCGGGTCTTGGGCGGAGGGAAGTGGGCGTCGGTTCACGATGCTGCTTCCTATCATAGTACCTTGGCGCGCCAGGGCGTCATCGTCGATCCGCAGCGTCGCCGCACATTGATCGAGGAGCAGATCGCCGCAATTTGCCACAAGGCCGGCTTGCAGCTGAATCAAGACGAAACCTTACTCGACCAAGCGGTGTACTCGACCGAGCAACCGACCACAATCATAGGGTCGTTCAAAGAGGCTTACTTGGATGTACCGGAGGAGATCCTCATCACCTCCATGAAAGAGCATCAGGGATTTTTCTCACTACGGCACAAGCAGACCGGTAAGCTGGCACCCCATTTCATTGCCGTGGCAAACAACCGAGCCAAGGATATGTCCCTGATCCGTGAAGGTAACGAACGGGTGCTGGCTGCGCGATTGGCTGATGCCAAGTTCTTTTTCGATGAAGATCGAAAGGTTCGCCTTGAAGAGCGGGCAAAGAAGTTGGGAGGGGTGACGTTCCATCAGAAACTCGGCACAATGGCCCAGAAACAAGAGCGGGTCAGTAAACTGGCGGGGTTTATCGCTGAGCTGAGCTCTTCCGGTCAGACACAGCTGCGACAAATTGCCGAACGTGCGGCATCTCTTTCCAAAGCCGACCTGCTGACCGGCATTGTGGGAGAGTTCCCAGAATTACAGGGGATCATGGGAGGCGAATATGCCCGGCATGACGGTGAATCAACGGCAGTCGCGCAGGCGATTCGGGAGCAGTATCTCCCCAAGGCCATTGAAGGGGAATTGCCGGAAACCGAGGCGGGACAGGTACTCTCACTCGCTGATCGGCTGGATTCTATTGCCGCATTCTTTCATGTAGGCCTGGTTCCGACAGGGTCGGAAGATCCGTTTGCGCTTCGGCGGCATGCTACGGCGATTGTGCGCATTATCCTGGAACGAACAATTCGGCTGAATCTTGCCGATCTGGTTGACCGGGCGACAAGCCTGGTTGCCGGTGACGGCTTCAAAGAGGGGGCAGACTCGCAGCAGGTGAAGCAGCAGCGAATCACGGATTTTCTCTTCGAGCGGGTTCGACACTATGTTCGACTCGTGCACGGGTTGCGTGAGGATGTCATCGAGTCGGTATTGAAACCGATCACCGGTCCGATGATCGATCTCGTTGACCTCGTCCAGAAGATGAGAGCGCTCGAAGCCGTCACGATGAAACCAGACTTCGATCCTTTGATCGTCGGTTTCAAGCGGGCGCATCGGCTTGTTGAGAAAGAGCAATGGACCAGAGAGCCTGTGGATGCCGCACGGTTTCAACATCCGGCTGAGTCAGCGCTCCATCAGGCAGTGATGGGGGAGCATCAACAGATCGAGGCATCCATTCAAGCCGGTGAGTATGATCGGGCGCTGGAAGCGTTGGTCCGTCTCAAGCCGGCCATCGATGAGTTTTTTGCTGGTGTGATGGTCAATGCCGATGATCAGACCGTCCGCAGCAATCGGTTGTCCCTGCTCAAGGAAGTCGATGATCTGTTCATGTCATTCGCGGACTTCTCCCAGATTGTGGTACAAGGGCGGTAGATAGGTCGCATCGGACAATACGCGGACGGACTTTACTGAGGGGCGTATCCCACCGGAGTGGTCATGGATCAGCCGATGACGGATGAATGCCGTCGGGCGGTGAAGATCCGGCGATTTTCTTTGGTGGTCTCGCTGGCGCTGATCGTCGGCTGCAATGCGGTGCTTTTCATCGGATTCAGAATGAGCGGCATCAACTTGGATGACCTGGTCAAGACCCCCGATCTGTTCGATGCGAAACACGATGTGTGCCTTCGGCTATCGTGGCAGTCGTTGCCCGGGGCGAGCGAACCGATCAGGCTTTGTTCGGAATGGCTGAATCTGTCCGACCCGAGCGGCACGCCCCACTCTCTTCAGCCCGACACGAAGCTCAAGAAGGGGCCTGACGGCCAGTACTATGTCGATCATGCGGTGCAGGCTGACTATCGATTATTGTTGCTGCTGTTGTTTGTCACCGTCATTATCATTGGAGGTGTCCGAGCGAAGTGGTTCTTGGTGAATCGCTATCGTATGCACCTGGAATCAACCGACGGTCATCGTGCGTCGCCCGCTCGTTGATCCGCGCGTTCTTGGGAAGCTGTGGCGAGCTTGGTTCGTATTGAGGCGATGGCCGAGGTTCTCGGTGCGGTGTTAACGCCAGATAACTTCAGGATGCTCAGACAGGCTGTCCAACAAGGCTGCTGAAAGACACGAGAACGCCGCTGGCGGATTTGTTCAGCATCCTACGAGAAGGAGAAGTCACGTGGCAAAGAAATACGTCTACTACTTCGGAGACGGAAAAGCCGAGGGTACCTCCAATATGAAGGAGTTGCTCGGCGGAAAAGGTGCAGGATTGGCCGAGATGACGAATCTCCGTATCTCCGTCCCACCTGGCTTTACCATCACCACAGAAGCTTGCATCGAATACTACAAGCAGGGGAAGAAATATCCGCCGGGGATGTGGGACGCGGCACTGGCCTCGCTGAAGCGTGTCGAGCGGTCCATGGGGATGAAGTTCGGCGATCCCGAGAAGCCCCTGCTGGTGTCGGTGCGATCCGGTGCGCGTGCTTCGATGCCCGGCATGATGGACACGGTGCTCAACGTGGGACTCACGCTGAAGACGGTCGAGGGGCTGGCTGCGAAGACAAGGAACGAACGGTTTGCTCAGGACAGTTATCGTCGCTTCGTCACGATGTTCGGCAGCATCGTCATGGGGGTCCCTCGCGAGCACTTCGAAGCGATCCTCAACCATAAAAAAGAAGAAATGGGCGTCACGCACGAGACGCAATTGGACGCGCGGGCGTTGCGCGACCTCGTCGGACGATTCAAGTCGTTGGTCAAGGAGGAAACCGGGAAAGAGTTCCCGGACGATCCGAATGAGCAATTGAAAATGGCGATCAACGCGGTGTTCTCATCCTGGAACGGTGCACGAGCCATTACCTATCGGCGGTTGAACGGGATTCCTGATCATTGGGGGACTGCGGTCAATGTCGTCGCGATGGTGTTCGGCAACATGGGGGACACGAGCGGAACCGGTGTGGCCTTCACTCGCGATCCGAATACCGGTGAACATACATTCTTCGGCGAATGTCTGATGAATGCCCAGGGCGAAGATGTGGTCGCCGGCATCAGAACGCCGCTGCCGGTCACCGCGCTGGCCACGAATGTTCCGGCTGCCTATAAGGAACTCGAACACACCTATAAGAAGCTCGAAAAACATTACCGAGATATGCTCGACCTGGAATTTACGATCCAGGAGGGCAAGCTCTACATGCTCCAAACACGCGTCGGGAAGCGTACCGGCATCTCAGCCGTTCGGATCGCGGTCGAGATGGTGAAAGAAGGACTGATCACGAAGCGAGAAGCCGTGCAGCGTGTGGGCCCTGATCAATTGGCCCAATATCTCTACCCGATTTTCGACTCAAAGGTCGAGTCCAGTTCGACTCCATTGGGGAAAGGGCTGCCGGCCGGGCCTGGTGCGGCAGCGGGGAAGATTGCGCTGACGCCGGATCGTGCGGTGGAAATGAAAGCGGCCGGTCAGCGCGTGGTGTTGGTTCGCGACGAAACCAGCCCGGACGATATTCACGGCATGAACGCGGCAACCGGATTCTTGACGGCACGTGGCGGGATGACCTCGCACGCCGCCGTGGTGGCACGGCAGATGGGTAAGGTCTGCGTGGCCGGTTGCGAGGCGGTCCAGGTGATCGATGCCCAATCAGTGAGGATCGGTTCGAAAGTGTTCCATGAGGGAGATTATCTTTCCGTCAATGGATCAACCGGGAATGTGTATGACGGTGATGTGCCGGTGGTGGAGTCGGAAATCATTCAAGTGGTGCAAGGAAAACTGGATGCCAAGAAGTCCGAAAAATACCAGCTGTTCGCCACGTTGCTCTCATGGGCCGATGCCGAACGTCGGTTGCGCGTCCGGGCGAATGCCGATGTGCCGGATCAGGCGAAGATTGCGCGGGGGTTCGGGGCTGAAGGCATCGGATTGTGCCGGACCGAACATATGTTCTTCGCCGAAGATCGTATCTCGATCATGCAGAAGATGATCTTGGCACGGACGAAGGAAGAGCGTGAGAAATTCCTCGATCAGCTGCTGCCGTTGCAGAAACAGGATTTTATCGGCCTCTATCGGGAAATGGAAGGCTTTCCGGTCACGATCCGTTTGCTTGATCCGCCGCTCCACGAGTTCCTGCCCAAGCGGGAAGAATTGATGGTGGAGATCGCGCAGCTGGAATTGACAGCGAACGACGGGCCGAAACTCGAGGAGAAACGCCGCTTGCTGACCCGTGTCGAAGAACTCCATGAGTTCAATCCGATGCTCGGGCTTCGGGGCTGTCGGCTCGGGATTACGATGCCGGAGATCACGCGCATGCAGGCCCGGGCGATTATGGAGGCGGCCTGTGAGTTGGCGAAGGAAGGGAAGAAGATCGTGCCGGAGATTATGATCCCGCTCGTCGGTATGGTCTCCGAAATGAAATCGCAAAAAGAGTTGGTAAAAGAAGTGGCCCAAGAGACGATGAAACGCTACGGCGTGAAGTTGAATTACCTGGTCGGGACGATGATTGAGTTGCCGCGTGCGGCGGTAACGGCTGATCGGATCGCGCAGGAGGCGGAGTTCTTCTCCTTCGGGACGAACGACTTGACGCAGACGACGTTCGGTTTCTCGCGCGATGATGCGGCCAAGTTCATCGACTTCTATAGGACCGAAAAGATCATGGACTCGGATCCTTTCGCGGTGCTTGATCGAGAAGGCGTCGGGTCACTGATGAAGCAAGCGATTGCGGGCGGGCGCAAGACGCGAGAAAACATTAAGCTGGGGATTTGCGGTGAACATGGCGGCGATCCCAGTTCCGTTGAATTCTGTCATCAATTGGGGTTGGATTATGTCAGCTGTTCCCCATTCCGCGTGGCAATCGCGCGGTTGGCGGCGGCACAGGCAGCGATCGCCGAAGCATCTGCCAAGCCAGCCACATCCAAGAAAACTGCGGCTGCGCGTGTCAAGACGGTGAAGTCCCCCAAGGCGCCAACATCGCCGTCAAAGCGAGCGAAGCCGTCGCCCAAGATATCTGTAGGTAGCCGCAAGAAACGGTGACCGACCGTACACGAGATCTCTACTATATGACCCTGGCCCTTCGCCTGGCGGCGAAGGGCCAGGGAACGACGAGCCCGAATCCGATGGTCGGCGCCGTCGTCGTCAAACAGGGCCGGATCGTCGGACAGGGTTTTCATCTCCGACCCGGAACTCCTCACGCGGAAATACTCGCCTTACAGCGAGCCGGAGCACAGGCACGAGGCGCCGTACTCTACGTGACACTTGAGCCCTGTTGCCATCTCAAGAAACGAACTCCTCCCTGCGTTCCAGAAATCCTTCGCGCTGGTGTCAGCCGTGTCGTCATTGCGATGCCGGATCCGAACCCAGCCGTGAAGGGAAAAGGCGTTGCTGCGCTTCGCCGAGCCGGACTCTTCGTCACGGTCGGAATGGCTCGAACAGAAGCGGAGAATTTGAACAGGGCGTATGGTCATTGGATGAAAACCGGACGCCCATACGTGACACTCAAAGCCGGCATCACGCTCGACGGACAGTTGGCGACCGCTTCTGGCGAATCTCGATGGATTACCGGAGAGTTGTCCAGGAGAGAGGTTCATCAGCTCCGCGGGAGGATGGACGCGGTACTCGTGGGGATGGGAACGGTCTTGATCGATAATCCTGCGTTAACGGCGAGGTTAGGGGTAGGGCTCGAGAAGCTGGCTCCACGGCAGCCGCTTCGCATTGTTCTCGATAGCCGACTGCGTACTCCGCTCAAGGCACGGGTCCTGGCTCATCAGGACAAGGCCAAAACCATGATTGCCACCACTGCTGCGGCTCCAGCGGCTCGACGATCGGTGATGCAAACGAAAGGTATCGAGGTGCTGACATTGCCGGCCGTTCATGGCCGGGTCTCATTGCCTGCGTTGCTTAAGGAGCTCGGTCGGCGCGGGGTCACGTCTCTTCTGGTGGAGGGGGGAGGTGAGGTGAATGCGGCGATGTTGAAGGGGAAGTTGGTCGATCACGTTTGCCTCTATATGGCACCGCTGCTGCTCGGCGGCCAGAACGCGAAAGGGTTGATCGGGGGGGAGAGTCCGGCACGGCTGGCAAGTGCGATTGCATTGCGGCATGTGGTGACCAGGTTGGTTGGTCATGATTTGGTGGTAGAAGGAGATCTGTGATTGCTTCCGTCGGAAGTCTGATCCTATTGGTCTTGCTTGCCGGCGCTCCTGCTCCCAGTTTCGCAGAGGAGGCGGGACCAACCGGTGCGGGGCTTGCTTCACGTGTCTTCCAGTATCTTGATGCTTCTGATAGTGATGCAGCTGAACGGCTGCTGCAGGACATCCTCTCTGACGGGAGCGCGTCCATCGACGCCGTTTCTCAATTGATAAGGACCGGCCGAACCTACCAACTCCAGCCTGTCGGGAATCTTCCGCATGAACAGATCGTGATCCGTGGACAAACCTATCCACTGTCCCTGTTCATTCCATCAACATACCAAGCGTCAAAGCCCTATTCCCTGGTTGTGTGTCTGCACGGATTTGGCTTTACCGGTGAGGAATATTTGGAGCGCTGGAGGACCAGGTTGGGTGAAGACTATCTCTTGGCCTGTCCGACCTATCCGTCCGGAGCCTGGTTTACGAGACGTGCGGAAGAACTGGTGTTGGCAACAATCCGAGAACTTCGCACGCGCTATCATGTCGATCCGAACCGGATTTTTCTGACCGGCATGTCGAATGGTGGGATCGGAGCCTGGCTTATTGGAATGCATCATGCGCCGGTATTTGCCGGCATCGCACCGATGGCGAGTGGGCTGGACAATGTGCTCATGCCGTTTTTAGCCAATCTTCGGCAGACACCCATCTATATGATTCACGGCATGAAGGATCAGGTGATGCCGGTGGATCTGAGTCGTTCGATCGCCCGAGAACTGGATGTGCTCGGCTATTCATACGTGTATCGAGAACATGAACGCGAACATCCCATGGCGGGGGGACATTATTTCCCCAAGGAAGAGTTGCCTGATCTTGTGGCCTGGTTCAATGGTCAACGCCGTGAGCCTTTGCCGACGAGGCTCACCCTCGTGCGAGACGGGAGCCATTTTCAACCGTTTAACTGGGTACGCCTGGATTCGACTGACCCAATCGCGGCGTTTTCCGACGATCTGGTGGATAAACGAGATGAGCGAATCAAGCGGCGTGACTATGCAAAGCTGGATGTCGCCATCCGAGAAGGGAATCGGATCGAGGTACAGACGCACCATGTTCGACGGTATAGTCTGTTTTTGAACGAGTCTCTGATTGATCCGGCCAAGCCGTTGACCGTGATCACGAACGGCGAGGTATCGTTTGCAGGGACTGTCACGCCATCGGTGGAAACCGTGCTGCGTCAAGCCAGGCTCAGGCAAGATCCCCAACGGCTCTTCACCATTCAGCTCCCCATTGCAGTCCCAACGCCGGATCCATGAACGTGGCAAAGGCCTTCACCTGGGAACAGGGTTCATGCCGATGGGCTCTTCTGCTGGGAGTCGCCATCGTGTTCTTCGCCGGTACGGCACGGGCAGAGAGCTGCAGTCTCTCACCCGTTCATGGAGACCTGACGTTTCCGGTCGAGCGGATTCCTTCGGAATGGACCTGCCAGCTTCACACGATTATTAAGTCGCATACGACAGTCACCCGGGTCGGTCCCATTCGAGTGGCTATGTCAGAGCCACTCTATCGATACCTGCTTGGTGAACCACCGTTTGCCGCCACGTTGATTCGTCGCCTTGGCCTCGGTTCGTATCATTCCCAAGCCTGGGGGGAAAGACGATTTTGGGGTGATGACGGTGAAGGAACGAAGGGCTTCGTGCAGCTGGTCTATGAGGATGCGGAGTCCCGGATTTACTTGTTGGACGGCTCGCATGAAAGTCGGTTGCTTCCGCATATCACCGGGAAGGCCGTCGTGTTTCTCCGGATGGCGGTGGTACGAGATCACCTGAGAAGCGAAGATATGGATAGTACGATTGTGGCCTATACCAAATTGGATAATCGCTTGCTGTCAGGATTGGTGTCCTTTCTGCATCCGTTGATTCGCGGCATGGTGACGAGCAAACTCCAGAAGGGAGTTGAGACCGTTCATCGATTAGGCGTAGCCATGCGACAGCAGCCTTCCCGTGTGTTGCGTGAGGCGGAACAGCCCCCGCCGTTGCCTGAGCAGCATCTGGCGTTTTTGAGAACAGTGCTCGGCCCTCCACTCAATTCCACTCAGGTGATCTCGCCTGCCAACACCATCCCATGACGACCTCACGCAGCTTCCTGCTGATCTGCACGGTCGGCATCTTTTCCTTCATCAGCTACAACATGGTGCGGATGCCGGCACTTTCTCTATTTGCCGAATCGCTCGGTGCGAGTCCGGAACGGATCGGTCTGATCGTGTCCGTGTCCACTCTCACGGGTGTGTTGCTGAAGCTGCCGTCCGGCGCCCTGTCCGATATCTATGGACGGCGTCTGTTGCTCAAGATTGGTGTGGTGGCCTTCGGGTTGCCGCCGTTTCTCTATCCCTTCATTACGGATCTGGATGCATTGACGGCGCTCCGGTTTCTGCACGGCCTTGCGACGGCCATCTTTGCACCGAGCGCCCTGGCGACCGTGGCGGAGCTCTACCGTGAACGGCGGGGCGCAGCGCTCGGGACCTATACGGCCTGCACGCAGACCGGCTCACTGCTGGGTCCCTTTCTCGGGGGATATCTGATCCATGCGGCAGGATTCTCGACAGCGTTCATCACCTCTGGCATCTTCGGCTGCATCGGCATGCTGTTGTTCTATAGCCTGCATCTTGACGTTGCGGTGCCCCAGCGGAAAGAGCAGGGGATGGCTGTCGTGCTGTCCGAGATGTGGAAGGGGTTCGCTGCCGTCGCCAAGAATCGCAAGGTGTTGATTACCAGTGTGACCGATGCGGCCAAGATGATCGCGAACGGCGCCTTGATGGCGTTTCTCCCGCTGTACGGAGTGTCGGTCGGTTTGAACCCGGGAGAGGTTGGTCTCTTGTTTACCGTACAGGCCGGCACTTCCTTCTTTTCGAAGCCAATTATGGGTCGGGTCTCCGACCGGGTCGGCCGTCAGCCGCTGATTATTCTTGGTCTGTGTATTTGCGCGGGAACCTTCGTCTGTATTCCATTTGTCTCGCTGTTTCCCATTCTCCTCCTGTTGTCCGCCGGGTTTGGTTTCGGCGAGGCGGTCGTTTCATCATCTTCGTCAGCCCTGGTTGCCGACAGTTCGGAGTTCAAGCGGCTCGGCGCCGGTATGGGTATGCAAGGAACGATTATGGACATCGGTCACGCCTGCGGCCCGTTACTGGCCGGTCTGCTGATTGCGAATCTGAGTTATCCCATGGCCTTTGCCATCATTGCCGGGATACAGCTGATGGCAGCCGGCGTGTTTTGGGTGGCGATTAAGCGAATGGAGACCGTGCCATCATGAGCGTGGCTGGGATATAATGGGCATTCTATGAAAGAAATGGCGACAGAGAATCTCGTCATCGGGGTGTTGGCCGGTTTTGGTGTGGTGGTGTTGCTTGTGTTGTTCGTCTATGTGGTGAAACAGATCATTTTGAGGAAAGACTGATGTTTACCGGTATTGTCGAAGAAATGGGCGCAATTACAGTCATGAACAAGTCGCTGGCTGGAGCCAAGTTGACGATCTTGGCCTCGACGGTGATGAGTGATCTCAAAATTGGTGACAGTGTGAGTGTCAATGGAATCTGTCTGACGGTTGTCTCACGAAGCGAACGCGACTTTTCGGTGGAAGTCTCGCCTGAGACCCTTTCCGTCACGACGCTCGGCGGTTTCGCCGTAGGCATGCCGGTCAATCTCGAACGGGCCATGAAGCTCAACGAGCGCATCGGCGGGCACCTGGTGGCCGGCCATGTGGATGGAGTGGGGGTGATCCGTAGTCGACAGCAAGACGCCAATGCCATCGTGTTTACCATCGGAGCGCCTCTGGAGATTCTGCGCTATTGCGTCGCAAAAGGCTCAATTACCGTCGACGGCATCAGCCTCACGATCAATGCGGTGACCGAGCAGGGGGTCAGCGTCGCCATTATTCCACACACAGCGAAGGTGACAATCCTGGGCTTGAAGCAGGTGAATGATACCGTGAATCTTGAATCCGACCTCATCGGCAAGTACGTCGAACGGCTTCTCCAAGAGCGTGGCCAACTCGCTAAGCCCACTATCAGCATCGATACAGAGTACCTGCAGAAACGCGGGCTGATCTGACTGCCAGTCTCAAAATGATGCAAGCCGTTCTCTCAGATTGCACTCCAATCCTAATCTGCAACAGCTAGGAGTCACACGCAGCATCCTCCACAACCATGGCACAAGATGATCGATGCCAGCTACGCATGCTCGCCACCAATTGGCTGAAGAGGCTGATTGCGGCGGAATCAGGAGTTGAGTTCACGCAGCAGGCTAATGGGAAGGACCGCTCATCTTTGGTGTTCCTGGTGAGTCAGCTATAAAGGGCTGCTTCATCGATACCTCACCGTTCATTTTTTCAGTACCGAAGTCTCCTCGCTACAGCCGCTGGTCGATCGGCTGACTCCCGCTGCTTGCGAGAACGCCCGCCGCAGGATCTTAGGGTGATGTGAGAAAAGAGGCTCGGATACCTTTTCATGGGAACATGAAATCCCAAAAGAGGAATATCCTGAATTTAGGCATATTCGCTAAGTAGGGATGCAGGCAGAGCCTGATGCAGTGGTTTGGCGGTATGCCGGATAGTAGGGCTTTGTGATTGTGATGAGGGGAGCTGATTGCCATCAACATAGTTTTCTCGTTGGTCACCAACCGACATTAGAAGCGCAGAGACAAGCCTGCGATGACATGATGAGAGTCGTACGTGGTCTTGAATCCTTCCGTAGCCGGAGCCGGAGCGGTGTTCTGATAGTCTAATTCAGTGGTGAAGTGTGTGAAGCGATATTGTGCAAACGCCCCGATCTGTTTCGTGATCATGACGGCTACTCCAGCATCAACTTTGACGCCGACCGACGCATTCGTGGAGCGTTGTCCGTCCGGTTGCACAAACGTGTTCTGCCCTGCGTAGGAAATAAACACCGCAGGCCCAGCAGCAAGAAAAGGCTGCAGGCGCCCATGGACAAACTTGTCGTCCCGAAGGAGCGGAAACCGGATCCGCAGCACATCGAAACCAACTCCCAGTGCCGGCAAGCTCCAATGGGCAAATTGAGTGGTGGCCCCACCGGAACCAGTCACGCCCACCTGTTGCCCCGGTGGCGTTTTGAGGTGGAAGAAGAAGACATCCAGTCCAAAGCCGAGCCAGTCGAGGTTGCTTTTATCAAGCCAGTATCCCGCACGGCCACCAGCTGTCCAATTGTTGTGGACATCGAGGCCATGGTAGGTGGTTGTGGTTCCTAACGAACTGGTAACGGTTAGGTCCGTGTTTGGAGTCCAGACAGCTCCCGAGTAGGCATCCGCATACCATTCAGCTGATCCATCCGTTGGACATACGAGCATCCCAACGGACAATATCAGACCAAGAAGACCAATAATCTTTCGATTGATCATGATCCGGTTCCTCCAGTGAGTATAATGCGCGTGGTCACCATTACACACAGGCGAGGGTTTCTTGGCCAGTACTATTCGATTTTTCGACCGTGACGGTAGCCAACGCATTCGCCACCCCCAGCAATGGTATTGCGGAGGAGAGTCTGGGGCGTTCTAGGGCTGATTTTGCGCAGAGGATCGGTAGGTGTAGTAAAGGATAAGGCCAGTCAGGATAGAGATAAGAATTCCAAACCCCATCTGGGCATCGAAACTTACCGGACCAATATAAATCTTATACAGCTGTAACAGGACAATCGGCAGGCCTACGGCCAGGGCGAGCGCGATGATGTGCCGCCGCAGATAGATCGGCTCGCCGGGTTTTCGTCCACCTCGTCCCACGCCCGTTACTCCTCAATCGTCGAGATATCGCCGGGATCTTGCCCGAGTTCTTTCGCTTTGAGCACGCGACGCATGATTTTCCCAGACCGCGTTTTCGGGAGTGACGACACAATGTCAATTTCAGAAGGGACACCGATCTTCCCCAATTCTTTCAGGACCTGATCCTTGATCGACTTGATCAAGGTCGGACTCTCCTGTTCTCCCTGTTTCAGGATGATGAAGGCCTTGATGGATTCACCGACCGTCTTATGTGGTTTTCCGATGACGGCAGCTTCCGCGACAGCGGGGTGACTGACCAAGGCACTTTCCACTTCGGCCGTGCCGAGCCGATTGCCGGCCACTTTGATCACGTCATCCGCACGGCCCATGAACCACATATAGCCGTCGGCATCTTTATGACAGACATCGCCGGCTGTATAGCAGTTGGGGATTGTGTTCCAGTAGGTCTTATACCGCTCGGGATCCTTGTAGATCGTGCGCATCATGGAGGGCCAAGGCTTCTTGATGACGGCAAAGCCGCCAGCATTGGCAGGGAGGCTGTTGCCTTCACGATCGACGACATCGGCTTCGATTCCCAGAAATGGGCGGGTGGCTGAGCCTGGTTTGAGTGGTACGGTGGGGAGTGGGGTGATCAAGATTGCCCCCGTTTCCGTCTGCCACCAGGTGTCCATGATGGGTTTGTCCCCGCCTGTCACACGGTGATACCATTCCCATGCTTCTGGATTGATGGGCTCCCCGACGCTGCCAAGGATTCTGAGTGTTGAGAGATCAGATTTCTTTGGCCATTCTTCGCCGTAGCGCATGAGCAGGCGGATGGCAGTCGGAGTGGTATAGAAAATGGAGACCCCGTACCGTTCAATCAGATCCCACCAGCGCCCTGGGGTGGGGTAGTCGGGTTTACCTTCCGCCGTCAGAATCGTTGCGCCATTCAGAAGCGGTCCATACACGATGTAGCTGTGGCCTGTGACCCAACCCGGATCAGCCACGCAGAAATACACATCATCGTCTTTCAAATCAAACACATATTTCGTCGTCAAATAGGTGCCGACCATGTAGCCGCCATGGACATGGACGACGCCCTTGGGTTTGCCGGTTGTTCCGGACGTGTAGAGGATGTACAGCGGAGTTTCTGCATCCAGCTGTTCTGCGTCACACACTGCGCGTTCCTGCTTGACCCATTCGTTCCAATCAATCTCCTTTGGAGCTGAAAGCACCGGCCCCGGTACTTGACGGCGCACCACAACGACATGGTCAACGGTGCGGCAGCTCTTGAGGGCCTCGTCCACTACGGGCTTCAGGTTTATGGTCTTGCCACGATCAAAGCCGACATCGGCAGTGATCACCACTTTGGCCTCAGCATCGTTCACGCGACTCGCGAGGGCCGGCGCGCTGAACCCTGAGTAGACCACACTGTGGATCACGCCGATTCTGGCGCAAGCCAGCATGGCAATGACTTGTTCCGGGATTTTGGGAAGATAGATGGTGACACGATCACCTTTCTGAAGGCCAAGTTTCTTCAGGGCGTTCGCACAGCGGTTGACCTGCCGGTAGAGTTCGCCGTATGTGAAGACGCGTTCCTGGTCGTTTTCGCCCACCCAGATCAGTGCGACTTTGTTCTTCCGCCAGGTTTTAACATGCCGGTCGAGGCAGTTGTAGGCGATATTGCATCGGGCATCGACAAACCACTTAGCCCAGGGATAGTTCCACTCAAGCACTTTGTTCCATGGAGAAAACCACTCCAACTCCTTGGCGGCGTTACTCCAAAATGTTTCCGGATCCGCGATAGATTTTTTGTACTCGGTCTCGTACTCTTTGATGTAGGCGGCAGCGATCGTCTTGACCGTCGGCTGATAGGTCCGACTTTCTTTCAGTAGGGTCTCGATTTGTTCGCTCATGGCAGGAGTGTCTCCTTCTTTAACACAGTCCAGGGCGGAGAGGGCATTATGGAGAAAGTCCTGGATACCTGCAACCATGCAAGGAGTACGAACCGATCCCATAGCACGAGGCGAGTACTTCGATTCAGTTTCTTGACACATGCCATGGCTGGCGATAGGCTCACTCCCCACGATGAACGCTCCACAGAGGTTTATGATGAGATCTGCTCGGATCATGCGTATGAGACCGGTCGCGCTATCTGCCTGCCTGGTGGCCCTGCTGTCGCTCGACTTTCTCCCAGTTGCGGAGGCCCAATTGGGAAAGCCGGAGGGACTTTATTACAAGTCTTGGGCGATTGTGATTGGGGTCGAACAGTATGTGTTGGCGCCATCGATTCCGGGAGCCATCAAGGATGCGAAAAAAGTGGCGGAGGCCTTTCGACAACTGGGATTTGAGGAAGTGGTCGAACTCTACGACAAGGATGCCAGTGCGCGACGCCTGCAACAACTGCTGAACGACATGCTGCCGAGAAAAGTTGGGCGTATGGATCGGCTTGTGCTCGTGTACGTCGGCCATGCCGGGATCATGCAAGATCCCGACGGACAGGATCGCGGGTATCTTGTTCCGTTTGATGCACCGGTCAACAGCGCGGTGAAGTCCATTACGGTCGAACAGTTGAAAGAATTTACACGGCGGTCGGCGTCGAAACATACGTTCCTCATTCTGGATGCGCCGGTGTTCGGATGGGAGACAACCGAACCTTCTGGATTGTCATTGGAAGGACGGATGGCTCCAGAGTTGGATACAGAGCGGCGGGCGGTGCAGGTCGTGAGTGCGGCAAGTAAGGGAGAAGCCGTCCGTCGTTCCGACCAAGGCAGTCGCTTTATTGAGGCCCTATTGGCAGGACTGTCCGGTGCCGCAGATCTAGATGGAAACGGTTGGCTCATGGCGTCCGAATTGGGGAGTTATCTCGTACGTCAGGTCGAGACGACGTCCGGTGGATTACAGCATCCATCGAGCCTTCGTATCGATGGCGATGGAGATATGGTGTTGATCGAAGGGAAAACCTCCAGGGGAGCAACTGTGAAATGAGTCTCCGATCGATGTAACTGGCCGGGGCTGCTCTCGGTCCCGTATTTTATTGAGGCAGCCGCAGTCAGTAAACTATCCCTGTTCCCCACCCTTGAGGTAGCCCAGGCCGATCTTGATCGCTCGACGTGTGATTTCTGCCCAACGAGCTTGAGGGTATGCTGCAAGGACAGCAGCAGCGTTCGGGTCCTGAATGTCGAGTGCGAGAATTTTGATGATGCCGTCGTCAATCTGGATATCTGCCACAGCGCCTCCTTAGGTACAGTTCTGGAATCCGAGTGAAGTGTGCCTTACATTGACTGATAAAAAAACGCATGTTAGCATGATTCCAACATTTTTTCTCGGGATGTTCTACGTACGGCGAATCTACCTATTTTCATGAAGGAGGTTGTATGATCAGGTCACAAGCGACGTACTCAAGACTGGCCGGCCTCGGTCTTGCCGTCCTTTTTATGATGGGACTTGCCGCTTGTGGGGGCCCTCCAAAATGGGTTCAGAAGGGGTCGGGTGCGTTCAATGAGAAAGATAGCAAGGCCTTTTACGGGGTGGGGGCAGTGTCCGGCGTACGGAATGCACCGCTTGCCTGGGAGACAGCGGAGAATCGTGGAAGAGCCGAGATTGCGAAAACGTTCGAGACCTATACGGGCTATCTGATGCGGGACTATGCGGCATCAACCACGGCGGGAGATTTTACACGGAATACGGAAGAGCAGAATGTTGAACGAGCTCAAAAAACGATCACGACTGCGACACTCAGCGGGGTCCGGAAGATCGACCAATATATGGATCAAAAGACCAATACCTATTATGTGCTGACCAAGTTGAGTTTGGAAGACATGAAGAACAATTTGGAACAGGCACGGGAACTCAACTCCCAGGTTCGGGATTTTGTCAGGAAAAACGCCGATCGTCTGTTCGAGCGGTTAGAGCAGGAAGAGGATAAGCGAGGTGCTCGCTAGCAGGATGCTGAAAAAGGCCGCCAGCAATGTTCTCGCCTCTTCGCTCCGCTGCGGCCTTGCTGGACAGCCCTTTTGAGTATCCTACGGTTGTTTTGGTGTTCGCACTGTACGGAATATTGCAGCCATCTTGTTGGCCTCAACCGAGTTTTTTCGTAGCGCTGCTGGTCCTACATGGAGAATGCGATGTCTACATCTTCTCAGAAGGATATTGTGGCCGAACGGTTTCGGCTTTCACTTGCAGCCATCGTGAGTCTTACCGTTGCGCTGTCCGGATGTGGTCATGAGACCAAGGTGACTCGTGTCGATGCTGGCGTGGTGACTGATCTGAGCGGGCGATGGAACGATACGGACTCCCGGATGGTTGCCGAGGCAATGGTGAAGGATGCGCTCCAATATCCTTGGCTTGGGAATTTTGAAAAGGCCCAACAGCGTCAGCCTGTCGTTGTGGTGGGCACTGTCCTGAATAGCAGCCATGAGCATATCAGTGTTCAGACATTTATTACCGATTTAGAGCGTGAACTCACCAATTCGCAAAAGGTCACCTTCGTCGCCGGCAAGGGTGAACGCGACGAGGTTCGAACCGAACGAAAAGAACAAGCGATCTATGCTCGTGAAGAGACACAGAAGGCACCTGGCAAAGAGACTGGGGCCGATTTTATGATGAAGGGGACGATTGCCACCATTCTTGACGAAGCAGACGGGGCGAAAGCCGTATTTTACCAGGTGGATCTTCAGATGATCGACTTGGAAAGCAATGCGAAGGTGTGGTACGGGCAAAAGAAGATCAAGAAGGTGGTTGAAAAGAAGCGGACAGTCTTTTAGCAAGCTGCTCAAAAAAGCTGTCCAGTAAGGCCGCAGCAAGCTAAACCGAACAGGTTAAGGATTGAGTGAGGACACTTGATTCGTTAAACCTGAGCCTCAACCTTCACCTCCCTGACTCTAGTGGCTTGTTTCAGTATCCTGTTAGTCTCGCGGAATTCGTTGAAACCATTCCTCTCACGCTTTGCCCACGGGGGATCTGTGCGGTGGAGCGGTATTTCCCCTATCTCGTTACTTCTGGCCGGTTGTCTTGCAGTTCTCTCGACTGGATGTGGTTCCTCCGTCAATCACTATCTGTTGATCGAACAGAGTCTGCTCGCTGGTAATCCACAGCAAGCTGCGACGATCGTCGAGCAGGCGAAGGGAGAATATGGAGCGAAGGGGCGATTGCTCTATGAGATGGACCGTGGGTTGGTCTTGCAGGTGGCGGGACAATATGAGCAAAGCAGTGCGGTGTTGGAGCAAGCTGAAGAGGACGTTGAGCGACTCTACACCAGAAGTATCCGCACAGAGACCGCCGCGTTTCTAACCAACGACAATGCGTTGCCCTACGAAGGGGATGCCTATGAGCATGTGATGATCAACGTGGTCAAGGCACTGAACTATGCGGTTCAAGGCTACCTCCAGGAGGCATTGGTCGAGGTTCGGCGGGTCGATCATCGACTGAATGTGTTGGGCGATAGAGTCAAGGGTTTGGATAAATACCGGAACGATGGGTTTGCTCGGTATCTGAGCGGCATCCTGTATGAGGCTGCGGGGGACCGCAATAACGCGTTTATCGCCTATCGAAATGCGTACGAGGCTTATCAGGCGATGAAAGGATGGTCGAGGCTGTCGGCTCCTCTCTCCTTACAGACTGATCTGTTACGGACTGCCGACGCACTTGGCCTGAAAACCGAGTTTGAGAGTTATCGCCAGGCCTTTCCAGATGTGCCGTGGTCACCCTCATCATCTTCCTCCGGAGAAGAACTCGCTCACGTGGTCATGATCAGCTATAATGGCCGCGCTCCAAGAAAGGAAGACATGTTTTTAGACTTACCGATCAGTCTTGATGCAATACAGTTAGTTTTACTAAATAGAGGAGTTTTTCGGGGTCCGTACCAGAGAGATCGGATAGCAGACAGTGTGCTGTACGGCCTGAACGGCCGTGTGGTTCGTGTGGCACTCCCACGGCTGGTGCCGCAAAAGACACGAGTGACGTTTGAGGATCTGACCTTGACTGATTCGCAGGGCCGTTCGTTTTCGGTTCGGTCGGAACGGGCACAGAACCTGACGGCACTGGCGGAGAAGGGGCTATCGGAGCGGATGCCGGCGATTGCCACGAAAGCTGTTGCGCGAGCCGCTACAAAGTTTGCGATGGCAGAAGGAGCAGTGATTGGGGCGCAACATGCGGCGGGTAGGGATGCTGCTCCCTGGGTGGGCCTGTTGGTCGGGCTTGCGGCGCATGGAATGGCCGTCG